>NZ_JBHSZD010000004.1:0-21361 GCF_042662885.1 Halonotius sp. GCM10025705 | reverse complement strand
GGCCTCTTCCATCGGCTGGCCGTGGTACTCAGTGAACTTCTCGCGGAACCAGTCCAGGCCATGGTCATCCATGGTGTACTTGAAGCGCGCGTGGGAGCGATTGGTGCGCATGCCGTGATCCCGCTGGATCGCGGTAGTCGCCACGCAGGCATCCGCTGCCTGGTCCGCCGGCACGAAACCCGGCGATCTCGCCCAGGCGCGGGTAGGTTTCCGGCTCACCGTAAGTGGTGCCCATGCCACCGCCGACCGCGATGTTGAACCCACGCAGCTCGCCGCCCTCGACAATGGCGATCAGGCCGATGTCGTTGGCGAACATCCGCGTCGTTCTCCGGCGGTACCGCCAGCGCGATCTTGAACGTGGCAGGTAGTAGTAGCTGTAGAAGGGCTCTTCCTCCTCGCCTACGCGATGCACGCATTCCTCGCCCAGCCAGATCTCGGCATAGGCGCCGGAACGCCACATCAGCCGCTCGCTGATCTCGGTGGAAAGACGATGGATCTCGGCATGCAGCTGTGACTCGTGCGGGTTCACGTTGGAAACAACGTTCCGGTTCACGTCCCCGCAGGCGCCCTTGGAATCAATGCCGAGGGCATTCACCCGCTGCATCAGGGTCCGCATCTTGTTCTTGAACACGCCGTGGAACTGGAAGGTCTGGCGCGTAGTCAGCCGCAGGGTGTGGTTGGCGCACTCGTCGGCCACCTCGTCCAGGCCCAGCCACTGGGTCGGCGTAAGCACACCGCCGGGCAGGCGCAGGCGCACCATGTGCATGTACAGCGGCTCCAGCTTCTGCTTGCGGCGCTCGTCTCGCACATCGCGATCGTCCTGCTGGTAGCTGCCGTGGAACTTGGTCAGCTTGGTGTCCGCTTCCGCGATGGCACCCGTGGCCTCATCCGCCAGGCTCTCCGCAATGGTGCCCCGCAGGTAGCGACTCTCGCGCTTGATGATCTCGGCTTCTGGGAGTTTATCGGCCATCAGTACACATCCCGTTGGTAACGTTTCTCGCGGGCAAGATCCCGCAGGTATTCGGTGGCCTCGTCACGGCTCTTGTTGCGTGGGCCTTCAATCACGTCGATCAGGGCCTCGTTCACGTCCGGCGCCATGGCGTCCGCGTCACCGCAGACGTAGATGTAGGCGCCGTCCTGCAGCCAGCTCCAGAGCTCAGTCGCATAGTCGCGGATCCGGTTCTGGACATAGACCTTCTCCTCCTGGTCCAGGGAGAAGGCCACGGTGAAGTGATCCAGCAGTCCCTGCCGGCGCCATGCGAGCCACTCACTCTGATAGAGGAAATCCATGTGGAAGTGCTGCTCACCGAAGAACAGCCAGTTCGGCCCCGGGCACCACGCTCCTCGCGGCACCTGCATGAACGCCCGGAAGGGCGCACACCGTTCCCGGCCCGATCATGATAACTGGTGCATCATCATCTTCCGGAAGCTTGAAGTTCTTATTCGGATCAATATACACCGGAACCGTGGCATCGTCCTCCAGCCGGTCGGAGAGCCAGGTGGAGGCAACACCCTCTCGCTCCCGGTTGTGGGATTCGTAGCGCACGGCCGCCACGGTCATGTGGACCTCTTCATCCACCGCCGCCTGACTGGAGGCGATGGAGTAGAGCCGGGGTGGCAGCTTGCGCAGCATTCCCGTAAGGGTGTCCGCACCCAGACTTTCCACCGGCCAGGCTTCGATCAGGTCCAGCAGGTCACGGCCGCGCATCCAGTCGGTCAGCCCCGTGTGATCGGCCACCAGTTTCTGCAGCTCCGCATCCCCGCTGTAGGCCGCCCACTGTTCCATCAGTGGCTTGGTCAGCACCGTGATCTCACGGTAATGCATCAGCGCCTTGGACAGCGTGGTCTGGGTCTCGCCCAGTGACACCGTCTCTTCCGGGTCCAGCCCCAGCTTTTCAATGATGGCCGCAACCAGGTTGGGGTTGTTCTGGGGGTAGATGCCCACCGCGTCGCCGGGCCTGTAGGTCAGCCTGAATCCTCCAGGGAAAGCTCAATGTGGCGCGTCTCCTTGTTGGAGCCACGGCCGTTGAGCACCAGGTTCTCAAGCACCGGCGCCGGGAAGGGGTTCTTGCGGTCATACTGGGACTTGCCGGGCGCCCCGCCGGTGCTCTGGCCACTGCCGGCGGAGACCGTCGCCCCGGCCTTCGCCTCGATGGCATCCAGCATGGCCTTGACCCAGGCCTCTGCGGCGTCGTCATAGTCCACGTCGCAATCCACCCGCTCCACCAGCTGGCTGGCACCCAGCTCCGCAAAGCGTGCATCAAAGTCCTTGCCGGTCTGGCAGAAGTGTTCGTAGCTGGTGTCGCCGAGCGCCAGCACGCCGTAATGAACGCCCTTGAGCCCGGGCGCCTTGCGGCTATGCATGAACTCGTGGAAGTCCAGGGCGCCGTCCGGCAGGTCGCCTTCACCATGGGTGGACGCGAGCACGGCCACGAAGGTCTCGCTCTTGAGCTGGCGCGCTTTGTAATCCGCCATATCCACGACCGTGGCCTTGATGCCCCGGGCACCGCCTGCTCGCCGAGCATCTCGGCCACGCCCTCGGCATTGCCGGTCTGGGAGCCATAGAGCACGGTCAGCGAGGCGCCTCCGCGCTCGCAGCCGCCGCCTGGCCACCGGCGGAGGGCTGGCCGGTCTGGGCGGCACGCCAGCCCGCAAGGTATCCGGAGAGCCAGTCAATCTGGTGACCTTCAAGGTTGCCCAGCACTTCATTGAGCTGGCGGGCCTGCGCGTCGGTCAGGGGTGAGTTGCTTGATGATAGAGTCATCAGGAATAAGCACCTGTTATCCAATAGCACGATTGCCTAAAAGGATAACAGGCAGAGATTATCGCTTTAACCCATCCATGGGTCTTTCTTTATGGATTTTGCCGATATCGGATAATGGTTCATCGGGTGATGCACAAAAAACCCCGGCGGGAACCGGGGTCAGGGAGGGCTGACGTAACGGGATTCTGTCAGTTGTTCAGGTACGCCCAGTCGAAGTACTGATGCAGGTCTTCGACCAGTGACTGCTCGGACGCATGGGTCAGTTCAAACAACAGGCTCTGGTTGGTTGCACGCTTCATGGTCACCTCCTCAGGTTCCGTAGGAGCGAGACCGGAAAGCACACCCGCTTTCAACCCGCTCCAGAGGGCTGACCGGCCTCGCACCCAGTCACCTGCATGCGGTATGCCAGACTCCTTCCACGTCCTTAATTTTATGTTTATCAAGGATTTTTCCAAGGATCTTGGCTGCCGGTGCGTCCCCGGACCTGCGCCAGGATGGCGCCTGCCCGGTAACCGTGCCCCTTAAGGGCTGAGAAGCAGCTCCCTCAGGTCCCCCAGAGTCTTCGACAGCAGGGTCGTGAAGCGTGCCGCGTCCGCGCCGTTGATGGCCCTGTGGTCGTAGGACAGCGACAGCGGCAGCATCAGCCGTGGCTGGAACTGCGCACCATCCCAGACCGGCTCCATGGAGGCCTTCGAGGCACCAAGGATTGCCACTTCCGGCGAGTTCACGATCGGTGTGAACGCAGTGCCGCCGATGCCGCCCAGGCTGGTGGTGAAGCAGGCACCACTCATGTCGTTATTCGTGAGCTTCTTGTCCCGCGCCTTGCCCGCCAGCTCCTGGGCCTCGGCGGCCAGCTGCCAGATGCTTTTCTGGTCCACATCCCGGATCACCGGCACTACCAGCCCGTTGGGCGTGTCCACCACAATGCCGATGTGGCAGTAGTGCTTCTGGATGATCTGCTCGTTCGCCATGTCCAGTGCCACATTGAACTGCGGATAGGTGGTGAGCGCATGGGCACAGGCCTTCATCAGGAACGGCAGCAGCGTCATCTTCACGCCCCGTTTCTCGCCCTCGGCCTTGTGGTCCTTACGGAAGGCTTCCAGGTCGGTGATGTCGGCCTTCTCGAACTGGGTCACGTGCGGCACGTTGAGCCAGCTGCGGTGCATGCCCTGGGCCGTCAGCCGCTGGATCTTGGTCATGGACTGGCGCTCGACCTCGCCGAACTGGCTGAAGTCGGGCAGCGGCACCTCGGGGATACCGGAACCACCGCCAGCAGGCGCACTGGCGCCGGACTGGAGCTGGTTGCGCACCCAGGCCTGGACGTCCTCCTTGAGGATGCGCCCCTTGGGCCCACTGCCCTGGACCTGCTGCAGGTCCGCACCGAATTCGCGGGCGATGCGGCGCACGGCGGGGCCGGCGTGGACGCGTTTGCCGGAGGGGTTTCGGGTTTTGAAGGTGTATCCGCTGCGGCGGTACTCGGGGAGGCAGCCTCGCCTTTGGACTCATCGCGAGCGGGGCTCGCTCCTACAGGGGCAGCGTCTTTCTTTTTCTCTGGCTGCTTGTCAGCGCCTGTGTCCTGGAAGCGCCGCCGCCTGCGACTTCCAGCATCCCGACGACATCGCCTTCCTTGAGGGAATCGCCTTCTTTCACATCCAGCCGGGTGATCTTGCCGGTGGCCGGGGACGGCATTTCGACGGTGGCCTTGTCGGATTCCAGCTCGAGGAGTGGGTCCTCGGCGTTCACGGAATCGCCGACGCTGACAAGGACGCCGACGATCTCGACCGACTCGGCGCCGCCAAGTTCGGGGACGTGGATTTCCTGTTCGCCGCCGGAGGGGCGTTGTTCTGTGAGGTTTCTGTTTCCCCGGATGCGTCATCGGAGGCCTGCTGTTCATCGCGAGCGGGGCTCGCTCCTACAGACTCCTCGTTGTCTTCGGCCTCGCTGTCGTCTGAGGCGCCGGCCTCGGCGGTTTCCATCATGCCGACGAGGTCGCCTTCCTTGAGGAATCGCCTTCTTTCACGTCCAGACGGGTGATCTTTCCGGCTGCCGGTGCCGGCAGTTCCACGGTAGCCTTGTCGGATTCCAGCTCCAGCAGCGGGTCCTCGGCGTTGACCGAGTCGCCCACACTGACCAGAACCCCGACAATCTCAACCGATTCCGCACCGCCCAGCTCCGGAACCCGGATCTCCTGTTCACTCATAGTGCCGTGTCTCCTTCTGCCGCCGGATCAGCTGGACGCCGGGTTGGGTTTGTCGCGGTCGATGCCGTACTGGTTCATAGCCTCGATGACCGTGCTGTGCTCCACGGTACCCTCCTCGGCCAGCGCGTTCAGCGCGGCTGCGACCACGTGGTAGCGATCCACCTCGAAGAAGGCCCTGAGGTTCCAGCGGGTGTCCGAGCGCCCGAAGCCATCGGTGCCCAGCACATGGTAGGGCGCCGGCACAAAGGCGCGGATCTGCTCGGACTGCAGCCGGATGTAGTCCGTGGAGGCGATCACCGGCCCCTTCTGGTCCTTGAGCTGATCGTGCACCCAGGAGGTGCGGTGTTTCTTGTCGGTGGAGGCGGTTCCAGCGCGCCACGTGCTGGCCGTCACGGGCCAGTTCGCCGAAGCTGGTCACGCTCCACACATCGGAGCCCACCTTGAACTCTTCCTTCAGCATCTGCGCGGCCGCCCTCACCTCGTTGAGGATGGCGCCGCTGCTTAGCAGTTGGACCCTGGGGGCCTTGTCCTTCGCCTTGCCCGCGACGTTCACGCTCTCGAGCTGGTAGAGGCCCCGGATGATGCCTTCTTCCGCGCCCTTGGGCATGGGCGGGTGCTGGTAGTTCTCGTTGAGCAGCGTGATGTAGTAGTAGATGCTCTCATTTTCCTGGTACATCCGCCGCATGCCTTCCTGGATGATCACCGCCACCTCGTAGGCGTAGGTCGGGTCATAGGTCAGGCAGTTGGGCACCACGTTGTGCAGGATCAGCCCGTGGCCGTCCTGGTGTTGGAGGCCCTCGCCGTTGAGGGTGGTACGACCGGAGGTGCCGCCCAGCAGGAAGCCGCGGGCGCGCATGTCGCCGGCGGCCCAGCACAGATCGCCCACGCGCTGGTAACCGAACATGGAGTAGAAGATGTAGAACGGCAGCAGCGGGTAGTCGTGGTTGCTGTAGGCGGTCGCCGCGCCGATCCAGGCGGACATGGCGCCCGCCTCGTTGATGCCTTCCTGGAGGATCTGGCCTTTCTTGTCCTCGCGGTAGTACATGATCTGGTCCCGGTCCTCAGGCGTGTACTTCTGGCCCTCGGAGGTGTAGATCCCGGTCTGGCGGAAAAGGCCCTCGATGCCGAAGGTGCGCGCCTCGTCCGGCACAATGGGAACCACGCGCTGACCCAGCTGCTTGTCCTTGAGCAGGATGGTGAGAAGGCGCACGAACGCCATGGTGGTGGACATCTCGCGGTCGCCGGTGCCCTCGAGCAGTTTGTCGAAGGCCTTGAGCTCCGGCACCTTGAGCGGGCTGGAGTCCCGGCGCCGGCGCGGCAGATGGCCGCCAAGCTCGCGCCGGCGCTTCTGCATGTACTGCATCTCCGGGCTGTCGGCGGCCGGGCGGTAGTAGGGCAGGTTCTCCAGCTCGTCGTCGTTGACCGGCACGGCGAAGCGGTCGCGGAAGGCCTTGAGCCCCTCCGTATCCAGTTTCTTCACCTGGTGGGCGATGTTCTGCGCCTCCGCGCCCTTGCCGAAGCCGTAGCCCTTGATGGTGTGCGCCAGGATGACCGTGGGCTGGCCCTTGTTGTTCACCGCCTCGTTATAGGCCGCATAGACCTTGTAGGGGTCGTGGCCGCCGCGGTTGAGCGCCAGGATGTCGTCATCGGTCAGCTGCTTGGCGAACTCTGCCAGCTCCGGGCTCTGGCCGAAGAAGTGCTTGCGGGTGTAGGCCGGGCCCTGGCTCAGGTAGTTCTGGAGCTCGCCGTCACAGGTGCGATCCAGCGCCTCCTGCAGCACGCCCTCGGTATCCTTCTCGAACAGGGTATCCCAGTGGCCCCAGACCACCTTGAGCACGTTCCAGCCGGCGCCACGGAAGATGCCTTCCAGCTCCTGGATGATCTTGCCGTTGCCGCGCACCGGCCCGTCCAGGCGCTGCAGGTTGCAGTTGACCACGAAGATGAGGTTGTCCAGGTTCTCGCGCCCGGCCAGGCCGATGGCGCCCAGGGTCTCGGGCTCGTCGCATTCGCCGTCACCCACGAAGCACAGACCTTGCGATCACCGCTTTCCACCAGCTCACGGTTGTGGAGGTACTTCATGATGTGGGCCTGGTAGATCGCCTGGATCGGGCCCAGCCCCATGGACACGGTTGGGAACTGCCAGTAGTCCGGCATCAGCCAGGGGTGGGGATAGGAGGAGATGCCGTTTTCCAGCGTATCCTGGCGGTAGTGGTCGAGCTGCTCCTCGCTCAGGCGCCCCTCCAGGAAGGAGCGGGCGTAGATGCCCGGCGCGGCATGGCCCTGGAAATAGATCAGGTCCGGCTCGCGGGACTCATCGCCGCCATGGAAGAAATAGTTGAAGCCGACATCGTAGAGGGTGGCGGCCGAGGAGAAGGTGGAGATGTGGCGCCGAGATCCCCCGGCTTCATGTTCGCGCGCATCACCATCACCAGCGCGTTCCAGCGGATCAGCAGGCGGATCCGGCGCTCCATGAACATGTCGCCGGGCATCCGCGCTTCATCGGTGGGCTGGATGCTGTTACGGAAGGGCGTGGTGATGGCGTAGGGCATCGGCGTGCCCGCGCGGGTGGCCCTGTCGGAAAGCTTGGAGAGCAGGTATTCCGCCCGCTCAACCCCTCGTATTCGATAACCGATTCCAGTGCCTCCAGCCATTCCCGGGTTTCGACTGGATCCTCGTCTTCGCGCATCAGGGCCCTCCTGCATCGTGTCCATCGTGACGTGCATCACATGACACTAACATAGTTCATTGTCGGCTGATTGCGCGTATTTGATCAGTTCTGTAGCGGATATCCCTTACGCCACTGAACAGAATTTGACCTTTCTTAACGAAACATTACACTTTGTATAGATAGCCTCTCCCACGGATCCGGAGTTCCACCATGAAAACGGGATATCAAACCCTCGCGTCCGCCCTGCTCAGCACGCTGATGGCCAGTTCCGTTCAGGCGGTGGAAATGATGAACGAATCAGACCTTGGCGGCGTCCTATCAACGCCGGTAATGTTCTCAACATTGTCGGCCCCTGGCTGCTGGTGGCGACACACCACCCATCAGCAGACCGCCGGGGAACAGGCCAGCGTGAGTATGGCGCTGGGGCTGACGGCGACTGAATCCAATCGCCCCACTCGCCGGGTGGAGGATGAACAGACATTCTGTCGCTGGTGTTCCCGGAACCGGATTTCCCAGGTCCCGCGCCAGCGGTCGATCCCGAGCCCGGCCAGCGACGGCCAGACCCTGATGGTGATCAACCCGCCGGAACATCAGGTTCAGGTTTCATCGAGACCGTTCAGGGGCGGCCCGTGGTGAATACGGACTTTGATGTGCGGGTTCAGGAGATCCAGTGGCAGGGAGTGCGGTTCCCGAAACAGGCCATTTCCGGAGGGTTCAACCAGACCCTCTACGGGCTGGAATTCACTGGCTCGGGGCGCATGATGCGCAGCCTCGACTGAGCACGCGCCACCGGTATTACAGCAGCACCATGCCCACAAGCCCGCCCAGACCAGGGCCAGCATGACCGGGAACAGGCGCAGCACCCAGACGGTGGGCGATACCCGCGCAAAACGGCTGGAAATCACCTGCAGGTGCGCGGGCAGGATTGACCACTGCCTCGCCCCCGTACTCCGCGAGATGGGCTTCCAGGGCACCCAGTGCCGCCTTGCGGTTCTGGAGATAGAGCGTGCCGAACCACAGCGCTGTGCCGAAGGCCAGCGCGACCACGATGCCGATCACACCCAGCAGTACGAAGACCGCTTCCGCGCCCAGTGCGGCCACGGGTCCTGCCCCGTTCTCCAGCGCAAACCCGGCAACCGCCCCCAGCCCCACATTGACGTAGAGCAGGTGATGCAGCTTCTGCCAGTTGAGCTGGTCCTCATGCAGGTAGAGGCTGGCGGCGATATAGAATTCGTGGATCAGGATGTCGACGGTTATCGTCCACATTCCGGCGCTGCACCGGAGGTGTCACGTCCATCAGGAGGCGCTCCTGCACCAGATGCCACGCCGGCGACCATCAGGCGCATCCCGTTCGCAGCACCGGATGAAGCCACTCTTCTCGTGGAAGCCGATGGAGCGGGTGTTTTCAGGCTCAAGCACAATGGCCGCATACTGCGGCAGGTCCTCGAATTCTTCGCTGACGAAGTGGTAGAGAGCCGTAGCAGCACCCCGGACGCTGCTGCCGCGCCGGCTGCAGATCTGTTTGACCAGCAGGGAAGGGGCCCGGATCATAGTCATGGATCGACAGGCTGACGGGATCATCCGGGCTGATGCGATCATCGGTGAGCGCCAGTATGAACGCCTCCACCTGCCCCTCGTGCTCAAACACATAGAAAGCGTTGGCGACCTGCGTGAACCGGCGGTACTCCGCGGGGTGAAATTGGAGACCAGAAACCCATGATCACGCGCTTCCGCGCTGCTCAGCCCCTGAAGAACCCATTGCTCCGCAAGACTGTGGATCGCGGGCACATCAGGGCCTGTTGCGGGCCCGGATTTCGGACATGGACAACTTCCTCGATAGAATGAGCGCTGATAATAACCAAACCGCACGGGGTCTGCACATGCAATGAATGGCAAACCACCCAGACCGTCACAGTGTGAACTCTGCGGGCGCGCCGTCGCAGACCTGACCCAGCATCACCTGATCCCCAGGCGACTGCACCGCAGAAAACGCTTCCGGAAAGACTTCTCCCGGGAGGAACTGGAGGGGCGCGTCTGCTGGGTCTGCCGGCCCTGCCACAACATGATCCACCACGTACGCAGCAGCAGCAGCTGGGCCTTTACCACAACACCCCTGAATCGCTGCTGGCCATCCCCGAGCTGGCGGAGTTCACACGCTGGCTCAGCAGCAAGCCGCCAGGCTTCGTTCCCAAGAAACGTCACCGGCGCCGCTAGGGGCAGTCCTCATCCATAAAGTCCAGCAGGCGCTGGCGCACATCCTCGCTTGGGTGCTCTGGATGTGCCCACCCTTCAGGCGCTGGAAGGTCTTGGGTTCGGCAGCTGCCTCGTAAGGGTCCGGCCGTGCTCAAACGGAATGATGCTATCGTCGATGCTGTGCAGGATCAGCAGGGGCCTGGGCGCAATACCGGCAGCGGTCGATGGGATTGGCCTCATCCGGCATCAGCGGCGCCACCACAAAGCTGAATGGCCAGAGCACCCAGCTCTTGCGCATCACATCCCGGGTGATGCTCTGGTAGCTGGTGAACGCGGCCTCCAGCATGACGCAGTCAGCCTTGCCGGCATTCTCCTCCCGACCCAATACGGCGGTCGACAGTGACGCTCCCAGGCTCTGCCCGAGCACCACCAGGGGCGGCTCCACGCGGCCTGAAGCATAGAGCCAGTCCAGTCCCAGCTGGATATCCTTCCGGGCACCGGCCAGATCCGGCTCACCTTCGGAGAGGCCGTAGCCACGATAGTCGATCAGCAGCACCTGGTAGCCCTTCTCCGGCAGCCAGGCCACGTTCATCAGGTGGGTACTGATGTTCTGGGCATTGCCGTGCAGATGGTAGACCGTGCCCCGCACCTCGTCCGTGGCCGAGGGCAGCCGCACCAGCCATGGATGCGCTGGCCATCCGGGTGGATGAGCACGATATCCTCATAGTCCAGCCCCTGGCGAGGCCGGGTTCTGCACCCAGTCGCTCATGGGATAGAAGAAGAGGCCGCTGCAGCCACCCAGCCCAAGCAGTGTCAGCAGCAGGGTCAGTCGAAGTAATAGCGCCATGAGAGGTGGAACTCCGTTTCAGCCCGGTCCGGTCCGCCATCCCGCTCAACGCGGGCGCGCAGGGCATGGTTGCGGCCCAGGGGCACGTTGAGCGTGGCCGAGGCCGGTAGCGGCGGTCGTCGTTGTGATAGTACAGGCCCTCCGCCTCCAGCCCCAGCTGGAAACCATCCAGCATACCAGAGCACCCCGGCCCGCGCGCCGGCCGCCGTGGAGACCAGCACGTCATGGGCGCTGTTGTTCTCCGCGCGCGCCATGGCATAGGCATAGGGAATAACGGACCCCATCTCCCACGCAAGACCAGGGCCGCCCTGGACATGGCGGGTCAGATGGCGTTTGCCACCTATGAAACGGCGATCCAGCCCGCCGTTCACAAACCAGGAGATGGGCTTACGGAAGCGATTGCGCGGCGCCAGGGACGATATTGACCACGTCCAGCTGCTCCAGGGTCAGGTCATCGCTCTCGGTCCGGCGGATGCGGGCATTGAAGGCTTCGATCGCAGCGCCGTTGGTAGCCCTCCGGGTTGTCCAGCCAGTCATGGTAGGCGCTGAAGCGGGCCTGCAGCTCCCCGAAGCCGCGATCACCCAGCATGCCACCACTCGCGGCCAGCATCTTGGTGCCGTGGCCCTTCTCCGGCGGACGGGCCGCTCCGGCTCGACACCGGAAACCGTGGGCGTGCGGTTCACCACCCGCAGCAGGGCAAGGCCCCGCTGGGCCACTTCCTGGCTGCGCGCGCCTTCCCGGTTCTGCAGCCGAAGGTGGGCATAGGCCGCACGGGCCACCAGGTTGCGGCGCCGGGGCGTCAGTGTCTGGAAGGCTTCCTCTTCCGCCACGGACGCATCCCGGGCCAGCGCCAGTGCCAGATCCTGTTCGCCGGCATTCAGCCGCGCCACCAGCGCATCCAGCTCATTGGCCTTGGACGGCCGGTAGTCCACCGACTCGATGAAACCGGAACGGTCCAGCGAACGCACTGTGTTGGCCGGCACTTCGGCAAAACGGAAGTCGTCCATCAGGGTGCTGTCGGTCGCGCCAGATGGATCAGCTCCAGCAGACGGAAGGAGCAGTTCTCGTCCAGAAACAGGTAATCAAACTCAATGTCCTCCAGCTCCCAGAGATGGGCGAGCAGCCAGTCGCGCTCGCCCTGGGTAGGATTGAGCTGGTATTCCCACATGTCCCGGTTCTCGAGGTGGGCGTAATCCCGGATCTTGTTCATGTAGGGGACATTGCTGAAGTACCGGGATACCCGCCGAACAGCCCCCGGTAGATGTAGAGTATGGAGTTCTCCTGCCCCTGCACCGTGGCGCGGGTGGATGGGGAAAGCCAGACCCCGTCCTCGTCGTTGCCCCGGTCAATGCGCAGCAGGGTATGGCCGAACATGGAGGACGGGCTGTTGAGGTAGGACGCGGGAAAGATCAGCGCGACCCGTTCCCCGGGCATGGCTGAACGCCATTCCGGTACTCGCTGCAGTGGCTCAACGCCCCGTCATTGGGCCAGTCCAGCTGCTGGCTCAGGAAGCGGTAGCGTGCCGGAAAATCACAGCGTGCCTCGCTGCCCGCCGGGCGGAGCTGATCAATGCTCGCCTCAGCTCGGCACGGGCGTCGGTCGCACCGGATTCGTGCAGAAAGAAATCGGGGTCATCAATGTAGCTGCGGCCCTGGTAACGCCAGGTGGTGCCCTGGTTGATATGCAGCAGGCGCCTTCCAGCGCGGATGTTCAGCCAGCTGCTCGTCCGCGGCCTGCGCCCATAGAGGGACACATGCCAGCACCAGTACCAGTGCCAGGTGTCTTGATTTCATCAATGGCTTGCTCGAAGGAAGGACCGCCCGGCACGGAGCCGGGCGGCGGTAGAGTGCGACAATCAGCTGAGGGTGGCCAGCTGCTCGTCTTCGCTCATTACGTTCTGGATGTTGCCCATGACTTCTTCAGCGGTCACGTCTTCGCTCGGGAAGATGCTGCTGAAGTTCTCGTGCATGGTCTTCTTGAAGTGATCACGCTCTTCGGCCGGGATTCCCATGGAGACGGAAAGCGCTGTCAGGGCCTCGCCGTCGCCCACGGCCATGTCCTGAGCCACTTCTTCCATGACACCCGCCTGGGCCAGCATGTTCTCGCCGTTGTAAGAGAGTGCGCCACTGGTGTCACAGCCGTTGGTGCCGGAGGTGATGCCGAAGGTGCGGTTGCCGGAGGTGCCGTTCACCAGGGTCGCGAAGGTGCATGGGCATGCCGTCATTGCCTTCAAACAGCATGTTACCCCAGCCGCAGCCGGAACCGCCGGGCGCGCTTGCCTGGGCACCGAAGAGGTTGCGACCAATGCTGCCGCCAACAGTGTTTTCCTCATTTTGAATCTCCACTTGTTTGTTCACTTCCTTGAAGCAGACCGACCACAGCGTGGTCGGACCCCGGCCCCTCTCCTGTCGGATGGGGCTCCTGAAAAGATAGGCGCTTTCACAAGGCATGACAAGCAGTGGAGCGCACCCCGAGGGCCCGAAGAACGGGCTCAGTACATCATCGCGAAAAGCCGCCGCCGGTACTGCCGCACCAGCTGGTTCTCGTTGCCCAGCAGGTCAAAAAGCTTGATGAGGGTGTTCTTGGCAGCACCGTCCTCGAAATCCTTCTCGGTCTGCACCGATTTCAGCAGCAGCTCCATGGCAGCCTCATAGTCACCGGCCAGGATTCCGTGGGTCGCCAGCTGGTTCATCGCGGCCACGTCTGACGGATCCTCTTTCACGCGGGCCTGAAGCTCCGCCACGGGCGAATATCCGGGCCTGCTCCTCGAACTCAAACCGGGCCTCCAACTGCTTGGCGCCGGGCTTGAGGCGCTCTTCCCCCGGGCAGGCCTTCATAGATGGCACGTGCCTCTTCGAACTGACCCTGCTCCAACCGCAGGCGGGCCAGGTCAATCAGCACGTCGTAATCCTGGGGGTTCTGCTGATTCATCCGGAGCAGCACGGCCTCCGCTTCCTCAAGCTGACCTTCCGCCCAGAGGCGCTTGGCCTTCTCCTGATCGGTTTCCGGTGGCGCATCCACATGCTGTCCAGCTTCTGCCGGATCTCGCCCTCCGGCAGCGCCCCATTGAACTCATCCAGAAGCTGGCCCTGCTTCACGATCTTGACGTTGGGCAGGCTCTGCACCCCCAGATGCCCTGCCAGCTCCTGCTGCTCCTCGGCGTTGACCTTCGCCAGCACGAAGGCGCCCCGGTACTCCTCGGCCAGTTTCTCCAGGATGGGCGTCAGCTGCTTGCAGGGCTGGGCACCACTCGGCCCAGACATCAATTACCACCGTCGTGTTCATGGACGCTTCCAGCACCTTCTGCTGGAAGTTCTCGAGTGGCATCAAAAACGAACTCGGAATTGCTCATAGTGCTGGATCCTGTATTGGCGGTGGTCCGTACTGTCGGCCTAGATCCGGATCCGGAAGGGTTGTTCAACCCGGCCTGCCCCCTTGATTTGCGGAATTCAGACATCATGTCTGCAGGAACAGTGATGTTTGGTGACTGGAAGAGGGACCATGACTGACAGCGACGCAATCGAATACATCGGCAGGGATGACAACGGCAACGGCCAGGGCGGCAGTGGCAGTGGTCTCGCTCTGCCCTATCAGGTGCTCCCGAAGCGGATCTACATCATGCCGCTCTCGGCCGGCCCTTCCTGCCGGCCCAGGTGCAGCCCGTGGTTCTGAACCAGGATCCCTGGGATGAGACCCTCCAGCGGCTGGAAAACACCAGCCACATGACGGTCGGGCTTTTGCTGGCAGTGGAAAACGAAGCCGGCGGAAGCGGGAATGACGAGGACCTCCCCGACCCCGAGCAGCTTGCCACCATGGGCTGCGCGGTGCGCGTTCATCATGTCCACCGCGAGGACGGCAAGGTCCAGTTCATCGCCCAGGGCATCCGTCGCTTCCGCATCGATCACTGGCTGCGCCGGGAGCCCCCGTACCTGGCGGAGGTCAGCTACCCCGAGAACCGGCCGAGGATCACGAACAGGTCAAGGCCTACACACTGGCCATCATCAGTTCCATCAAAGTTGCTGCGCACCAGCCCGCTCTACGGCGAGGAGGTAAAGCACTATCTCTCCCGGTTCGGGCCGGATGACAGCTCACCACTGGCGGACTTCGGCGCCGCCATCACCAGCGCCCGTGGCTCTGAGCTCCAGGACGTACTGAATACCGTGCCGCTGCTGAACCGGTTGGAGAAGGTGCTCCTGCTGCTGCGCAAGGAACACGAAGTGGCCCAGATGCAGGCGGAGATCACCGAGGAGGTGAACGAGCGCGTGCAGAAACACCAGCGCGAGTTCTTCCTGCGCGAACAGCTCAAGATCATCCAGCGCGAACTGGGCATTGCCAAGGACGACAAGACCGCGGACGTGGACATGTTCCGCGGGCGCATGGCGGAGAAGACCCCTCCCGAGAACGTTCAGGAGCGCGCGAGGACGAGATCGGCAAGTTCCAGGTGCTGGAACAGGGTTCCCAGAATACGGCACTACCCGCAATTACCTGGATTGGCTCACCCAGATGCCCTGGGGCCAGCACTCCCAGGACAAGCTGGACCTGAAGGAGGCACGGCGGGTACTCAACCGCGACCACGACGGGCTGGACGACATCAAGGACCGCATCCTGGAGTTCCTGGCCGAGGGTACCTTCAAGGGCGAGATTTCCGGTTCCATCCTGCTGCTGGTGGGTCCGCCCGAGGTCGGCAAAACCTCCATCGGCAAGTCCGTGGCCAGCGCCCTGGGCCGTGAGTTCTACCGTTTCTCGCTGGGCGGCATGCGCGACGAGGCCGAGATCAAGGGCCACCGGCGCACCTACATCGGTGCCATGCCGGGCAAGTTCGTGCAGGCACTCAAGGAAGTGGGCACCAACAACCCGGTGATCATGCTCGACGAGATCGACAAGATCGGCAATTCGTTCATGGGTGACCCGGCCTCGGCGCTTCTGGAAAGCCTGGACCCGGAGCAGAACAGCGAGAATTCCTGGACCATTACCTCGACCTGCGGATCGATCTTTCCAAGGTGCTGTTCATCTGCACCGCCAACCAGCTGGACACCATCCCCCAGGCGCTGCTGGACCGCATGGACACCATCCCGGCTCTCCGGCTACATCACCGATGAGAAGGTGGACATTGCCAAGCACCACCTGCTGCCCAAGCTGCTGAAGCGCGCCGGCCTGAAGAAGAAGCAGCTGGACATCACCGACGGCGCCATACGCCAGGTGGTCGAGGGCTATGCGCGCGAGGCCGGTGTGCGCAACCTGGAAAAACAGCTGCACAAGATCGTGCGCAAGGGCATCGTCCGTATGGTTGAGAGCGAGGAGTCGGAGCAGAGCCCGATCCGCGTGGGCGTGAAGGACCTGCCGGATTACCTGGGCCAGCCCCTGTTCCGCAAGGAGAAGGCGCTGCGCGGTGTGGGCGTGGTGACCGGCCTGGCCTGGACTGCCATGGGCGGTGCCACCCTCGGCGTTGAGGCTTCTCGCATCCACAGCCAGAATCGCGGCTTCAAGCTCACGGGCCAGCTCGGTGATGTGATGAAGGAGTCCGCCTCCATTGCACACAGTTTCGTCTCGTCCCACCTGAAGCAGTACAAGGGCGATCCGGAGTTCTTCGACCAGTCGTACATCCACCTGCACGTACCGGAAGGGGCCACGCCCAAGGACGGTCCCAGTGCCGGCGTGACCATGGCCACGGCACTGCTGTCACTGGCGCGCAACGAGGCGCCCCACAAGACGCTGGCCATGACCGGGGAACTGACACTGACCGGCCAGGTGCTGGCCGTGGGCGGCATCCGCGAGAAGGTGATCGCCGCGCGCGCCAGAAGATCAACACCCTGATCCTGCCCGAAGCCAACCGGGGGGACTACGAGGAACTGCCGGAATACCTGAAAAAGAGGGATGGAGGTGCACTTCGCCAAGGAATACACGGATGTGTATCGGGTGTGTTTTTGAGGATTCGCCGCGGCGGAGGTCGCACTGATATCAAGCGGGATCGCGAGCAGGGCTCGCTCCTACAGAGGGCATCCCTGGCGTAGGGGCGAGCCTCGCTCGCGATATTCTGGCCGGGTGTAAGGACAAACCGCTATAGCGCCCTGAGCTGTGGGAACTAAACTGGGAAGTATCGGTTGCAGCGCATCGATCCTCCAGAATTCCTGTCATCTGAGTAGAGCCCATTGGCCACCCACGCGGTGGCCTTTTTTATGCGCGGTTGATGCCCACACAAAAAAGGGGCGGCGCAGCCACCCTCTTTCTCCACGCGCCTGTCGGCACATGCGCCGGCGATCAGTCCTCGCCGGGCAGGCGGAAGTCCACCGGCTCTTCATCACCGGCTACTTCCTTCATGCTGAGCTTGACGCGACCACGCTGGTCCACGTCCAGCACCTTGACCAGCACTTCCTGGCCTTCGGTGAGCTCTTCACGCACGGTCTCGATGCGCCGGTCGGCGATCTGGCTGATGTGCACCAGGCCGTCCTTACCCGGCAACAGGTTGACGAAGGCACCGAAGTCCACGATGCGCTCCACACGGCCGCGATAGACCCGGTCCACTTCCACGTCCGCAGTCAGCTCCATGATGCGGAAGGTAGCCTTCTCGACCTGTTCGGAGTTCTCCGCGTAGATCTTGACCGTACCGTCGTCCTCGATGTCGATGGAGGCGCCGGTCTCCTCGCAGAGCGAGCGGATGGTGGCACCACCCTTGCCGATCACGTCCCGGATCTTCTCGGAGTCGATGTGCATGGTGTGCATCTTCGGCGCGTTGTTCGCAGCGTCGAACGCGGCTCGGAAATCACCTTCGCCATCTCACCCAGGATGTGCTGGCGTGCCTCGTAGGCGCGCTGCAGGGCGATTTCCATGATCTCCTCGGTGATGCCGGCGATCTTGATGTCCATCTGCAGGGCAGTGACCGCTTCGGTGTACCCGCCACCTTGAAGTCCATGTCGCCGAGATGGTCCTCGTCACCCAGGATGTCGGTCAGTACCGCGAAATCCTCACCCTCTTTGACCAGGCCCATGGCGATACCGCCCACTGGCGACTTTACCGGTACGCCGGCGTCCATCAGCGCCAGGCTGCTGCCGCGAACAGAGGCCATGGAGCTGGAGCCGTTGGACTCGGTGATCTCGGAGACACAACGGATGGTGTAGAGGAAGTCGTCGTGCTTGGGCATGGTCGCCTGGACACCACGGCGCGCCAGCCGGCCATGGCCGATCTCGGCGCCCCGGAGGGCCATACGGCCGGTCTCGCCGACCGAGTAGGACGGGAAGTTGTAGTGGAACAGGAACGGGTCCTTGCTCTCCCCCTTGAGGGAATCCACGATCTTGGCATCCCGGGCGGTACCGAGGGTCGTGGTCACGATCGCCTGGGTTTCGCCACGGGTGAACAGTGCCGAGCCGTGGGCGTTGGGCAGCAGGCCCACCTCCACGCTGATCGGGCGCACGGTGTTGTTGTCAC
This sequence comes from Halonotius sp. GCM10025705, assembly GCF_042662885.1. Lineage (NCBI taxonomy): Archaea > Methanobacteriati > Methanobacteriota > Halobacteria > Halobacteriales > Haloferacaceae > Halonotius > Halonotius sp. GCM10025705. The sequence continues at coordinate 3,266 of NZ_JBHSZD010000004.1, read as the reverse complement.
GCCCGTCGATGCGCGGCTCGTTACGCAGGATGCGCCCACGCACGATTTCCTTCTCGACCTTACCGAAGTATTCCTTGACGTCATTCTCGGTGGGCTCGCCACCTTCTTCGGCCGATGCCAGCGCATCCACCACACGATTCTTAAGCTCGCCCAGCTGCTCCTGGCGCTCAAGCTTGTCCTTGACCTGGTAGGCGGCCTGGATCTCGCTGCCGAACTCCTCTGTGATGCGGTTCTTGAGCTCGGTCTTCTCGGGCTCGGCCTCCCAGTTCCAGGACGTCGGCTTCACTTCCTCGACGAACTCATTGATCCCCTGGATGGCAGTCTGCATCTCGTTATGGGCGAAGAGTACCGCGCCGAGCATCTGGTCCTCGGTCAGGCAGTCCGCCTCGGATTCCACCATCAGGACGGCATCCCTGGTGCCGGCCACGACCATGTTGAGCCGACTCTCTTCGAGCTTCTCGTAGGTCGGGTTGAGGAAGTACCCATCCTCATCGGTGAAGCCAACACGGGCGCCACCAATGGGGCCCTCAAAGGCAGACCGGAAATGGACAGCGCCGCGGATGCCCCGATCATGGCCGGAATGTCCGGATCCACGTTCCTGTTCGAGGACATGACGGTGCAGATCACCTGGGTCTCGTGCTTGAACCCGTCCTTGAACAGCGGCCGGATGGGCCGGTCGATCGAACGCGAGGTCAGGGTTTCCTTTTCCGAGAGAGGCCCTTCCCGCTTGAGGAAGCCACCCAGGAATCTTGCCCACGGCGTGAGGTCTTTTCCACGTAGTGGACCGCCAGCAGGAAGAACGGCATCAGGCTCGGTTCCTTGTCCGCCATGACGGTAACAAGAACGGAGGTGTCGTCCATGGTAACCAGGACGGCGCTTGTGGCCTGCCGCGCGATGCGGCCGGTCTCGAGGGTAACGGTGGACCCTGCGAATTCGAAGGTTTTCTTGACTGGATTCACAGTTGCTCCTTTCCAGACGTGCGTTGTTCAGAACCAAAACGGCCAGACCCGAGGGTCTGGCCGAGGATGTTTTGACCGTTAGCGCCTGAGCTCAAGGCTGCGGATCATCTCGACGTAGCGATCCGCGTTCTTGCGCTTGAGGTAGTCCAGTAGCTTGCGGCGCTGGTTAACCATCCGGATCAGCCCGCGGCGCGAGTGGTGATCCTGCTTGTTGTCCTTGAAGTGATCCTGCAGCTTTCACGATGTTGTGCGTCAGAAGCGCGATCTGTACTTCAGGGGAGCCGGTGTCGCCCTCGGCGCGCTGGTAATCGTTGACGATCTTCTGCTTTTCTTCGTTGGTCAGTGCCATGCTCTGATTTCTCCTGAATATGCCTTGAATGAGAACGGAGCGGACCGCGCATATCTACAGCCCGACCGTATTGCTTACTGGGCCCGGTACGCATCAGCCGCCGGGGCCTTATGGCCTCCCCGCGCCTTCTGCAAGGCCGAGGAAGCGTCCATCCGGATCGTACAGTCGACAGAGGCCATCAACCGCCGATTCGAGAGGGCGATATGGTAACAGCCTGGCCGTTGGAAATCGATACGGCCCGGGGCCCGTCCAGAACGGTCGCTGGCAGGTCCGCAAGCAGCACATCCGGTGACTGCAGCCGCATCACGGGCCGCCTCGCGCCCCATGGTTTCCAGGTCGTCCAGGGTCAGGGCCTGGGCCAGCTCAAGGGCCCGGCCTGCTCCCGGCGCAGCTCGGCCACATGGGCGCCACAGCCCAGGGCCTCGCCGATGTCATCCACCAGTGTCCGGATGTAGGTCCCCTTGCTGCAGCGCACACGCAGCTCCAGTTCATCACCTTCAAGCCGCAGCACCGTCAGCTCATCAATACGTACCGGGCGTGCTTCGCAGGGGACAGTCCGCCCTTCACGGGCGTACTCGTAGAGTGGCCGGCCCTGGTGCTTGAGAGCGGAGTACATGGAGGGCACCTGCTCGATCGCCCCCGGAAAGGCGCCAGAACGGACTCCACGGCTTCTGTATCCAGGGCTGACAGCAGCGCCCTCTCCTGGACGGTCTCGCCATCCGCATCACTGGTATTTGTGCGCTGTCCGAGTCGGGCCACGGTACGGTAGGTCTTGTCCGCTTCCAGCAGGCGCTGGGCGAACTTGGTCGCCTCCCCGAAGCATAGCGGCCAGGACGCCCGTTGCAAGCGGGTCCAGGGCGCCGGTGTGTCCGGCCCGGGCGGCATTGAGAAGGCGCCGGACCTGCTGGAGCGCAGCGTTGGAGGTCATCCCCAGGTTTGTCGAGCACCAGTACGCCGTTGATGTCGTCCCCGCGACGCCTGCGGCTCCAGCTCCGCCCCCGTCCTCCGGGTCATCCCCGCCGTGCCGGCTTTCGTCACTGGCCACCGCCTTGCGGATCAGTGACTCCATATGACAGCTCTGGCCGGCCAGCCGGTCAAACCGGAAGCGCAGCTGGGGCACCACGCGCAGACGCATGGATTTACCAGATGCCCGCAGGAAGCCGGAGGCGCTGAAGCACCTCCAGGCTGGTCTGGACCTCTTCGCTGTTCTCGTCCAGTTCCTCGGTGCTCAGCAGCGTGATGTAGATGTCCGCGTAACCGAAGTCCCGGGTCACCCGCACTTCACTGATGTTGATCATACCCAGGCGGGGGTCCTTGACCTCCCGCTGGATCAGCTGCGCCAGCTCCCGCTGGATCTGGTCGGCAACCCGATCGGCACGACTGGCATGAGTACTCCCGATCAGTTGAGCTTGCGCTCAACCTGGATCCGTTCGAAGACCTCGATCTGGTCACCGACCTTCACGTCGTAGCCCTTCACGCCGATACCGCACTCCATGCCATTGCGCACTTCGTTGACGTCGTCCTTGAAGCGGCGCAGGGACTGGAGCTCACCCTCGAAGATCACCACGTTGTCACGCAGCACCCGGATGGGCTTGTTCCGGTAGACGTGGCCCTCGGTGACCATGCAGCCGGCCACCTGGCCGAAGCGCGGGGACCGGAAGGTGTCGCCTTCCGCGATACCCAGGATCTCCTCGCGGAATTCGGGCTTGAGCATGCCGGTCAGCGCCGCCTTGACGTCATCGATCAGGTTGTAGATGACGCTGTAGTAGCGCATGTCCACGTCTTCCTGCTCCGCCTGCTTCTTGGCGGCCGGGGTGGCGCGGACGTTGAAGCCGAAGACCACAGAGCTGCTGGTGATGGCCAGGTTGATGTCGGACTCGGTGATACCGCCCACACCACTGGAGACCACCTGGACCTCCACTTCCTCGTTGCCCAGATCCTGCAGGGCACCGGTGAGA
>NZ_JBHSZD010000003.1:0-159948 GCF_042662885.1 Halonotius sp. GCM10025705 | reverse complement strand
CCGTCGAGTTCATCCAGAACATCCCCGTCGTTGAGGTCTGCGTCTTGTAGCGTTTCGAGGACAACCTGCTCCGCATCACCATAGTCTCGGTCACGAGCGCGCTCCCGACCGGCAAGGACGGTTCGTTGCGCTCGGAGTGTCTCAAGCCGGTGTTTCAAACTCTGACTGATCGCATAGACACTCGACGTGAGTCGCTGTCGATACGTGGTCATCACGAACCCGATGGCGCGTGTTTGGGCTTCGTCAGTCTGTTGGGCTCGCTTGTAGAACTCGCGGGTGTACTCGTCGATCTGGTCGTAGACCGCCCGTGCCTCCTCGGTGAGTTCGATTTTCCGTTGTTCGGGATTCCGGTTCGGAACGGTCGTGTCGAGGAGACCGACCGCCTCGTACTTTCGGAGTGTATCCCGCGTATTCCGATGGATGAGCGCGTCGACGGGTGTGGACTCTGCTAAAACATCGCGGATGACGCGCCAACCGCCCGGAGAAAGTTCGTCAAGTGCGTCCTGTCGGTCGCTGCGGGACGCCATCAACCATTCGTCGGCGTCTTCCGGATAGAGGAGTCGTTTGAGTTTCGTATCCTCGCTCGCCTCAAAACGGTCGATCTCGTACTCTGCCATCGCGTCGTCGACGTGGTCAAGATAGCCGTCGTAGGCGTCTCCATAGGCGCGTGCGAGCCGGCAGGCGGTCAGCACACGCTCTTTGGCAATGGCACGGTTCTGTCCGTCCTCATTAATCTCAAGCTCGTCCGCAATGTGCTGGAAGACTTTTGAGGAGAATGGTCGATCCGTCGGGAGCCGGTCTTGGTGTTCCAGTCCATCGAGCGTGGCTTGCGTGTCCCAGGAAGCCTCCGTTTCGTCGGACTCTGAACCAGGATTGTTGAGAACCTCGTTGAGGGCCTGCGAAAGCCCGTCTCTAGTTTCAAAGAACTCCATGAAGGTATCCCGGTTGTCCCAACCACCCGGAAGATCCAGCAACTGCATCAGGTCATAGAGTTCGCCAGCGTGCAATTGCATCGGGGTAGCCGTCAGCAGGTAGTAGGCGTGTGTATAATCGCGAAGCTGTTCGAGAAGAGCGTAGAAATTACTGCCACGCCGGGCGTTGTGCGCCTCGTCGACGATGACGGCGTCCCACACGCCCATCCGGTCTTCCGTATCGTGGTCGCGTCCGCGGCAGCTTGCCGGGATGACGTCCCGAGACCGGTCGGATAACCGGTCTAAGGGAGCGACTTGATCCCACCGGTCGTCGAGACGAGCCGTGTGCCAGGACATAATGACGACCGTTGGCCCATCCAGCGGCGACGATGTATAGTCGTCAGTCGACTGCTGTTCGTAGAGGAACCGCCAGATAGGGCTGTCCGCCCATTCGTGCTCCCCGCTGAGGTCGAGATCTGTTACCGACGGTGGATAGTGGTCGCGGCCGCGGACGTCTCGGAATACGTGATCGCCCGCTGTGTCCCGGTCAAACCGGACGGCGTTGATATTAAACTTTTCCCAGAGCTCTTCCTGCCACTGTCGCTGTAGACTCGCCGGAACCAGCAACAGCCCAGTTTCAAGCTCGCCGGTGAGTCCAAGCCGCGAGAGTGTGAGACCGGCTTCGATCGTCTTCCCGAGTCCCACCTCATCACACAGCAAGAAGCTCTGTGGATACGTATTGACAAGTGTATCTGAGACAACTCGTTGATGCGGCCACGGCGTGATCGTGCTTGCTTCCTCGGCTAGCGAGCCCACCGGGCGAGAGCGCATGCATCCTGAATGATGTTCGCTTTGTCGCGCTCCGTCGGCGGAGGCGCTGTACCGTTCGCGATCTGAATCGCTTCCTGGAGATCGCCCTCGGTGTCTGGGGCTTTCCAGTCGATAATGTCTTCTTCGATCGCCTCGGGGAGGTCATACACTTCGACGAAGGGGTGTTCATCACTCCACAGCCGCTCGAAGGTCTCCTCGTCGCCGGCGACGTAGTCCGCCTGTTCAGGAACCCACGACCGATGAACTTTGAACCGCTCGTAGTTGCGAGCCCAGCCGCCGACCGTCTCATTGACGCTGCCCTCGAAGGAAATCGTGTTTCCATCGTTATCGTGGAAGAGTCCAACTTTCGGATGGAAGATCTCCCAGTCGTGAGAGGGAGAGCGGGGATAGGCGACCTTGATGTGGATTCGTTCTTCGCGGAGGAGACGCGCGAGAATACGGAGATTCGCATCCAAGCGTTCGTCATCAAGATCCTCGAGGTTTTCCCAGGCGGTCGGTGAGCGTCTCTGAACCGGGCGGTCTGACTCGTAGAGTTCGGTGCCGACGATGAGACGCATTTCACCATCGTTCTCGACGAGGGCGTGAATGCCGTTGGCAGCGGCCGCGAGTGCCGTACTAGAGAAGTAGCCCGCGATCCGGTCGTATTGTTGACTGCTTTTCAGCGCGGGTTCGTAGAAGTCCTTGACAAGATGCGCGCGTCCCTGTTCGGGTTTACTCTCGTAAATGGACTGCCACTCGTGGTCACGTAGATTAGTCATACTGGAGGAGTTTCAGGTTAGGCGTGGTCACCAAGTTCGCTCTGCTCGTGCCTGTCTTCTGAGAGGTTAGTGAAATCGGTGGGGGTGAATTCGAGGCCAAGAGTGTCATGCGCTTTCCCTAATGCGAGGTCGCGGGCCGCTTGCCATTCCGAACTGTTCTGAGGGAGAACTTGTAGAAGAGCTTTCAACGTTGATTTGAAGCCAGCGTCTGTGTCGAAGTTGCGTTCTTTGAGCCAATCGATCGCGACGTCCTCACCCTGTTTCTCGTAGACGTGCATTGCGGCATGAACTGCATCGAGGGCTATCGTGTAGGACAGTGCTTCAGGATCAACGGGCGTCCGGTTAGATCTCTCTTCGGGTGGCAGAGTGATATCTTGGACTCGATCATTGTGAGTTTTCAGCTGAATGTCGCCACGTTTCTTCCCCCAAATTTTCGTAGAGCGTTTAATATCGTCAATGTCGACGCCAATACCGAGCCCCAGTTGATGGCCGTCATCGTAATGGAAGGTATCGGATTCGTGAACCAGCCAAGAGAGGATATACCACTCTGTAATGTCATCCAAGTCGTCTAGTCGCTCGCCTTCCAGATATTCCTCCACGAGGACTCGCGTTACGGCCTCGCGTGCTTCTTAAGCTCGTCGTGGAGGAATCTCATTATCTTGGTCGTCGACGACAGGATAGGCATCTGCGTAAACTTGCAGTGTCGGCCCGAACGCAGAAATGATGACGTCTGTTTTCGTCAGAGAGAGGCCAGCATCAAGCAGGTCTCTCGCTGCCTCTTTCGCTACTTCACGGGTCTCAGCACGGACATCGCTCCACAGAGTTGGAACCGTTTCAGATTCCGTCTTACTATCGTGCGGTTTTCTCCCTGTGAGCAGCAGAGTACTGTCAGCTGAACCTCCACCACGGGTGTCATCCGCTGTGGCATCTCGCTAGTGATCGGGTGAGTTGATGTAATAGTGAACCCTGATCGAATCAGCGACTTTGTGAGAGTGTCCCAGGCACTAGACTCCTTGTGAGTGAACATGACAGTCATCACACCACCGGGCTCAAGAACACGGTAGAGTTCCTGGAAAATCTCCGCCATCTTGTTCTCGTAGTCCTCAGCAGCTAATTCAGACTTGGATTTGGAGTCCGTGGCAACTTCCTCGTATTCGGCCACATTAGCAACCGCCTCCTGGCTTTTGTCAGTAAGATCGTCAGAGAATACTTCTGGATGAATATCTTGGAGATACTCTTTGAGCCAAACATAGCTCATATCAGACATTTCAGAATAGATGATGCTGTCGTAGTATGGGGGGTCAATAATAATGGATTGGATAGAATCCGAGTCTATCGGTAGATCTGCCGCGTCCCTCTGTGAGATTTGAACATCATCAGCATCTTCATTTTCCAAATACGTAGCTATCTCTTCGTAAGAGTCTCGAACACGATCGAGATGATCCTGATGGTCTTGGTTGCCCGCAGCAGGATTATTCTCTACGAAAGCCCATTGGAGAGTAAAGTGCTTACCACCTAAAGCATCGCCTAGAAGCCCATTACTTGTGTCTAGCGGTGAAAATCGTGTATTTCTGTCTATGACTTTGCTAGCTACCAAAGCCAGTATTGTGAGTACCGCCTCAGCTTTCTGTTCATCATATTGATTGAGTATCTCCTCCTGACACTGCTTGTATGCTTGGAGATATTCATACTGGGTTACAAGTTGTCTTGGAGTAAAAGCATCTCTCCATTTTGTAACGCCGTAAGGACCTGCTCTATCTTCATCGCCGATATATCGCTTGACGTCAAGGAGTGTACTTAAGTCAAAGTCTGTGTCAATACGATCAGCGGCTTTAGATTGTGCTTCGTAGTCTGCTTGTGTGGGTGCTCGCCAAGCGGTTCCACCGGATGATTTCTCATATTTCACCCCATAGATCTCATATCTGAATTCGGAATCGTGGATTCTGTCTTGTATTGCATCCGATTCCATCACGATTCCACAATTCAGGCACTCAGCACCACTACGAGTATGGGGGCCGTCCTGCGGATTGTACTCAGATTTCTTGACATCGTCCGGTAGCCTAACGACCTCGTACTCAATCTCAGTCCCATCCTCGGATACGGAAGGGCGTGCTGCTACTCCTTTCGAGGAAGATCGTTTCTGTAGCCACCATTTCTTTGCCATAGGTATATCGCAACCACACTCAGGGCAGTCTACTGCATAGGTACAAGCATAATGTGAGGGGGTCTGACGCTCACCCTCACTGGGGAAATAAGGTTCAAGCTCCTCCTCGGCGAGTTCATCAATTCGGTCGCCCCACCGATTGAGTTCGCTCTGGAGAGAACCAACGCTGGGCGCATACTCAAGGAGAACCTTAAGCATCACAGTCGGGACGGGGTTGAGTTCGTTTGCTGCTGTCGGTAGGCCATAGCGCAGAGATTCAAACGGAATAACGCCCCCACCGGCAGTCGGGTCTAAGACAGTAGGTAGCTCCCCGTCCCAATGATCCCGAAGCAACTCGTGGATATCCGCTTTCTCATCTGTTGTAGGTGTCCGAGTGTACGGGCGAGGATATCCGTAGTGGTCTTCTAAGTTTCCATCCCGATCATCTTCAGTACGCTTCTTTTCTGCCACGTATTCCTCAATATCGACATCGATTTCGTCACGAGGCTTGATCTGCATCCAATCCAGCAGAGTATTGGCGTCCACCTCTGGGGGAAGTATAGACGCAAGGATAGCCAGTCTGAAGCTGGAGTTGGACGACGTGCAAACCACGGGTGAAGATATCGATGAGGCGGCATAAAGTAGGGGTTAGCCTCTTTCAGATTCTCAATGCCAACCGCTTTCAGGGGAAGATTCCCCTCAATTGCGACACGCTTCAGCTCCGAATCGCTATCCTGATTTTTGGGGTATTGACTCATAGCTAGATCACTCAATATGATTCGTCAGCAGCACTCGAAGAGCCTTTTCACCGTTCGGACTCGACGGAGACCGGCACTTTGCGTACCAGTAGTAACACTCCTCATCGCTCATCCGTGCAACGCCTCGCGCCAGCGACCGCATCCGGTCGATACGCTGGATCGGCTTCACGCCACGGAAGGCAACAGCAAGCCGAACCCCTGCCGTCTCGGGTAGGAACACGAATCCAGCACCCCCAGTGAGAACTTCTGATGAATCTCCTGGCGTGCCTTCAATCGCCTCCCGGACGACATCCTGAAGCGCACGTACACGGGTCGGATCAAGCCGTGCGACCTTTGCGCCGGCCCACTCATCCCACGTCCAGCCATCGAGCTTGGAAAGGAGGTCGTCCCCGGCAACGTCCGAGACAAGATCCTCGACTGGTGTGATACTCAACGAACGACCATCCCGCTCCAGACGATCACGGCGGGCTTCAGCCTGTTCGCGAGGGAGTAGTTCGTGGAGCGTCCACTCGCCGCCACCGTCTGTCTCTCGTCGGACGAGCGTGAACGTTGGGCGGCCACCAAACATACTCGTCCCGTAATGAACCAGCCGATCCTCATCCGTTCCCTCGGCCGGAGACGGCCCGAATTCCGATCCGCGACTCGCCATCAGACCGTCACCTCCGAGCTCGCCTGAATCGGGCCACGCCCTTCGACTCGGACGTCTATGTTGCCCGAATCGAGGTCATTATCGAGGGCAGCGAGGAGGTCGTCACTCTCGTCAGTAATTGGTTCGGGCTCGTCAAACTGGAAGCGGAACTGGATGGTCTCTCGATCATCGCCGAACGAGCCAGGCTGGTCGATCACGTCCCGGAATCGGCTCGGTGACCCTGTGAATTCTGCGCTGTACGACCCATCGTCAGTCCGGGTTTCGTACTCCATTCGAACCGTCACCGAGTCTTCGCGGGCTTTGAATCCGGGGCGTTGGCTGACGAACTTGGCCGCCTGGAAGGGATCATCCCCACCGACTTGGATTGTCACTTCTTCTAGCAGCGGCGTCCGGTCAGTCCCGGCCTTCGATTCTGCATCTCGACGGACTTCCGAGAACGCCCGCGAAGCAGACATCATCTTCTTGCTCGCCTCCCAGGATTCCTCGGGCTGGCACTCCTGGCATCGACCTCGTTCGTCCAGCAGCTGCTCGCTGCGACCTCTTTGCCGCAAGAACTACAGGTCGTATCGGACTGGTGCTCCTCACAGTAGTAGGGTTCGCTGCCTTCTGGGTTTTCAACCTCCGCCCCACACTCGTCACAGGTGGCAACCGTCTGTTCTGGCCTGTCGATTTCGTCGAGGTGGTCGTCGACGAGCACGTCGATCTCTCGGTAAACGACGAAAGGCCCATCATCCTTCTTACTAGGAATTTGGACATCGCTGTCCCGAATTGGGGTCTCAACATCGGGGGATTCCGCGAACGGTTCCGGGTGTGGCCACGTCGACGGCTCTGTCGTCCCGGCCCAGAACGCCGTCCCAGACTCGCCATCCCAATATGCGTACCCGTGGTCGCTAACGAGAGAGGAGACAGTCTCTCGAATCGGTTTCGTGCTGAAGAGGTAGTCCAACCCCGGCTTCTTCGCGTATTGGTTGACCAACGCTTCGGTGGACATAGCGTCTTGAGTCTGCTGCCAGAGTTTCTGTTGGACGTGAGCAGACCCACGAGCACCGGCGTCCCGTTTCACAATCTTATCCTCGAGCGTTGTCTGGACAGCGTCGACCAGTGTCGTCCCGCCGTTGGATTCGGTCGCACCGATGGTGATGTGCGTAAGCCCGTCCCGGTCAGGGTAGTAGAGGTGCCGGTAGACATTCCGAACGAGTTCACCGAGCATCAGCTGTGCCTCGTCGCTCCGTTCTCGGAGCTCCTCGATTTGCTCTGAGGAGAGGTCAGCTTTCTGCTCAGGGCTATCAAGCAGGGCCTCTATGGCTTCGAGACGACGAGCCTCGTCAATGGCCGCTTCCATTCGATCAGCGTCAGGAGCGAGGAACAGAGCGTAGTTCTTGTAGATTCGCGTCTCGGTCTCTCCCTCGTGTTTTGCGGCTTGCTGCTCATAGAGCTGAGTCACCCGGTTTGGTGGCGTATCGCCGCCGTCTTCGACAGCAGCGGTGTCTGGGTGCATCATCGCGAGCTTCGGCGTATCCGGGGTATCCGGTAAGTCTGCCGGCGATTCAGGGAACTCCACCGGTTGGAAGCCACCATCGCCAATTTCCTTCGAAGTGAGACGGTTCTCGAAACGTGAATGAGCACTCGCTTCAGGGGTAGACTCAATCCGCTGGTCGATTATCCGGATCAGGTTTGGTTCTTGCTTGAACCGGAGCCGCTCTTCCTCATAGAGGAAGTAACACGCGACGTCCATATCGTCGCCCCGAAGTGCGGATAGTGCTGCATCGTAGTCGTCAAAATTCAGATCGGGATGGCCGATAGCGAGGTTCAGATCGGCGTGAGTTAGACCAGCGGCCTGTTCACCGTATGCGAGGCTGTGCCAGAGAACTGTCGTTGTCAGATGGCTCCCGAGAGGCGGGAGACCGTTTTCGGTCCATTTTCGATCTTCAAGTTGGGCGTGCGCGGTACCATCGTCGTCGTAGATGTCGGCGGTCACTGCAGGACCGAGATCGACGAAGTCGAACAGGCGCTCACGAAGTATTGTCTGAATCCCACCACCAGGATCGTCGTCGGCGACTGTGAGGTCATAAATCCGAATCCAATGGCGGTCGTAACTGTCGGGCTGGTGATTCCAGAGATAGTAGACGGCACGAGCAAGTAAGCGGAGGGCATCGCGCGTGCGCTGGAATCGGGGGATTGTATCGATCTTGTCCGTGAGAGCGTCGATTAGGGAGGGATGGAAGGGATATTCGCGTGCGAGAACATCCACGTAGCCAGCGTCGGTGGCTTCCTGTGGGTACTGCCGGTCTTCCTGGTCATAGAATTGGAAGTATGAGTCTGCGGCTTCACGCGCGGTATTTTCTGGGACTTCCGAAAAGAGGCGGTGCTGGAGAACCTGCCCAATCTCGTTTTCGTCGGTCGGCGTGACTGTCTTGTGCTGCCGCCGGCCAATCTCATTGACCTCCTCAATGTGATCACGGACGCCATCACGAACCCGGTCAGCCTGCTCACCGAATGCCGTATCCGCGATGGAGTAGACAACCGTGACGTGTTCCGATTCGGCAGCTGCTTCGAGGAGTGCCATCACGAACGAAAGCGTCTGATCGGCGAGTGTCTTGTCGCCGACAGGCGTGCCCGCGGCCTTGTTCATGTAGTCGGCGATTTCGTCAATCAGGATGAGAGCAGGCTGGTCGTACTGAGCGAAAAGTTTCGATAGCGTTCCCTCACCGGGTGCGTCCCGGTCTTGGTCGTAGTCCTTGAGGTACTCGTAGCCATCGAGGCCGTAGAGCTGGTACGCGAGTTCCCCCACATCGTCCGAGTGTTCGGAGCATCCGGATCATCGTCGGCATGGCGGGCATCCTTACTATCAGCCTTCGTTCCGATGAAGACTCCCGTCGCAATATCGAGGCCCTCTGCCACCGCATCTTGATAGTCGGCCGCAAGCTCATCGTCGCCGTCCAGCAGGTAGTGCGAGAGGTCGTCAATATCTACGGGGTTCTCAGCAAGATGGTAGGAGGCGATAAGATCGTGAGTTTTCCCACCACCGAACCGTGTGTCGAGACAGAGAATGCTGGAAGTATACGATCCAGGATCGTACTTTGTCGTCGCTAAGAAACGCCCTGTGAGATTGGAGAGCAGCGTCCGGAGACCCTCCGTGGGATAGGTCATATCGTAGAAAGAGTCGGGGTCTCGATAGACTGGTGCTGCCTTCTCAGGGTTGTGGACGACAGTCGAGAGTTTTGCAGCGAACTGTTCCTCCTGGAGCGAGCCGTCTAAGACGTCGTCTCGTGGTTGACAGCTTTCGAAGAGAGAGGGGTACTCACTACTCATCGATTTCCTCCGTGGGTGAGGAATCAACTTCTGGTTTGGACACGATTACGAATTCACACTCCGTGCTGTTCTCGATGATCGCCTTGGCGATTCCCTTTGACTCGGCAACATCAACCTTGATTGTGTCCCCAACCTCTGCATCAAATTGGTCGAGTTCAGGGCCCGACAGATTCACCCGGCCCGATTGACCGGTGTTCTGTCCAATTGTCTTCTGAGTCATTTTGATACTCACATCACCTGACGGGAATGTTATAACCTTTACTTAGTCTAAAGCGAGTGATGGCCCAATTTTTAATTCACCATCCTACAGAGATAGTTCTCGATTAACTCTATCAGTTTGTAGATGTAGTCATTGGTGATGATTGACCCACTATTGAGACCCTCGAACAACCCCATTATAGCTGGGTTGGAAAAGGAATATACCCTTAGCAATCACCAAGTGAATCTATGACGAAAGAACTCAATAGCCTACATAGGGAGATTCTCTCGGAGTTCAAGCGGCGAATTGAGAACGATGAGGATATTCCAGATGACGTTATCGCTGCTCTACAAGACGAAGACGACCTGGGACTAGAATCGGTCGATATCGTAAAATCCGCAGTAAGTAAGGGAATTACTGATGAGACTGAGTAATCTTAAGATCAGAGAATTTCGGGGTATCAGATGCCTTGATATCAATTTTTCCTCCGACGGAATTCTCATCTATGGACCGAATGGAGTCGGTAAGAGTAGTATCATTCAGGCAATTGAGTTCCTACTCACAGGAGAAGTATCGAACGTTACGGGCACCGGAACTGGCCACAAGTCACCAACTGATGACATTCACCATCGAGAAGCTAGTCCAGAAGAGTGTGAAGTAACCGCTACCTTTGAAACAGAAGATATCGAAGTTTGTGTCCAGCGATGTCTTGAAGACGGTGAACTCACCCTTGTATCCAGAAGTGACGAGAAAGACGACGAAGGACTCCCCCAATCTATTCGAACTCTTCAGGCAGCGACGAAAAGCAGACTGAATTTCCTGACTCGTGAGGACTTGCTAAGATTCGTCGATGCTCCAGACAGCAAGCGAGGAGAGGCATTAAACGAGATGCTCCGGCTGGACAGGATTGATCAGTACCGGAAAACGCTCCAACGGGCCGAAGGAGACTTCGAAAGCCAACGGAGTCAGACTGAAGAGGAAATGGACGAGGCGCGTAGAGAATTTTATGACGAATTAGAAACGGGAGCAGAGGAAATTCTCGGCAAAGGGTCTCCTGCCGTGGCTTCCGACACGACTGCGCTTGAGGTGGTAAACGCACTTCGAGCCGAGTACGACGCAGATCCAATAGATGATCTTGGGACGATAGAGTTCACCGGCGGAATCACCGAACCGAGCCAACCCTCCGTTCATCCACTTGCCCGCACCAAGACCGTCGACAGACTCGGTGACGTCGCTTCAGGCGTAGACGATCTCCGAGAGGATATAATAGAACCTTTCGTAGATTTGACAGGCACAATTGAGAAGCTGGATTCCCGCCCAAAACTGAGACGGGATATCCAGGCACAAAGCCTGATTCAGCAGGGACAGAAGCTCGTTGATGACGATACCAACCAGTGTCCACTCTGCTTGGATGACTGGGGCGACCGCGACTTGGCAGGGTTACTAGATGATCGGCGTGAAAATGTTACCGAGGCTGAGCATCTGCGAAACCATATTAGCGAACGGATTGACGATCTACAGAGTGCCTTTCGTGATCTGGAGCGGCCTCTGGAGTCGCTGATCGAAGATCTTGAACACGAGATTCCAGAAGATTACGAACCCCTCATATCAGAACGGGAACACCTGGTAGAATTCAGCGAACAGCTGGCAGAGACACGGAATGAACTCACCTCAGGAGATCTCCTTGATATTCCCCACATAGAAGCGGATTCTACGGAACTCGAAGCTTCGTTGATTCCAGCAGGCATCAACGAGACGCTCAATCATCTCCAGAGGATTGCCGAGAAAGTTGAAGAACCCGATAATCGGATGGCCGCCTATAGAACGCTTGCAGTAGCGACCGAACGCTACGAAAAATACAGACAGACTGCAGAAACTCTTGATGAAAAAGAGCACCTTCATAGGATCGCCGAAACGGTTTTTACAGAGTTTCAGAGTGTCCGACAGCAGCTTATGGACGACACGCTGTCTGAAATATACAATGAGTTCGTATCTCTCCTCGATACTTTCTCCAGTGAGTTGATGGTAGATCCGGATGACGGGACGTTTCAATCAACAGATGCCGGAGTCGAGTTCCGGGTTCCGTTCCACGACGGCGAGACACATCGTCCGAACCTGCTGTTCAGCGAGGGTCAGCAGGACATCATTGGGTTAGCACTGTTTCTTTCAATGACCCGTGCTGTCACCCCGGAGTCGGTCGATCTTGTGCTACTGGATGACGTTCTTTCTTCCGTTGATGCCGATCATCGAGCAAACGTGGCCAGCATTCTAAATTCTGAATACGGGGACGAGTTTCAGTTCCTATTCACAACTCACGATTTGGTCTGGAGCCGCCATCTCCGACGCAGCGATCACATCGACAGTGAGGAAAACGTAGTTCATTTGAGTAGCTGGAGCTACCACGCTGGCGTACACCAGCACATCGATATCACCCAGCCTCGTGAAAATATCGAATACCATCTCAAGAATAATGATCTAACGGCAGCAGCAGCTTGGGCACGGAAGATGTCCGAATACTATGTTGCGAGAGGATGCGAGAATTTCAATGTAGAAGTTAGATTCGACAAGATACGAAATCTTTCGCTAAGTGACTATCTTAATTCGCTAATGCCTGTGCTTTCCGATCGACTAAGAGAAGGGGAAACAGACGACGAGACTACACTAAATGATGGAGAAGTTGATGACTTGCTCGATACTATCGGCGACATGCAGATGTTTATCGATCAGAATCTCTGGGGTATGAATAAGAATGTCCACTATTCTGAGCCTGAGGCTGCGTCATTCACTAAAGGTGAGCTCCAGTCAAACATAGAGGCTTTCGAGGAAATCTTCGAAGTAATTCACTGTGATGACTGCGAATCCTGGCGAAGTGAGAGTGATACAGGAATTGAATGCGATTGTTCGATATTATTGAAAACGTAACTACCAGACATCCAACGAGAATAACCTGCTCTGTTGAATAGCGGTGCTCCGAGAGAGGGGCGGAAATTGAGAAGACTTCTGAGCGGTTGATGGTCGCAACCTCAAAACCGGCACCGCTTCAACAACGCTCAGAGGACGCTATTCAACACAGCAGAATAACCCTATCGCATAGGATGACCGTTAATTCCGACTGAAATGGAATGTGAGATCAGATGATCCCGGAAACCACAGGCTCCGATTGGTCAAACCAACACACAGCGTACGGATATTGCCTCTCGATTTACTGCTCAGGCTGCTTTCCGGAAACAACCCAATCAGGCTTTTATAATCTGACCTAAAACCAGTTTACCAGATATAGATGATCCGCGATGCTCGCGTCCTCCGTGCCGGGTTTGTACCTAAAGAAATTGAGCATCGCGATGCCGAAGTTAACCACCTCTCCACCGTCCTCGAACCAATCACGTACGGTGAACCCGCCGACACCGCCATCGTCACCGGCCCCAGCGGTGTCGGTAAGACCTGCATCTCGCAGTTTGTCACCGAACGTCTACGTGAGGAGGTTCTCGATGTCGAGACCACCTATGTAAACTGCTGGCGGAACTATACCCGATTCCGCACGCTCTATCAAATCCTCGAAGACATCGGCGCGACGATTGACATCCACAGGCAGTCGACACCACATGACGAACTCGTCGACCGTCTCCAGCAGCATGATGACCAACGAACCGTCGTCATCCTCGATGAGGTGGATCAGCTCGAAGATCCGAGCCTCATTTACGACCTCCACAGCCTCCCACAGTTCGCGATCATCTGCATCGCGAATAAGGAAGAGGAACTGTTCGGCAGGATCGATGACCGGCTCGTGAGTCGGCTGCGCTCCAGCGAGCACGTTCGAATGGACAAATACCGCGACAAACAAATATACGACATCCTGAGTGCTCGCTCGAAGTGGGGTCTCGACGAGAACGTCATCACCGACGATCAGCTCTACCAAATCGCCGACGCGGCCGCCGGTGACGCCAGACTGGCAATTGGCATTCTTCGGACGGCAGCCAGCACGGCCGACCGCAAGAACCTCACCCGGATTACTGACGAGATTCTGCACGACGCCGCCGAGGACGCTCGGGCTCAGATCAGACAAAAAAGTCTCGATACGCTCACGCCACACCAGCGGATCGTCTATGAGATTGTACGTGACCACGGCCCGGTAGGGCCGAGCGAAATCCACGACCGCTACACCGAGGAAGTCGACGAACCTCGAACCAAGCGGACAATACGGACATATCTCTCAAAGATGAGCCAATACAACTTAGTTAAGTCCGAGGGGACGAGCCGAGACCGGCAATACGCACTATTAACCGAGACAACGCAGTCACCGGCAAAGTGAGTATAACTTGTGTCGGGAGCAAGGAAGCACGGTTTTAACCTACAAACTCGCGTGAAGAGTTCGTAATTGTTGGTTAAAATATCCCATCGTGGAGAACATCGATTATCGCTAGACAATAAGAATCG
Organism: Halonotius sp. GCM10025705; assembly: GCF_042662885.1. Taxonomy (NCBI): domain Archaea; kingdom Methanobacteriati; phylum Methanobacteriota; class Halobacteria; order Halobacteriales; family Haloferacaceae; genus Halonotius; species Halonotius sp. GCM10025705. Next base: position 145,953 of record NZ_JBHSZD010000003.1, on the reverse strand, counting down.
TATCAATCAGGAAATGAGCAAGAAGAGCCAGTATGGGAGATAATGAACGGTTTCGCCGTTGAATTCGCCACTGAAGGTCTCCCTGGACTTGAGTTCTCGTGGGAAACTATCTGTGAGAACAAACCGAGTCGGACAGTCATAGTCGAGATCAACAGCATCACCTGTTGTGTCGGAATGATTCCCATCTGAAGGGTCGAATTCGACTACCGCATGTTCGGCTTCAGCGGTGTATGGATGATACGATAGTGCGAACGGAACTACAAGCCCATCACCTTCCAAAATGTAGTCTACAACGCCGCTTTCAGTTGTCTCATACTCAACAGATCCTGATTCAGTGGGACCATCTGGCATCCGCCAAGCAAGCCGGCGAGCATGATCGTAGAGAACTGACTTGGCCAGCTTATGCTGGAACTCATGATTAAGCTGCGCAGGAGAGCCGAAGGTTTCATATCCAAAATGCTCCTGTTTCTGTGATAACGTTACTAAATGTCTAGGATTCCGAAGATACAATCTTGTTCTCCGGTGTTGACGTATCGAATACTCGTTGGCCTCTGAGACCGCTTTTCCGGCTTCTAGTGTCTGCAAATATGAATCGATTGTCCGCCGATCAACGCCGATCTGATCTGCAATTTCAGTATATTGGAGCTCTTCACCGGCTTCTGTCGCAGCAATTGAGCTCAACCGATGCAGATTTGCTGGCTCTTGTACCCGCTCAATATGGGCGAGTTCCTTATACAGATATAGTAAGAACCGCGATTTGACCAGCTCATTCCGAACGATGGTATCGGGGGTTCGATATAGAATACCACCGTGTCGTAAGTAGACCTCTGCCGCTTGATGCAGTGTCTGTCGCTCCGATTCAGTGAGTTCGTCGAAATAGAGTTGTTCAAGGGACTCAAGGAATCCGTCCATCTCACGATTTTTCAAATGTGTTTTAGCCTGTTTGATCAGCGGTGGCGTATCGGTATCTATTCGTGTTTGATATCCCCGAACCCTCTCGCTTAGATTCGTATCAATGCTTAACGAAATGTCTGCGATTTTGTCAAAGGTTCTCTTTTTTATCGTATCGATAAACTTCATCGTCAGCATTGGGAAAACCTTGTTTCTAACATCAATGCCGTCAGGAGACAGATTGCTGTCAAAATCTACTTGTGATTTAGTGTGGCCAGCAACGAGCACGACAGATCCGGGCTCGAAAATCTCTAAAAATTGTTCTTCCAAATTTTCATCTAAGCGTAGAGCACCAATATCGTCGAGGAAGATGAATCGTTGTTCAGTAGGATTAGCAATATGCGATCTGAAATAATCAAGCACATTAGATAGCGCAAGGATTGCATCTTGTGGCGAGTCGAGATTATACAAGGACTCTTCTAATGGAATATAGAGGATCTGACTCGGAGATACCGACTGAACCAAATCCTCCGATCGACTCTCTGGATCCCACTCGAACTGAGTTGACTCGATCAAGCCCGCGATAAATTGTTGTATCAACGTCGTTTTGCCGATACCAGTCTGACCATAGATCGCATGTATATTTGCCTCGGTGGTGGCTGCTGATTCCTCGAAATCATTGAGTAGCCTGAAGAAATCTGATCGCGGCGAGTACTTCGTTACTTCATCAAAATCAGCGGAGGCCAAGGTCGATTTGACCACCATGGATTGTGATGTTCTGCATCGGAGATATAATCCTCAGCACTGCCAGCGGTCCCAAGCATAAACTCATACAAACACGCTGTAGCAATAAAATTTTACATCGAAATGTACTCTCTTTCGGATATAACGTTCCTTCGCATACAGATAGTATTATTCGATATAAATACTGTTATAAGAACTCTACCGCACTCATAGACGAGTACAATATTGAATTATATATCTTCATCGCAAATCCATATTTCAGAGATTTATTGAATTTACAATGGTGTCTTCCTAGTTATAAGTACGACCATAACATACGTGCCAGTAACCACTGACAGAAACTCAGTCGATTCAAAATGTCGCAACGAAGGAAGCCGTCCACGAATTGCGTGGAAACCTGGAGTGGACGGCTCTCGACCGTTGTTCGCCCCGACAAACATCCCAACCAGTCACCCATGAGTGGGATCCTGGGAGGTGGGGCTTAGCTTCCCCTATGAACACTCTAGATAAGTGTTTTTCCCTTCCTTCTAGGTGACTGGTAGATATGTATGAGTACTGCTACAAATCCAGCCGACTCAGGTCGCACCCCATGGGAGAACCTCTCCCATCATCGACAGCGACTGCTCAAAGCGATTGCCGAAGTCCATGGCCGAGGCAAATTCGAACGGCCTGATCTGCAGGCTGATATCGAAGCCTCGTCAACAGTAAGCGACATCGTCGATTCTCAAGCAAAGGTCGTGAAATCATTGAATTCCACGACACTACTTAACGGCCTTGTTCGAGACGGTTATCTCGACAAGACTCACCAAGGTGGTGAGAGTCCGATCGTACTCTACTTGGAGTATGATGACAGCCATGACAATTACGAAGTTGCCCCGTTCGGCAACCTTAGCAAATTCCATGATCTGGTATTCCAGATCTTGGACTCGCATGACCTCTCTGAGACAGCTTTAGGCGAGGTCGATATGACGGATTTCAATGCCGTCGTTGATGCTGTCAACCGTGCTGTAGGTCACACAGTACTGGTTATCGTCTCCGAAACGAGCGAGTACAAATGGACCGACGATGAAGCCTACGAAACGGCATTCGAACATGCGACCGCCGTCCGAGAGGACAACTGAAACATGAAGCATCGCACACTAACCAATTGTCACTACCAAACGGAGGTGAACTATGCATAAACGACATGCTCAATCCCAGACAGAGATTGACTTCCTACCACCATTCGGTGAGCCGGAAGTCGTGACGACGGGTAACGCAGCCGGCGATATCGCGATAGCTGGTACGGTTGCTGCCGTCGGCTTAGCTGCACTGGCAAACAACTAAACTTAAACTAACCACACACCGGTACAGTACCGTGTGTGGTATTCATAACTAAGAATCGCTGCACCGTTAATGGCTCTATCATTCACAATCAGTAAATCGTGACGAATTAACCAACGATATATTCGGATACTAATTTTGTTGGTTAATCAGATTGGTATACCCGCTCTCATCGTCGCACCGGCCGTCTACGCCCAAGAACGAGCCGACGATACCCTCAGCGAGACTCACGCTGAAATCCTGCAGGCCCGAACGCTTGCCCGGCTGGCAACCTACGCCGATGAATACGATATCCCATTGCTCGTTACAAGAAACGAACGAAACGAATTCACCGAGCCAATTGCGACGGCTGCCGACCACCACATTGAGTGTGAGCAAACCCGGATGGGGATCACGGATCGTCGGCGAGGACTTTGAAACACTCGTCTATTCCGTTGACGACGGCGCGTATTACCAGACGACGTTCGCTTACTGGCGACAGCTGCTCTCAGCGCGTGCCACGCAGGTTGGAGTGGAACCAACACATCGTCAACGCCAACCCCAGAGGGCGTCGGGACAGGCATCACAGTTGACGATGAAAAGGTAGCAGCCACCGCAGATGCGCTGCTCGATGCGTGGATGGCCACCGGTGAAGGAGGCCGATAGCGATGGGACGCACGAATCCGACATATTGAGATGCACCCCGAGGATCGAAGAGCGGTGGGCAGGGTTCCGCCGGGCACTCCGCCGGCGAGATCAACCACGATTCGACCGGCTGTTCGAGTACGCCCAGGAGCACGCTGATGCAAGCAGGCTGTTGAACCACCAGAATCCGCTCCTGTCGGCCTTGTTCAGCATTTGCCTCGAGCAGGAGAGCCGGCTCGATTACCACGAACACCGATTGGATATAGAACAGGCGTTAGCACACGAGGACGCGCTAGAATCTGGAGATGAAACTATGGAGAGTGAGACTCGATGATACTTCCACTGCGGTAGGCGGACGCTTATAAGCGAAGCCACGGATGAATGCCACAATGGCTACCCCACCGGACGCTTCCACCGATATTCTCAAACCCGCAGAGATTGGCGAATATCTTTCGCTCGGTCAGTGTAGCCGATTTTTTAAACACCGGATCGACGATGTGAGTAAATCGGAGCATCACGACGGCGACGAGTATGACGAGGCGTTCACCCCGCTCAATCTGTTACTCTCTGAGGCTGGCGAGCAGTTCGAGCAGGGTGTCAAGAGCCGCTACGAGCGTCAGGTTGACGACGTGGTCGACCTCACGAATGATGACGAGGGCGACGAGTTTGACCCCGACCACGGGACGGTTCTTGAGACGATTACAGCCGCTCTCGCCCAGCCAGCCGAGACGGGATTCACCGTTCTGTTTCAGCCCACACTGAAAGGTGAGGTTGCGGCCTACAATATTGCCGGCCATGCGGATTTCGTGATCGTGTGGCCGACTGAGTCAGGGGCTGGCGTTCGCGTCATCGACGCCAAATCTACGGCCGAACAAAAGAGCTACCAGCAGATTCAGGCCGCGATCTATACCCGATTAATTGAGCAGGCAGTAGAAACGAGTGCTAATATAGACAGCCAAGCTGTCACCTACTCCGCCGGTGTTGTGACCCGTGAGACGGAGTGGGAATCCGAATTTGATATTTCGAATCACCCCTCATTCGACTACCGTTCCCGGATTGCCGACGTAACCCGGATGCTACAGGCCGACGGTGAGATCGCCTCGACGAGCGAGCACGACCTTTCCGACGCCCCGCACGCCATCACCGACAAATGCAGCCAGTGTCCCTACACAGAGTCGTGTACGACCGAGGCGTTCGAGCAGTCCCACGTTCGATTACTTGGCTTGAGCGAATCCGAGCAGAAGGTTCTCGTCGAGAACGGCATTACGACTATCGACGAACTGGCCGACCTGTGTACTGCCCCGAATGATGATGAGTGGGATCCAACAACGCAGAAACGAGCCGGGTTCGTGTCGAAGGATTCGCTGTACTACGATCTGAAAGCCGATACGACAATCGGCGACAGCTTACCAAATCTCGTGTATCAGGCCGAGGCGATTCGCCGACAGCTATCCGACCCTGACGACTATCAGAATGGCTTGTGGATACCCGGAACCGGTAAGTTCCAACTCCCCGAGGACGATCCATTCGACCCCACAGAGGTCGAGTTCGCTCCCAACTCGATGATTCGGGTCTATCTGAATGTACAGCACGACCACCTTCGGGACCGACTTGTCCAGTTGAGTGCGCGAGTATCGGTTAGCGACCCGGATATTGATTCCATCCGTATATCGAAGCTAGCGGAGAACGACCAGTCGGGTGATGAGCAGATCGGGTTTGACTCAGCGGCTGCCGATCACAGCGAGCAGTCGTTGCTTACGAGATTCGTGTCCGATCTAAATACGGCGATAGAGGCTGTCGCATCTCGAATGGATATTCCTAGTGGGTTCGGCCAGGACAACCCGCTGTTGCAATTCTACACCTACACAGCGGGTGAGTATGATGCGCTCAGAGAGGCGATAGAACGAGCGACTGACGCCGCTAGCGGCGACGCTGATAGCGATGCGGCTGATACCGATACGAGTACATACCCCGAACCGATGACCGGTGGACGAGTCGAATCCCCGGAGCAACTGATTCAGGCGTTTGCGGATACGCTTGAGGGCCAGCCGGGAACGGACACACCACGGGTTGCTCACATCAAGCCGGAGATCAAGCCACGGCTAGCAATACCGACCACGTCATACGGCTTGCTCCACGTCTACGACTTTCTCAATCCCCCGTCGGACGAATACAGCAAGCCGAAAACGCCCGATGGGTGGCAACACACGCCCGTAGACGCCGCTAGTGGCGAATCGGTCGATATTCGGTCGCTGTTCCGGCATCGACTGTTTAATACCGAGCGAGCATGGCGTCGGACGGACGATGGAATCAGTGTTGACCCAACCGATTATCCCAACAGTCAGGGCCTGAAAACCCGATATCGCTACGGTGCCGAGATACCACTGGGATATATTTGGGCGGCGATGGGCCGGATTGATGAGCAGTGGATCGATGACGTCGAGATGGATATTTCCGATGACGCCTACAACATTAAAACCGACATCAACAGCTATCTCTACTACGACCCTGTTGACCGCGAGCGAAAGATCAGCGAGACTGATGTGACCGCGCTTGGAAAGCATCTCGTCGACGCTATCGAACACGTCGAGCGGGCTGCCTTCTATCGAAGTGAGAAGATCACAGATCGGAATCCCGAGGTTGACCCGGCGACACTGTGGACGGATACTCGCGAGACGGCGACAATCGCCGAGGCATCACGCGACTATCTCGCCGTCGAGCATACCGCCCAACAGCAGGAACTATACGAGTTATACCGAAAGCTCCCCCGACAGCGAATCCTCTCCGGGGAGACGATCCCAGTCAAGATCAAGTCCATCGATACCAATACAGGCCGGAATGGCAGTATCGTTGTGTCGGGCGATATTCCGTATGGCCACCCCAATCTGTTCGGCGAGGAGAACGCTGAGGATGCCAAACTCGTCTGTAAAAAGAAGGGGAAAGAAGGCACCTCCGGCGGCGATTGGATGGTGGCTAACCGCTACTACCCGACAACGCATACCACCGAGGCGACCACGCCAGCAGAAATTGAGATGGGTGTCAAGGCGACGATTCGTTCAATTGACCTGAAAGCACAGGAGATCAGCGTGGAGCTACGCAATATGTTTTGGGATCCCGGCCGGTACGACTCTGAACACCGGGATTTCACACTTGACGGAGTTGAGGCTCGTGGTGACGGTTTTATGACGTTTATTGACACCGACGAGTGGCTAATTCTCGATCCCACCACGCAGAGCTTTTCGGCCGACCGTGCCGACAAGGCCCTCGAAACCGCCGATCAGAACGCGCTTCATACACTTCTTGAGGGGTTGCGGTGGGGAGAGGACGACGCTCTCAGCGATACTATGTTCGATGCCGACCAGCTGGATGCCTTCGCTGGCTGGATGCAGGACAACATCGATCCCGACACCTATCCGAACGACGAGCAGGCTGAATTTATCACCACCGCCGATCAGGTGGCGTTACTGCAAGGCCCGCCGGGAACAGGGAAAACGGACGGGACGCTGGCCCCGACACTGTGTGCCCGGCTGTTCGCTGCCGGACAAGTCGGACAGAGCGTGTCCGGGCTGATCACCGCGCCGTCGAACACAGCCGTCGACGAGGTTTTAGAGAGTACCGCTGACCGACTCAACACGCTCTCTGAAAACGGCGTTCACGGACTCTCCGAGGAGACAGTCGATATCGTCCGGGTGACACACGAAACACCAGACAATCCCGTAGATGGTGTCGAATACATCCACTACTCCGATGGCGAGGGAGCCAAACGACTTCGAGAGTTGCGCGATCAGATGCAAAGGACCGACAACCGGGTTGTTCCTGCCTCCCAAGCTGACAAGACGCCGACAGCCGACGGTGGATCAACACAAAGCCAGTCCGGACAGGCGACAATCGATGTGTTCGACCAAGGAGAATCCACGGAGACTGACGTGACCGACGATGGGCCGCCCGCTAGCGAACAGTCACACACGCTCATTTTTGCGACGCCGACATCCAGCTGGGGAATGCTGAAGAAAGTATGTACGGCGAGTAGTCCCGACCCCGAAGATATCGCTAACTTCGATCTATGGGACCTAATCGTCGCTGACGAGGCTTCGATGCTCACACTGCCAAAACTCATTCTTGCCGGCACCGCGATGAAGCGGTCGGGACAACTCCTACTCGGCGGCGATCATCGGCAGCTGCCACCCGTTCAAAAACACGAGTGGGAAGATACCCACCGGAAGTCTATCGTCGAGGCCGCACCGCACCTATCGGCCCTCAACTACTTCCGCTTGCTCGGTGGCGATCTTGATGATGACCATGCCCATACGGACAGTGGCGAGGGTGACAGTGATACCGACGAAGAGAGGAGCAACGACTCGGTAGCGAACAGCGATACTGACGTTCTCGATGCCGATGAGCGCGACCGGCTTGCCACCAATATTGATCCCGACAACAATCCGATTCCGTTGATTCAGTTGGATACGACGTTCCGTTTCGGCCCGGAGACAGCGGATTTTATCGGAAACACAGTGTATGATAAGGACGGGATCGACTATTCGGCGACCGAGCATGACGACATCCCAGAGCTGCATAGGGCCGACACTGAGCCACTACAGGCAGTATTTGCCGACAATCCGATTACCGTCATCACCTACGATTCCGACCGCACGTTTCAGCAGGTAAACCCAATTGAGTCAACGATCTGTAATATCCTGTTGTTGAAACACAGCCACGAGGCGACCGCCGGTGTCGTGACACCCCATAACGCTCAACGAAGCCGCCTTCGATCCAATATTGCAACCATCCAGCAGCGTGTTGAGAACCCGCCAGTCGACCTCGATAACGGCACGCAGGTCGAGACTGTCAATCGGTTTCAGGGTGGGCAGAACGACATGATGATCGTGAGTGCAACCGCCTCTAATCCACAGTTTATCCGGTCGGAGAGCGATTTCCTATTGGAATTAAATCGAGCCAACGTCGCGTTCAGCCGTCATAAGTACAAACTGATCGTCGTCATGGCCGAATCCCTACTCTCCCACATCCCCGATGATCCCGACACCTACGATCAGTCGCTTCTGTGGAAAACGCTGTCTCGCGACGCCGGCGAAGCCCCGACAGTTGACGCCAACCCAGTGTGGAACGGAACGCTTAGCGAGTTTACCGAACCGGTGACGCCGCCGAATCAGGAACTAGCTGACAATACCGACGTGTCAATCTTTCACCTCTAACAGACAGATTGAGTTCTAGTGGGCCACAGAAGGACGTAATATACCAAAGCTCTCTGTGGGTTAGAATCCCACAGAGGTTGATCTGTAGTCTGAATTTAGCTGGAAATGCAGAATTGCTTATTCCTGAAGTATCGACCTTCGAAGCAGCTTCCATAACAAACATGCTATTATTCGACTGTCATTACGACAGAGAGGTCTGTGAAGATGGGTACACTTGTCATCGACATTGAAACCGCGAGTCCGTTCGAAGAGCCGCCGGAGAATTCAAACGATACCCAGTACTTCGAATTGTTCGCTGTCAGCCTCGCCTATGCTGACGAGGTGAATAACATGCCAGAAACCGAGGTATTGTTCCGACGCGGTAACTGGGACGAACAGTACACAATCGATCTATACGAACGGCTCTTCGATTGGTGTGACCAGCGGAATGTGGATCGGCTCCTCACATACAACGGCACTTGGTTCGACGGCAAGCACTTACTGAATTGGGCCCGCGATACCGATGAGAGTGGTAGCCGCAACTTCTCGGCACGCATAGAGACTTTGTTCGAAAACCACGTTGATGTCGCACTCGCGGCTGCCGACGAGTATGAATCCGGCTCTGGGACGATCAGCACATCCTCCCTGACTGGAAAGTCTACGACCTCACCGGGATCGAAAACGACAGCATCTGGTACGACGACTACGACTTCCCCGACACCTATCTCTCTGAGATCGAAGGGAAAGCTGTGCAAGGCAAGCACATCGGGCAGACTCTCGGCGAGAAATACGTGCAAAACGTCGAAGCAGGTATCGAACATACCGGCGTTCACCGCGAACTTACACAACTACTCAACGACTACTGTCTAAGCGATGTCGCAGATCTCATCGACCTATACACAGCACTGGGTGGCCCCCGTCTCGACGATACATACCGCCGTACTGCCGCCGACATCGGCTGATTTTGATAACACAACCGGGTTCGTCGAGTAGGAAGCGTAGCGTTTCTGTTTCCTGTAGAATCTCTCTGGAATCCATTGCCGTCAGATCTGTTGTAATTTTAGCTCCTCCGGCATAACTGGGCCTCGGTGCAGTAGATTTACTCTGTTCTGATGAAATCTCACATCACCCAGAATTTTGTCCAGAGCATCCAGAATTAGCTTATTTTGTCTGTTAAATCCTCAAAAAATGCTTTTTTTAGGATATCATCTTCTTCATCTATTTTTTCACCATAGAATTCACCACTTCCAACTCCTATAATACCCACATTCCTACCATCATGGAAAATAAGTGCCTGGGTTGGTTGTACTGTGAGATTATCACCTTCCCCAGGGAAATCAGCTATCGACTTTGGCCCATCTAAGTCAGGATTTAGTACAACATGCCACTCCTTGTCCTCACCGAAACTAGATTGAAATCGCTCGGTGATAAGCCCGGTATCTGTCGAATCTTCTAGGTCAACATATTCTGTTAGCCGGACAAAAGAATTCACAGAGTCGGAGGCATCCATACTTCAGTAGTAACATTCGGGACATTTGTAATTTAATGCATAAGTCAGTGATATAAATCAGAAGGGTATCGTGAGCTGGCTGAGAGTTTGAATGTTGGTCTATTGCTGGATTTGCGCGATCTATTCAGCAGCTGGCGAATCAATCTAAACGCTAATTGAGGGATAGCCGAGTGACCGACAGAGAAGAGGTACGTAGCAACTGGTCGTCGTTTGATTTGCTCCATAAGCGATGAAAGAGCCGTTAGGTAAACGTGCGAATTAATTCACATGACCAACGAAAACTCCCGAATCATCTGAGGGAAGAGGAATCACATACACTTCCATCTGTTAGCCGTTAACGGCTAGTGTAAAGTAGTGCGACGGTTGCCCCGAGAATCATACCGGATAAATGGGCGATACCTGAAGCTCTTTGTGAAAACGACAGATATGGTGTGAAGTCGTTGAGTAGTTGTCCGATGAGGATAATGAGTGCAGCGAGAATAAGTCCAGGACGATGATCTGTTGGTGATGTAACTGTGGGAGGGCTCCCGTTGAGCGGTTCCAGCAGTGCGATGACCGCAAAGGTAACGATTGAGAATGTTGCCCCACTCGCTCCGACCATCCCGCCTGTGATGCCTTTGATGTTGTATTCAATTACCTGAAATAATGTGGTGATGAGTCCAACTGTGAACAGGAATGTGAGATACTGTTGTGTATTGAGGCGGCGTTCGACGATACTCCCGAAAAGTAAGAGTTGTCCAGCATTTGCGAGGAAATGGGTGATACTGACGTGTGAGAGCATCGCTAGAATCCACCCAGGAGACGGGTTTGCTGTTGCGATGAACCAGTAGGTGGTTGTTGACTCGTCGAAACCAAGCGGGACGTACCAGATGATGACGTACCAAATGAATAAGAACGCGAAGACAGTTCGTGTAATCTTGGTGTCGGCAAACCACGTGTTGATTTGATCTTGAACTTGTCGCAGGCTTTGCTTGGTACTGGTTTTTCTCATCCCTAATTGTGAGTAGTGTTGCATAGAAGACTTGTAACGATGGTTGTTTTACGATCTTACAGACAAATCAGGCAACGCTGATTCTCGGTGAACAGTGTGCTGTATTCGTACCCTCTATCTTCCACTCAATTTTCTCCTGCAGACTATCGCTTGCGCGCTCGATACAACGACACTCTGTGCGGCAGCGACCTTTGTGGGGTGTTTCTGCACCAGGTTCGCTTAGAGTCGCGTCCCGGCCCGTGCGTAGTCGTAGGTTTTGTGTTGGATTTCAGCTTTGCTCGTCTAACGGTAGGTAGACTCCGTAGTAATCGGGCATTGCTGAAGTTCTATGTATTACTATCTCTTTAGAGATAACTACGAACAAGAGTACGGCCGCGAACAAGGCACTACCTACAATGATCGAATTGATGGATGCTACAGCTGGAAAGATTGTCTTAGCAGTCAAACGTGGGGATTCTATCAACCACATCGCGAGTAAGATCGATGTCTCGTACTCGTGGGTATACGACTGGGTTGAGCGGTTAGAAAATGCAAATATTATCGCTAATACCGATAACGGACTTCAGATCATCGATCACGAGATGCGCCAGCAGTACGCCGAGATGATGGCTGCGTTGTACAGCCGCGACACCATCTCGCAGGACGACGCGTACGTCATTCCACACTTCGCTGGGATGGAGTTTGCGTTTACAGAGATAGATGCTGCGTATGTCTGGACACAGGGCGGCTACCAAATCGCGCGGAGCCACGACGACTATCCGGTGTTTATCGAAGTCCACGACCGTGACATCGAACGGTGGATGGCGTTCTTCCAGCAGTTTGGTGTCGAGACGACACTCAACGAGCGTCCAGACGCCAACGAGGTCACTGGGAATGTTCACTACGTATTGTTCCCGAAGACAACCAGTATCGAAACCGAGTGGGTCGACGGTAACCCTGTCATCCCGTTAGAGGATGCAATCGACCAGATGATGGAGAATCACCCAGCATACGAGCCCGCCTTGGAGATCATCGCCGACAAGTACGACAGAGATATCGATGCGTCACACCACGATCCGCCGAGCCCAGATTAACCAACAAACCGCTCGTGAATTTCATTTTGTTGGTTAAGCCATCAGCGTAGGTTGCGACTTGTTCTGGAAACGTTCTCGGAAATAGTCGCTCATTTACAGAATCTCTACCATAGGAGGCAGTTTACATCCGTCTCGTCCCCTTCCCTGAAGCACGGAAACATCACGCCGCGAGTTATCGGGGACAGTGATAACTAGTCGAGTATGCCACCCCATTCAACCTCGAACCGATTGGCGGTCGACCAGCCGACCCGCGACGCCGACCGTAATCAGGCCTTCGCTGACCAAGCCGATCCGGCTACTGACGAGATGCTGTTGCCGCAGCTCGACGACGGCATCACGCTGCTCGATGTCGAGGAAGCCGTGGCGTCCCGATCCTGCAGTCGCTCGTCCTCGATCATCTCCTCCTGCACGATGGGCCTGCCTTTTGGGTCGACGCAAACGGTCACGCAACAACGACTACACTCGCCCAGATCGTCCCCAGCCAACGGTTGCTCAACCGAATCCATGTCGCACGCGGGTTCACCGCCTACCAGCACTACAGTACCGTCTGTGATCTCCCAACGGCGGTGAACAAGACTATCCAGGCATCGACCGCCAGTCCCGGCGCAAAGAGTCGACACCCACCAAATCGTAGCAAGGACACCTCTCCCCACACACCTGCCCTCGTCGTCGTGCCGGCCGTCGACTCCCAGTACCGCACCGACAATACGCTCGGTGAAACGGACGCGGAAACGCTTCAGGCCCGAACGCTGGCACGGCTGTCGAGCTACGCCGATGGGTACGACATACCCGTGCTCGTTACGCGAAACGAACGAAACGAATTCACTGAAGCAGTTGCGACGGCCGCCGATTACCACCTGGAGTGCGAACAGACTCGGATGGGACCACGGATCGTCGGCGAGGACTTCGAGACGCTCGTCTATCCCGTTGGCGACGGCGCGTACTACCAGACGACGTTCGCGTATTGGCGGCAGCTGCTCGCAGCGCGTGCCACACAGGTCGGTGTGGAACCGACGACGACGGCGGCGTCGACTGCCAAGGGCGTCGGGACAGGCGTCACAGCCACCGGTGAGACAGTGGCGGCCACCGCAGACCCGCTACTCGATGCGTGGACGGCCACCGGTGGAGGGGGACGATAGCAATGGGACGTACGAATCCGACATACAGAGACGCGCTGCGGGCCATCGAAGAGCGGTGGGCAGCGTTCCGCCGGGCACTCCGTCGGCGGGATCAACCACGATTCGACCGGCTCTTCGAGTACGCACGGGAGCACGCTGATGCAAGCGGGCTGTTGAACCACCAGAATCCACTCCTGCCGGCACTGTTCAGCATCGATCTCGAACAGGAGGCCCGAATCGATGACCACGAACAGCGGCTAGAAGAAATAGAGCAGGCATTAGAACACGAGGAACTGCTAGAATCTGGAGATGAAACACAGGAGTGCGATAAGTGATGACACACTTAAAGACAGTCGCCTTCGACATCGAGACAACCGGGTTCCACACGACCGATCAAGTAACCGTCATCGGATTTGATGCCGACATCAGCTCACGAGTCTTTCTGAACGCCGGCGACCGTGAAACGCCGAGTTCTCTTGCCGAACGGCTGGACGAAGAAATGAATCCGGCCGTCGTGCTCTCGACACATGAGAGCGAGGCAGCACTCCTAGAAGCAATGACTGACTTCGTGGAATCGAACCTCACCACCCAAGAGATCAAGCTGGTCGCCTACAACGGCGAAACGTGGAAGGGTGGCTTCGATCTCCCATTCGTCCGGACACGGCTCAATACTCACGATATGGAATGGCCCTTCATCGGATTGCCGTACATCGATCTCATGGACGTTTTCGAAGCCCGGTTCAATACAACTGAAACGTCGCTTACAGCGGTGTACGAGGAATTACTCGGAGACGATCTAGGTAAACTGGATCCGTTCGATGACAGCGGCGAGGCCGTTGATGCGTGGGAACGTGGAGATTTCGAACCGATTGTACGTCACAATGTGGCGGATATTCGACGGACACGAGCCCTGATGGAGGTGGCTGAAAGATACTGCTCGAAGTCGGATTTCTCGATGAAATCACTCGATCCCGTCGCGTGATAGTGCAACAGTCCCGTGAAGTATGTCGGGATAGATATAATTTTAGAAGATAGTGCAAGATGTAGAGTTTCTATGTAGCAGTCGGTAATGCTTAGTGTCAAATCGTTGTAGACCCTACAGCGCGCCTCGTTTAATGGTTGGATTACTCAAATAATTCAATCAAACAGAACTATGCCGGAGCCTGATTGGCAACATCGTTTTGAAATAACTGTTAGGACAACTGATATAGTTCAACAAGCAGTGAGATCCGATTTGCTAGCATACGAAAACCTGATGGGTCAGATGATTTCTGGAGAAACGAATCAATGCCCGCCTCAAGAGCTTCCGAAGCGATCGTATCGCTGTCCTTACTGGTAAATAATATGAATGGAACCTCTGTGCTGTGGGATGCGACCTGCTCGTAGAATTCCAAACCGTCCATTGTGCCCATCTGGTAATCGCTGACGATACAGTCAACCTCGTTGGCCTTCAGATATGCTACCGCAGCTTGTGGATCTGACCGAGTGATAAGCGTAACATCGTCAAGTTCCTTAGCGAGATATTCGCTGGTAAGTTCAAGGAAAGCACTCTGATCATCGACATGAAGAACGGTTGTACCATTACAGGAGGATTCACCTCGTTGTGTATTTTTTTGTCTCAGTTGGGGGAATCCATAGTTCTCCCTACACCCCGTAATTGATATATCCGTTTTGTATGGTAAAACCGCCATCTTAATCATATCAATACCACCGATGGGTCGACAAAGGCTTCCATAAATTGGTAGTGATATTCGATTGGCTCCTCAGTTTCTCTGTGAGCTTGTGGGTTTGTCTATCCAGCCCGAGATCTGTATCGTATAATTTGCTGTATTTGCACTGTCTATTCAGCAGTTAACGAATTAATTTATACAATAGTTGATAGATAGTCGAGTGACCGATACACCTACGGCGTAGACGGTATCCGCGCTCTTCATGCGCGGACAGGACGTGCTGTCGGTCTTTGAGGTTACGGCGTTTACTGGACTCTGGAACACCGTCGTCCCTGCCGTTGCTGTGCTTCTGGGGTTCAACGTCGTTCTTGGCGGCAGTGCCGTGGCACTCCTCAAGCGAGCTTCGAAGTCTGAAGTTCAATAGAGAGTTCTCTCTCTGTTTTCGCTACCGGTTGGACGCATATTCGGAATTAATAGTGGCCGAGTGCCAACACCGACAGTAGCTGGTTCACACTTAAACGGCCGAATAGCTGAGAGACAGGGTTTCACCCGCCCTGAACCAATCACAATCTGCACTATGCAGACAGTCGCTTCAGCAGACGGAACCAGTATCGCTTTCGAACGTCACGGAGCAGGCCCGCCACTGATACTACTTCACGGTGGCTCCGCTCCGCAGTATTGGAAGCCAATCGTACCACGACTTGCTGACGATTACACTGTAATTATCCCGCACCGACGTGGCGTTGGGGAAAGCGGTGACACCGAGGAGTACACCCTCGACCGTGGCGTCGAAGATATGCGTGCGGTTATCGATGCAGTGGAGGGCACTCCGGTGCTGTTTGGCCACTCCTTTGGCGGTCTCTTAGCACTCGAAACGGCTCGGACTGCATCGGTCGAGAAACTCGTTGCGTACGAACCGGCGGTTCTCGTCGGCGAATACAGGGAGAAGGCCGATCTCGCTGGACAGATGCAGGCACGAATCGATGACGGCGACCGTCGACAGGCCATGAAATTCTACATCCGCGAGGTCATGCACGGTGGCGACATCGATGATCTCGACGGTTGGCTAGCCGAGTGGCCACCTTGGCCCGACATCGTAGCGTTGACCGAAAACGTCGCACGAATCAATCGCGCTATCGAGCAGTACCAACTCCCCGATTCCATAGACATCGATGCACCGACACTTCTACTGACTGGGACTGAGGACCGCCTCACCTGAAAGACGGTGTTCGTGCGGTGGACGATGTTCTCTCGGATAGTCAACTCGTGGAATTCGATGGAATTGGTCATGGTGGCCCGACGGAAGCACCTGATCGTGTCATTTCAGAGGTTCGGACGTTCATTGAGGAGACTGAGGCACCTACTCCTGCGGGAGCGGACTAATCTCAAACCACTCCAACAGGTTCGGAATAGCCACACAGATCCGGTCTCGTTCAGGCGGTTTTAGAAACTAACGTCTCAAGTTTCTCAAGGTCGATATTCCGACCTGAAATCGGGAAAACGACGGTAGCACCCGAAAGTTCGTCCCCTCGCTGTCGCATGGCAGCGAGACTCGCTGCACACGCACCTTCCATCGGGATCCGTTCACCTCTGTAGAGATCACCAACACCCTGTTTGAGGGCATCTTCACTCACAAGCTGGAAGTCATCAAGCCGATCACGAAGCAGCCGCGTTGTGAGCGCGAACGGCACTCGTGTGGCTATACCCTCGGCAAAGGTTTCCATTCGGTCGTGTGGTTCAAGATGATCGTTCGCCCAAGCCCGATACATCGCCGGTGCAGCCTCGGACTGAGCACCGATTACAGTGGCCTCGGTCAGTGCCCCGACCGTGAGGCAATAACCCGACGCACTGGAGCCACCGCCAACCGGACAAAACAGATAATCAATATCAGGCAGTTCTTCGACGATCTCCAGACCTGCTGTCCCCACGCCAGCGACGAGTGCAGGCTCGTTTGCCGAATGCACGTATCGATAGCCCTTCTCGGAGGCTAACGTTTCCGCCTGGACGCGAGCTTCATCGAAGTCGCCGCCGTCGAACAGCACCGTCGCACCGAGACGCTCCATCGCTGCTACCTTGGCCTGATTCGCATCCTCTGGAACCACGATTGTCACTGGGATATCGAACTGGCGTCCGGCGTAAGCAATGGATTGTCCGTGATTACCTGTGCTGGCAGCGATCACACCTGGGTCGTGAAACTTGGAATCAAGTGTAGAAAGCAAGTTCACGCCACCACGAACTTTGAACGCACCGGTCGGTAGCGTATCTTCTCGTTTGAGATATACCTCAGCGTCAAATTCGGCAGATAACGCTTCACTCCGAACCAATGGCGTTTTCGGGAGATGCCGACTGACGCGGTTGCGGGCACGCCAGATGTCAGTGGTCGTCGGCGGGCTCAGCTCATGGTACGGAAACACAGTCGTTTCGTCCGGTGATTCAACTGGATCCTTTGACATGGTTACATAAATTATAGCGTGTAATAGAGGCGCGTCTGTAACGCTCATTCGTGACTGGATGTATTTGAGGATGGTGGTGGGACCTCATGATCCATCCGCTGTTTTACTCATTACGGTGAGAGTCGCAGTGTGTCCTTGATGGACTGCAACGCGTATCTAGCGGCCATGCGCGTTGGGCCACGCTTGGGCGCATTCCGGACGACCGACCATGTGCTCGGTGTTTCGGTTCCATCATGATCGAACGACCATTCTGTGTCGGCCTCGAACCGCTCCATCGCCGCCTCAACCCGGGCGAGGACGGCGTCTGAATCCATCGTCAGTACGTCCCCGTCACGCATCAGCAGCTCGCCGTCAACGATCACCGTCTCTACATCGGCCCGGGTCGCCTGGTTAGCCACGTGGGCGTAGATGTTGTTGATCGGCGCGAACTTCGGAGAGGAAAAGTCCAACACCAGCAGGTCTGCCCGCTTGCCCGCTTCAATGCTGCCGATCTCGTCGCCTATATTCAGCGCACGTGCTCCCTCGATGGTGAGCATGCGGACAAGCTCCCGGGACGTAAACTGTCCGTGCCCCCATTGGAGGTTTGCCGCAAGTCGAGCCTGTCGGGCCTCTCCGAGCAGATCGTATGAATCGTGCCAGTAGTGGTCGTCAATGCCCAGTCCGACATCAACGCCTGCATCTAGCAGGTCGGGGACGGGCGTCCACTGCATACCTGCATCGGGGTTCCAGTAGCTAAAAATCGACGCGCAGTGTGCGACGCCGGCATCCGCGTTCGCCGTCCGCTGGATGTCCTGTTCGTCTGCCACCCGGAAGTGAGCCGCAAGCAGCCGGTCGTTGAGGAGTCCAGTATCTTCCAGCAGATCCAGCGAGTCGGTCGCACCGTTAGACCGGGCAATCGTATTGCTCATCTCCAGTTCGAGCAAGTGCGTGTGGACGAGTACGTCGGGGTACTCGGCGGCCACCGACGCAGTCCGCTCCCAGAGTTCACGGGTACACGACCAGTCGTCGTGGGGACAGATCGTCGCCTGTATCCGCCCGTCATAGGAACCGTGGTACGCTTCGACGAACTCCCGGGTACGGGCAAACTGCTCGTCGACCGGGATGTCCCAGAACAGGTCTGAGATCACCGAGCCGAAGAATCCCCGCAGGCCAGCCTCACCGAAGACATCCGCACCGAGACTCGGACGAGTGTCCATCGAATTCACCGTCGTGACCCCGCTGGTGAGAAAATTCAGTGCCGCGAGTTTGTATCCGGCCTTGCAGAGATAGTCAAACTCACCGTCGAAGAACCGGGTATAGAGAGGCGTATTGTACCCCCACAGTTCGAACTCACCCAGTTCGCTGGCACCAGCAATCGTCGGGGTGAGTTCGAGATGTGTGTGGGTGTTGACCAACCCCGGCATAACCAGTTTTCCCGAGCCATCGATGACCACGTCCGCCTCCATATCGGCGTCGCTATGGTTCGATTCCCGCACCGCCACGATCTGTCCATCCCTGATGCAAACCGTTCCCTGCTCGTACAGTTCCTTTTCGTCGTCGACTGTCAGCACGAGTGCATCGTGGATCACGATGTCTGCGTCGCCTGCTGAGCTGACGGCACCACCGGACGACTCCTGAGCTGTTGGTGCTGTCATATGTTGATGTAGGGACTTAGAAGTATAGCTAATGGAGGTGTTTCAGGATCTGAAACGTGATGAGCTTGAACACACGAAGTTATGCCCTGCTATAGATGTTATTCGGAGACCTCAGTTCTGTGGGTTTAGGGGTGACTCTCGCCGTTCGAACCGTACCTCAAGCGCCTCGGCGGGGAGACCGTTGACCCGATATCAATGTCGACGGTCTCATACTCGTGATCGATGTGACAGTGACGGACGATTGTTGCGAGCGCAAGTTTGAGTTCCATCTGTGCGAACCGCATACCGATACAGTGTCGAGGGCCGCCACCGAACGGGAAGTACGCATACTCCGGCCGGTCACCCGGTGGCTCCGAGATGTCGTCCCACCGTGATGGATCAAAGACTAGTGGATCATCCCACCAGCGGTCGTCTGTATGGACGTAAAACTGCGGCAGGACAAGGTATGTATCCGCTGGCAACTGATAATCGCCGAGTAGGACATCGGTGTCCGTCTCTCGAAAGATGGCCGCTGCCGGGGGATACCGACGCAGCGTCTCTTGAATCACCTGCTCGGTATATTCCAACGCCGGTAGATCCAAAACCTCCGCATGTGAACCGTCGACAACATCGTCGACTTCATTTCTGAGTCTGCCAGCCACCTCCGGCTTCCGACCAAGTTCGTATAACGCCCACGTCAGCGCAGTCGCACTGGTTTCATGCCCGGCGAACAGGAACGTCACGAGTTGACTCCGAATCTCACGCTCTGTAGGGCCTTCATCATCGCTATCCATTGCCGCGACGAGCAGCGATAAGAGGTCCTCTCCACCCGCTCCGTCGGGTTGGTCTGAGAGAAGTTCGTCGATGACGGTCTCAAGCTCGGCGATCCCCTGTTTGTACCGACGGTTTCTCGGGGTCGGGAGCCACTCGGGAATATCGACGGAGACTGGGCTTTCACTACTCCGCTCACGGATCGCCTCAGCCCCTGCGCGTATCGCCTGTCGGTGCTTCTCGGCTTCGATGCCAAACAATGTTTTCCCGAGTACTCGGAGCGTATACGTGGAGGTTACCTCTGTCAGATCAACTGGGCCATCGGAGGCTGCCCACTCCTCTGCGGACGCAGCTGCGTACGTTCCCATTGTCTCAGCGTATGTCTCGATGCGATCCTGATAGAACAGTGGCTGCAGGCGTTTCCGTTGCTGCTGCCACTGCTCGCCATCACTCAATAACAACCCCTCGGAGAGAATATCGACGCCCCCGGCGTCGGCTGGCTTCCGGTACTTGTCGAACGCTTCGACCAAGACCTCCTTGATATTTCTCGGATGCAGTACGGCGGCCATGTCCGTACTCCCCATCGAGAACCGAACGATATCGCCGTAGGTTGCCAGATCCTCGTAGAACGCATAGGGGTCACGAGCAAACGAGACTGCGCTTCCGACCAGTGGAACGCCTGACCGTTTCGGAGGGAGGTTCCCCTGCTGGTCTGTGTCTTTGTCTCCATTGTCCGTCATTTGTGAATCACCATCCTAACATCGTCAGCAGGCTGTAATGTCAATTCCATGTTTATCTCGGGATCGGCTGAACTCACGAGTTCGAAGTCCACGTTTCGGGCGAGAATCGGGATGATATGTTTCAGTTCCATCATCGCAAAGTGCATCCCGATACACTGGTGGGGGCCGCCGCCAAAGGGGAAGTACGCAAACTCCGGTCGCTGGTCACTCCGGTCGTCGGCAAACCGCTTCGGACGGAATTCATTTGGAGCCTCAAACCACCGCTCGTCAGTGTGGACAGTGAACTGTGGGAGGAGCAGTTTCGTCCCTTCAGGGATTCGATACCCGCCGAGTCGTGTTTCCTCGGTCGCTTCGCGGAATAGCATTGCCGCGGGCGGATACAGCCGCATCGATTCCTTGGCTACCTGTTCCGTGACGGAGAGGTTAGAGAGATCCGCAGCCGACGGCGGGCCGTCCAAGACGGTCGTAACCTCCGTCTGTAATCGGTTGCGTTCTTCGGGGTTGGTTGCTAAGAGGAGCCACGTGAACGTCAGTGCCATCGCCGTCGTCTCGTGACCGGCGATCAGGAACGTGATCAGGTGATCGTGAATCTCCTCATCGCTCATCGAATACTCGTGATCGTCCTCCTTTTCGAGCATCATCGTCAGGAGGTCGTCGTACTGGCTTGGATTGTCGCGGCGTTCTTCGATGAGTGTGTCGACGGTCGCATCGAAAGCCTCCATCGCCTGCGTGTAGCGGCGGTTCCTGTGTGTCGGCACCCACGACGGGAGGAGCATCTCAACGGCCCCGAGACCACTCATATCAGCCATCGCTTGCAGTTCGTCGGCAGCGTCAGTGATCACCTGCCGGTGCTCCCCGAGATTGAAATCAAACAGCGAGTTCGTTAGAATCGACAGAGTCAGCCAGGAAAATTCCTCGTTGATTGCGACTTCCTCGCCGTCGTCCCACTCTGTGACCAGCTGTTCTGTCGCCTCAACCATCGCCGAGCTAAATCCTTCCAGCCGATCCAATCCGAACATCGGCTGGAGAAAGTGTCGCTGTTGTTTCCACTCCTCCCCACGGGTGAAGGTGAGTCCTCGGGGTGCGATTTCATAATCGAGGAGCTCTTTCAGTTCATCGAAGTTCCATCGCTCATAAGTACCTTGTCCCAACAATACGTCACCGATGTAGTCAGGATGAAACACAGCGACAGCATCGATACGCGGGAACTCACAGTGGACGAGGTCGCCGTAGCCTGCAAGCTCGTCGAAAAACCCCATCGGCTGCTTGAGATATTGATGTGTATTTCCTACCACTGGGAAGCCATCGGCCCCGGTGGGAGTTCGTCATCGCCACGCTCCGGAGCTGAACCCATGGTATCACCTGTCATACGATTGTGAATGACCAATATTAGAGATTTCCACAACGGAAATCGTGTTACAGAGCAGCGCGTCAAGTGCCCCGAAGTGTGAGCCTGTGATCATATATCGACGAGTTTGTGACCACGATTAATAGAGTGGTACTGACCGTTTCAGGAGCTGAAATGTTGCCTGTACGTGTTTTTATGCTACTTCCGAAGGTACACCCGATGAAGCGTCCAGCATCCAACGATACCTCAGGGCTGGCATCGGTCATTCCCCCTCTCGGTGGGGGTACCAGCGATAACTCCCGTCGGATCCTCGCTGGCGGCGGATATGGAATCGCTCTGGTAAGTGCGCTATGTAGCGTTATCGCTCATGGAATACTCCCGGAACAGATGCGAATCCATTGGACACTCGGGATCGGGCCGTACTACGGGCCGGAATTTGCCTCAACAGTACTCATGCTCACGGTGTTCCCGGTAGGGATCGCCGTGGCGGCAAGTCTCACATGTGTGGTAGATGCGAGGCTGCGAGATGCGCCGGCTTTTGCTGGTCTTCGGGCGGTCTACATCATCACCGTGCTAAGTACGCTCGGCATCCTGCTTGGAGTCCATATCACGCTCATCCTCGGCAACCTGTAACACAGCTTCAGACTCAAAATCTCATTTTCACCATCAAGGGTGCTTTAGTCATCGCTTGGCAACTGTTCTTCAGATGTCTTCCTCACCGCTATTCATTGAGCATTCAACGGGCACCCTCGATACAGACAAAATCATAACGGAGTCGATCCCACTAACCAAGCTTATCGGCCTCGTAGGGGTGGTCGCGCTGATTCCGTTTGCGGTTGCCTCGACCTTCCGTGTTTTCGAGGGTATATTTATTCTGCTCACGCAGTTCATTCTCGCTGTCGGATCCGGTATCGTTTTGTTGTATATTATCACCCGAGCTATCCAACTCGCTGAGGTGTGATTCCATGCGAAAAGTCGGACTCTGGGTCAATGTAATTGGAGTCACGATCAGCTTCATCGGAACCGTGCAACTCCTACTCCATGTGACAAGTAAATATCATTCCGCTATCCAAGATATTGGCTCAATAGCGGTGGGCTACCTCGGAATCATTTTATTCGGGGTGTCGATATCGGTCACCGGCGGCGCACTCGTGGTGGGAGCCAAAGGATGAATATGCGTCAATTGAATAATTACCAGGGAAATTCGAAGCACATGGTGGTTCACTCTGGGAGCGGCGGCCACGTTGTCGCCACTGTTTCTTCGATAAGTCTCGTCTGAGCACGCCGTAATCGTTCGGAAACCGATGAGGCAGAAATATCTAACTCAGCCGCGACTTCTTGCAGCGAGGCTCGACGAGGGATATCGAAATAGCCCATCTCGTAGGCTGTCCTGAGTGCCTCCTGCTGATGGTTGGTCAGTCCATCACCAGGCGGTTCGGACTCGCCGTCACGAGTGAGACGAGACAGTTGAAAATCGGCGTTCTGTTGCCAGAACGAAGAGAATTCGCTGAATGCGTCTCGGGTGGCAAACCAACCCGTTTGTCGCCAGCCGTCCGGTAATACCTCGATCCGTTCGATAATCGCGTCTGCTCAGCAAGCGACTCAAGACCCGCCAGATCATCTATATGATCGCCGAGTTGTTTCTCGAAACTAAGTGCCGGAACCACCTGATACCGACGCGTGTCACCTGCCTGTCCAATAAGCGTCCACTCAGCGACGTCGTAGGCGTCAGTTAGCGCGTTCGCTACCAGTTTGTGCGACCCGTCTGTTACGGTCACGAGAAAAAGCGGTCGTTCTCCATGGTTGAATTGCAGTTCGAGGAGTATCGTTGCCTCGGGTACTGTTGCTGCGACCTCGACGAGCGGGAGCGCGTCGCAGTTGATCTCGAATTCAGCGACGACCCTCATATTTCGATGGTAGCAGTCGATACTATTGGTAGCGTCGAAAGAGTTGGGTAATACGAATCGATTCACGGTGACTACACCGACAGGAATCCAAGGGTTGAGAGCTGCCAGCAGAACGCGAGGCCCAGGAGAGACAGCACCATCTGGTGGATGCGTGCAGGCAGTGACAAGTATCGGTACCGCCATGCCAGCAGGGCACCGGCAGTCTTCCCGAGCGTCAAGACCGCGATGAGATACGGGGGAGTGAGTGTGATTTGCATCGGTAGCGGTCGTGTGAAGATCGTGAGATCGCCGCTGGACTCCAAGATCAAATAATGGTACTGTCGAAAGATCCCTCGCAATCAGTGGTTGTATGCTCAACAACGGCCGAGAGTACCGTATACGACGGCTGGCACGGATTTATCACCAACTGTAGCGAAGGTGATATCCAGTCCAATGGTGATGCATGACTGGTCACCAGCGTCTTCAGTCAAATCCACGTGGATGGGTGGGTCATCGTCGGATTCTGAAATATGTGCATACAGTTCATATGCTCCTGCTTCACTCGGTAGATCTTCCGGATTAGCGAACGGATTTGCCCCAGCTGGAACTGACACTGATTGCCAGTACGCAACATCTCCGTCTTCTACCAACAACACGCTTACCTCAATTTCACGATCGATACGGTTTCGAATCGTTATCCCCGAGACCGTCACTGTTGAAGCAGGTTGATTCCCAAACCCCACACAGCCACTGAACGCGCTGGTGATC
The DNA here is from genome assembly GCF_042662885.1 of Halonotius sp. GCM10025705. Lineage (NCBI taxonomy): Archaea > Methanobacteriati > Methanobacteriota > Halobacteria > Halobacteriales > Haloferacaceae > Halonotius > Halonotius sp. GCM10025705. The sequence continues at coordinate 121,241 of NZ_JBHSZD010000003.1, read as the reverse complement.
GCAGTGCCACTGAGTTTAATCATTGACCGGCGATCCATATTCAGGTTTACCAGATGGGCTTGTTACGGATTCCGATACCGGACAGAGCCGAAGCAGCTCTTAGCAGAGTACTCGCGGTGTTCACGAAACACTTCCTCACAGCCGTCTCAACGAAACGATGGTGGCAGTCACAGCGGGGTGGTAAAGCCTCCAAAACAAAGCGAGATACCTCAACTAGGAAAAATAATAGGAGCGGTGACAGTGGGTAGTTCGGACAGCCAGTTCTACTTGTCACCCTCCGATGTGTCCATGGTCACGATGAACGTTTCACCAGCCTGTGAGCCGGCTGTGCTCGCATTGATGTGGAACTCTGTCGACTGTTCAGCAGTGTAGGGTGAACCGGTCTCCGCAGTATTCTGAGTGTTCTGGTTCAGTTCGTAGTCGGTTCCGTTTACCGATACATCGCCCTCGCCACTGGCAGTTATAGAAATGGCGTTTGAAGCGTTGAGCGTCACTGGTTCATCGGTTGACGTGACCGTCTGCTCATCGACATTGACGTGGGCCCTAACCAGTGTATCCTCTGGTGATTCGAGGGGTGCGACATCAATATAGACGGTATCATCATCTAGTTCCGACGCCCAGACTTCAAAGTGAACCGCATCATTCCCTTCGACGTAGCTTTGCACGTCTTCATCGGCCCAAGCTGTCTCGATAGCCTGCTCGGCCGCTTCATCAGTTACTTCGTCAGGATTGGCGATATCGACAGTGTAGTTAGCGGGCAGTGCAGCAGCCGACCCGGCGTCGGCTGCAGGAGTAGTCATAGTCGTGGCTGTGACACCGCCCGCTCCGAGAGCGAGCAGTGCCGCAACCGCGAGGATCAGTGTTTTGTAACGCATGAGTTCTTGCACCATATTTGCGGCGAGCTGGGACACACGTGACTGAGCCCCGTGTGTGCGTCAGGGGGTGATCATGCCACGTGCCCCAACTCGCCGCGCTTGGATGTTGTATGAAAGACCAGATAATCGTTGATTGGAAAGAACCCCAAAAGAGGTTTGAAAACTGTTTCAGGCTTTCTTCCCTCCGGTTTTGATAGTAGATGTCACGGAGCCAAACGATCAAAATCGTGCTGGTTCACTGTAGGTGAATCGTATTTCCCATGCCACTCCGTTTCCGCGCGACGAGTCCTCGATGCTCCAATTTATCTAAAGTACGGCTAACGGTGGCCTTGGATAAGTCTGTTCGATCGACGATTTTTCGTTGTGCTAATTCTCCCTCGCTTTCAATCAATAGCTCGTAAATGATCTCTTGATTATTTGCGAGGCGATCCAAATTTTCCTCCCATCTGTCCACCTGGTCACTAGTGACAGGGGCAGTGGTTGTAGCAGAGACTTCCGCACCGCCGTCAGTTGGTACATCATGTGTTGGACTCTGTGGTCGGATAGACGACCGGTCAGTAGATGTAAAGACATATTTCTGATCGTGTAACACAAGGTAGGTTCCACTCACGCCGCAGATGAAAGCAGCACCGACGAGCACCGCGACTTCTTCATAGGTGAAATATTCACCCACACTCACCGTTTCTGCACCGTTCTCTCCAAGAGATATCATCACTTGCGACGGAGAGATCAGTTGAACAGCCAATACGAGAACTGCCGCCAGAAAACCAACGGCTGCTAACAAATGAGTATGTTGGAGGGCCCTTAGGCGCATGGAAAATAATTCTCTCAAAGGGAACTTATGCCTAACGAAATAATCGGGTTAGAAGGCTTGAAACGCCTGTGAAACACGTTTCAAACCGATTTCGAACGCGTTTCATCCAAGCGTTCATATGCTCTTTCAACTACATACGATACATGAACAAAATCATTCGCTCGCGCTTGCTCCTTCTTGTCGGACTAAGCATACTCGGCATTGGAATAGCAGCAGTTGGAACCACTTTCATGATGCCCGAGCAGCTCGCCACCACTGGGACAAATTCAGAATTCATCGTTTCTGATGAGAACGTCACGTTTACAACTGGAAACGAGTCAGAAATCCTCGTACATAACACATCCAACCTGAGCCAGATCTCGATAAGAGAGACAGAGACTGGACACTTCTCAATCAGCACAACTGAAAATCAAGTCCTGAATGCTTCCGAACGCGAGCGGGCAAGAGAGGTAGCACTGGACAACTCGACGGTAGCTCAAGGACTGGATAAGATAGACGAGTACGAAGTTTCTGTCGAGCCAATCCAGCAGGTTACACTCTCTGACACTACTTCTCAATCATATAACATTAGCATCAACAATTCGAGTGAGATGTCCGGTGATACCTTTACAATCAACGAGACATCAGTTGAAAGACACCAAAGTGACTCAGTCACGATTAGTAGAGATTCTAATTACGTTGCCGACAGTGCAGTAGTGCGTATCCGAGAGCAGAGACAAGGGGGCTCAGGAGAGCTGATCTACGTGATTGATGTCGACCTGTCGACCGACAGAGTCACCGAGGTTGTAGATTGGCGGTCGATTTGAGGGTTATCTATGGAATAATTATTCTCTCCCATGATAGCACAGGGTCAAGTTGCGATGAAATGAGGAGCAAGTCTTCGTCGTCGATGGCAGCCATACCAACCGTATGACCCCGATTGCTCGGTGAACCGCCTCGGGGTCAAGCCCCGAGGTACTCGCCTTGTTTATCTGTGGATTCAGCAACAATCAGATCGTTAAATCAGAGGTATCGCCTGCTTCAACGTCGACATCTCGATAGCGATATCAGATACCAAGTTGGAACCATGATTTTAACCAACAGAACGACCAATTAACAAGAATGTGTTGGTTAAGAATGAAGTGGGATATCCGGAAAATCAATCTGGAACCGGAAGTTTTCGGAGAAATTGAACAGATCAAGGTGGGAATCGTATTCTCGATCCCTTTGAGGAAACCCGGAAACAACACACCGTAGTTTATCTGATATTCGGATGTTCTGTCGATTGTTGAATAACACATGCCCTTCACAATCGATTTTTTGGACGACGGTCGGGTCATAGAATGGGAGACAACCAGCGACAGTGCCGTCCCAAGAGAACGGGACGACTACACCTCGGGCTTCTACGTGGCTCCTCGTGATCCTGACGTTGACCTCGATCTCACGACCCTCAGATCCGTGTACGAGCAGCACCCTGATGTCGTCGCAACTGAGATGGTTGCACGACGACCCAGCTTTCGAAGAGACGAAGAATCAGTCCTCTCCGTTGATGTCGCCCACATCAACCGGATTACCCCACTCGCCCGGCAGACACGCCAACTGTCGGAGTATCCAATCGGCGATCTCACCTGCTTCAATGTCGATTTCTCGAGAGAATTCCGCTACTGTCTAGAGAACGGTGTTGATCCGACGCCTGCCTGCGAGTTGTCCACGCTCCGACTCAGCGTACCGGTAAGTGAAACAAACAATGAGATCTATGGGAAGCTCTCAGTCGACGGTGACACTATCACTGGGTCACCGGTGGAGATTCTGAACATCGTGCAAGCAGCACTCGAAGAATACGATCCAGATATTTTGATCTGCTCAACGAGCGAGATTATCCCAACCCTCCACGAAATGGCGACAGAAGCCGGCGTGGATGACTTTTCGATGAGCCGGTTGACAAACGTGGGCTATCAGCAGCTAGCGAGCCGGTCGACGTACTCAAGCTACGGTCGTGTTGGCCACTCGCCGGCGAGGTACAACGTGCCTGGTCGGGTGATCATCGACGAGTCGAACACGTTCTTCTACGGAGAAACGAACCTCGACGGCGTCCTCGACCTCGTGTCGCGCTCGAAAAAACCGATTCAGGAGCTTGCGTGGGCGTCGATCGGAAACGTGCTCACGGCGATTCAAATCTGTGAGGCTCATGAGCGCGATGTCCTTGTCCCGTGGAACTCCTGGCGACACGAGTTTTTCAAACCGATGGGGACACTCCACGACGCCGACCGCGGCGGCTTCATCTTCGCGCCCGAGGTTGGCTTACATGAGGATGTTCACGAACTTGACTTTTCGAGTTTGTACCCGAACATCATCTGTACGCGAAATGTCTCACCCGACGTTATCCGGTGTGACTGTCACAGCGACCGTGAGGATGTCCCCGAGCTCGGCTACTCGATCTGCGACGAACGGGGCTACCTCGTTGACGTGCTGGAACCGATCATCGACGCTCGCGACGAGATTAAGGAGGCGATCCGCCGAGAGAAACAGCGCGAAGATCCTGACGAAGAACACCTGGTGGAACTCGAAGGGCGGTCGAGCGCGCTCAAATGGATTCTCGTCGCTTGTTTTGGATATCAGGGATTCAGTAACGCGAAGTTCGGTCGCATCGAGTGCCACGAAGCCATCAATGCGTTCGCTCGCGAAATTCTGCTGACGGCGAAACAACGACTGGAGGCCGGCGGGTGGCGTGTGGTTCACGGGATCGTCGATTCGATCTGGGTGACGCCCGATCCCGCCGTCGACGACGAGGATCGCGATGATCTCCGCGCACTCGCAACGGAAATTACTGAGCATGTCGAGATCCGACTCGAACACGAAGCTCACTATGACTGGGTGGCGTTTGTCCCACAGCGTGAGAGCGATGCCGGCGCGCTGACGAAATATTTCGGCAAGGTCGCCGGCGAACACGACTTCAAGATCAGAGGCATCGAGGCTCGTCAACGCTCAACGCCGACGTTCATCGAGGACGTCCAGCGTGATTGTCTCAAACGACTCGATGCGACCCGGTCGGCGGACGCGGTGCTCGGACTGCTCGAACGAGCAATCGACGAACTGCAGGCGGGCAACGTTCCAGTCGAGAAGCTCGTCGAACGAAATCGTATCTCCAAGCCGCTGGAAGGCTACTCACAGAATACCCAAAACGTGGCCGCGTTGAAGCGGGCTCGGGAGCAGGATCTCGCTGTTCACCCCGGACAAGATATTGAGTACGTTGTCGTCGACAACGAGAAGACCTCCCGAGAGCGGGTCGCGTTGGCTCACGAAGAGATCGAGTCGTACGATGCGTCGTACTACGAGACACAACTCGTCAGGGCTGTCGAGAGTGTGTTGTCACCGCTCGGATGGGACAGATCCGAAATTCGCCGAGAGCTCTCCGCTGAGAGGGATGCCGTTTTGACCTCGTTCGGCGCCTCTAAGGAACGATCGTAGTGAACCCCACCCCTGGTTTCCGACGTTTCGATCCGACCCCACGTTTCCGACGTAATTTTCCACCCCCTCGGTTCCGTCGTTTCTTCACGCCACACCCCAGATTTCCGTCGTCCGAATCCATTCAGTTGTGGGGTGCACTACTCGCGAGTCCAGTCCTGCATCCGGCTTTCCTCGAGGATCGTTTCGCGGACGACCTGGGGATCTTCGATGAGTCGGTTCTGGAGGTGGATGCCGCCCGCACTTCCCTTGTTGATCTTCTCGATTTCGAGAACCCCGAGGAAGGCTTGCTCTTTCAGGATGTCGCGGAACCGCCGGACGGAGAGGATATCCATATCGAGATCGTTGCAGATGCGTTCGTACTGATCGTACACCCGACTCGTAAGGAACGCATCGTCGTTGCTGTTGACACTCAGCTCCGTGAGTGCAGCAACGCCGCCTTGGCCTGCGTGGGTGCCCCGTTCACAATTTCTCTGAACCGATCCTTTTCGGCGTGCTGCTGTGCCTGGCGAACGTGTTCCTCCGTCACTTCCTCTGCCTCGGCCTCGTAAGCAACCTCCCCGGCGTGGCGAAGAATATCGATCGCCTTCCGAGCATCGCCGTGTTCCTGCGCGGCGAAGGCCGCCGAGAGCGGAATCACGTCATCAGAAAGGACGCCGTCCTGAAAGGCATCCTCGCGATTGAACATGATCTCCCGGAGCTGGTTGGCGTCGTATGGCTTGAAGAACAGCTCCTTGTGCTGGAAGCTGCTTTTCACGCGCTCGTTCACGTTGTCAACGTACTGGATCTTGTTGCTGATCGCGATGACACCGATACTACAGTCGATTTTCCCCGCCTCCTCAGCACGCGAGAGCTTCATCAACACGCTGTCGTCGTTCATCAAGTCGATCTCATCGAGGATGATGATCACTGAATCGAATTGAGCGTCGAGCGTCTTCCAGAGGAGTTTGTAGTATTTCGACGTACTGAGACCGGTATGGGGCACGGAGATTCCAGTCGAAGGTTCATCGTTAAGCTTCGCGGCAAGTGAGGAGATCGCCTGAGTCTCCGTGTTGTCTTCAGCACAGTCGATATACGCAGTTCCAATCTCGACGCCATCCTGAGCGGCGTTTTGTGCTCGTTGACAGACGTGTTTTGAAACCAGAGATTTACCGGTTCCCGTTTTTCCGTAGATCATCACGTTCTCCGGGGAGTACCCGTGGACAGCACCGTTAAGACGTTTTGCGAGTTTCGAGATTTCCTCGTCGCGACCGACGATCCGGTCAGCCTCCGGAACGTGGCCGATTTTCAGGAGATCCTTGTTCGCGAAGAGACGATGCCCGGACTCAAAGAGTGGATCGTCGACAGAACTGGGGGAAGAGTCGGGTGTCATTGAATATCAAACGGTGTGAGCGGGAAGAGTATAAATCTGGTGGAGAACGCCACCCCACGTTTCCGACGTTTCTTGTACGATACCAGCGTGAAAAAGCCGTAATTCGGCGGAATTGGATTACTGACAAAATAGCCTCGTTTCCGACGTGAGAGAAGAAACCCGTAGACAGGAGCGTCGTATCGATATCGAACCCCGAACCCACACACCCCACGTTTCCGTCGTAATGACCGAAAAGGTATGGTGGGGACTCGAAGAAGAGGTTCACGGCGAGTTACCAGAGACGAGAGCGGTCAGCCCTCTAAGACTAGCCGTCTATAGAAGCGGCTGGGAAGGATTGTTTCATCTGAGAGGATGAAGACCTCATCCTCTCTTCGGATGAAGTATACTCAATGAGCGTTTTTCACCTATGGTACTTTAATCTATCTATCCTAAAAGTTAATTCATTTTTAGATCAGGTGTATTATTATTGGCTGCACACCACTATCGTAGCCTCTCCCTCCATTGTTGTAGAGAACGACGGAAACGCGGGGGTGTGATCCCTCCGAGATCAGCGTCCCTCCCTCCCTCACATCCAGTTACGACAGAAACGCGGGGTGGGTGTCCTCCCTCATCGAGTTTTATGCACGCTATCAATCGACGGCAGAGTCACCACACCCCTGGTCACGAGTGTATATCTCAACACTTCGAGAACGTGTTCTATTTCTATCGATGTGATCGAAATAACAGGCGTATCCCCATCATCTATGTGTAAACCGCTTCAGTATCCGATTCTCTTGATTTCTACCGTTCGAATTTTATCTCGCACACGGGGGAAGAAGACACGAATTCCTCCGTAAATTCACTTTGCACACGGGGTATGTGATCCCACGATATCCCGTACGTTGGTGGCTTACTCGTCGGAACTGACTGGGCCTTTATATTTGGATTTGACTTTGTCTCCCTCTCTCCACTGCCAGTAGTAGTAGCGGTTGTCGTTGATTTCCTTGATCGTGATTGTGGCCTTCGACGGGACATCGTCTGGGAGATTATCTGGTCGTTTTTCGATCTCGTCGTCATCCGACTCTTCTTCGAGACGGGCCTCGCGAGCTTTGTGCTCTGCTAGCTCTTCGGCGTAGCGTGCGACATGCTGGAGCTGGTCTGGGGAGTAACTGTTGAGTGTGTTGACGATATCTGTCTGGAGTTCCGCCGGTGGAGTTGGGGGTTCGTACGACATCGATTGCCCTTGTGTTAACCAACAGGGTCTGCTAGATCATAATTTTGTTGGTTAAGACGACGTGAACCGGCTTCTATTCCTCCCTGAATGTAACATTACTCGAAACTAATTTATATATGAGTTTCGTAATATGTTATACTGTGCTTCGCCGTATCGAACTCGATGTCCTCGCCACGGTCGACCGCGGCGACACGATCTCCGAACTCGCAACAAAACTCGACCACAGCGAGAGCTACTTATCTCGTGCTATCAACGACCTGACTGAGAAGGGCCTCGTCTACACCGAACGAGATGGCCGCCGAAAACGGGTCGTCCCATCTGACGCTCGCGCTGTTGAGATCTACCAGGATCTTGTCCGCCAACACTCCCACATTGGGTTCTCTGGCTGGTGACTGGAAAGTCTCTTGAGGTATTATACTATCTCGACCAGCCGCGAACCGTCGCCGAGATCGCAGACCTCAGCGACAACTACCGCAACACGGTCAACCGAGTGCTCAAGCGATTACGTGACCGGGGTCTCGTCGGGACGGCCGATGGTCACTATGAGTTCAACGCCGACTTCGACCTTCTCAACGAATTCGCATGTGAACTCGTACACCATTCACATCGCCGCAGGCTCGATTCCGTCGCCCCGAAGGGGACAATTCTTTGGGAGGACTACGACGAATTTCTTGCCCAAGCTGAGGTGGAGATCGACGAAGGAGGATTCCATGCAACCGGACTCGCTCGATTCGCAGCCTTCGACCTCCAATTCCTGCTAACTAGCCGCCGCTACTACGTCTACTCCGAGGAACTTGACGAAGTCTCGCCGGCGGAGCTCTGCTGTCATACGCTGCTGATCGACGACGGCAGTCGCCACAGATCGTACTGTCTCCTCTTGCTCAGCCACGTCGATGTTGACGAGGAGAATCTCCGAAGGCAGGCGGCGAAGTATGACCTCGAAGACGAAATCGACGCCTTGTTGAGCTATCTTAAGACGCACGGTGATATCGACGACGACCGTCTCCCGGAATGGGACGAGTTCCGGGATCTGGCGGCTGATTATGAGGTGTCACTCCCACCATGAGACCAACATTCGGACGCGAGTACATCGAGAACGAATTCAAGCGCATAGACGATGGAATATCTGAACCGCTCACAGTCTACCTGATCGGTGGTGGTGCGATGTCGCTGCGTGACCTCAAAGGGGCGACGAAAGATATCGACCTGGTCCTCGCGCATGGTGACGCATACGGGCAGCTGTGGGGTGTCCTGATGGATCTCGGGTATACGGAGATCCAGTCACTCGATCCTGATTACAGAGCGTTGGGGGCCACGAGCTGCGTTGAGAACGACGATGGGTGTCGCCTCGATATCTTCAACCAGCAGGTGGCAAACAAGCTCGTCCTCACCGAGGGCATGCAAGAGCGAAGCGAGCCGTTCCTCATGACCGAGCGATTGACTGTCCGGCTGGTCAGCAACGAGGATATCTTCCTGTTCAAACTGATCGCGGGCCGTGATGACGACATCGAGGACATGAATATGCTCGTGCAGGCCGGCCTCGATTACGACGCTGTTGGGGATGAACTCGACATCCAGATCGAACGCCTGCGTGACGACCAGTTCGTCACATTCGCGAATGAGGCCTTGATGGAATTAGAGGAGCGGTACGGGGTGACCACCCCCATTGAGGGACGCGTTCGAGAACTCACAAACAGGTACTACCGGGGGCTCGAAGTCATCCAGGTACTCGACGAGCCGATGGCAGTCTACGAACTGGCCGCAGAACTTGAACTAGATACCGACGAGGTTCACGACCGGATCGCGTATCTCTCGTCGTTCGACCGGGTCAAACGAGATGGGAACACAGTCCGTCTCGTAGAGTAGCTCAATCGCTACCCTACGAGAAAGGAAGACGGCCGTCTGGGAAGAACACCTGGAAGCGGGTACACGCATCTTGAGGTGGGACGATCTCTCACCAGTTTTCGCTGGAGCCTTAGCTATCGAACATCGGCTCATCGCTCCCGTAGCCGACGGTCGCCCCGCCGGTCGGCGTCCAGTCTGCTGGGAGCTGGTACGCCTCGTCTTCGAGCACCCGAAGAACGGCGTATTGGAGATACTCGTGGGCTTGGTTGTCTGTCATTCGATCGACCTAGCCGTGCTGCTCGGCAACGTGCTCGGCTTCCTCAAAATCCGTCGTGAGTCCTCTATTGAAAATGGAAGATTGTGTCGGAATTAGACCATAACTCACTGGCAAAACGAGGCTGAGAAGTCGACGGCGAACGCGTCTGCGTCGTAGACAGGCAGCACGACCACGTGGCAATCCTCTCGCAAACACTTACCTCAAACAGGCTTCAAAAACAGTCCAACACAGAGTTCGATGCTCCACGAACACATCCACGACGCCTTCGATGCCTTGGAAGACCGGGACGGTCAATCAAGACTCAGTACCTCACAAAGGCTGTAAGTTGAGTGGTCTGCTTGCCGAGGTGTGAACAACGAAAATCAGCAAGCAGACGGTGAAATCCATGAAGACCAACTCCTTAATTTCCTCGTTAACGCTCTCAATGGTTCGTTTGGCGTGAGTTTCGGTGAAAACGCTGACTTCGAACCCGAGGACATCCACGAGGTTCTCGTCGGCGCGACCGCCGACGGAACCTCGATCTCTACGCTCTGCGACCGGAGTAATGATAGCCCATCAGGGACGAACGTCCTTCATCACCTCAGGACAAAATTCGACCTTGAGACCGTTAGCACGGCTGGAAACACGCTTCTACAGGAACACACGCTTGAGTTGCTCCCCGAGCAGGTGGAGATCGTCATTGATCTCCACCTGCGGCCCTACTACGGTGATAGAGACGAGACTGACGGCCTCTATTACAACGAGGCAAAGGCTGGAACCACTGCATTCCATGCCTACGCCACACTGTACGCCCGAGTCCGAAACAAACGCTACACGTTGGCGGTGCGCCGTCTCACAGACGGCGACACCGCCGCCGAAGTCCTCGCAGAGTTCCTCGGACTGCTTGATGACTTCGACTTCGAAGTCAAAGCGCTCTACGTTGACAGTGAATTCTACGACGGCAAGTGCCTCACGCTGATGCAGGCGCACAACCACGCCTACGTCGTCCCGATCATCAAGTGGGGCAATGCAATCAAGAAAGAGCTCTCTGAGGGTTGGAGTCGTGAAATTGAGCACGACCTCACAACAGAATTCGACGGTCACGAATGGACCGTCGAATTCCCGGTGATGATCGACTGCACCTACCAAATGGGCCGATACGATGAACACGGGGTAGCGCGTCACGGCTACGCCGCTGACGCGCCGTTCATCGATACTCCACGGCAAGCACGAAAGCACTACAGCAAGCGGTTTGGCATCGAAGCGACCTACCGGTTGTCTGAGTCATCACTGATTTCGACGACAGCAACCGATCAGACTCGCCGGCTGTTATTCGTGGTGATCAGCCTCCTCTTACAGAATGTCTGGCGATATCTGCACTGGGAATATGTGGCGACGCCCCGCCGGGGCGGGCGTCGCCTCTGGTGGTGGCCGTTCGTAGAATTCATTCAGATGATCACCCGCGCAGCGTGGAACGCTCTGTCAGTGCGGCGGTCGATCCCAGCCAATCGGCCACCTGACGACCGATTTGAACGGTCGCTCTTGTGAAGCACATTGTTGGTGGAGAGCCGTCTTGCGATTCAGGGAGTGCTGAAAATCAGCTGTGGCTGAGTCGGATCAAGGTTGTCACCAGCTGAACGCGGGATTCTACTACCCCTACACGAGTTTCGCCAGTGCTACCAACAACGTGCTTCACATGAGCGTTGAACGGTAATCACCCTGCAAACAGGGGCTTCAGCCAGTGGCAACGCTGTCGTGTCGGCGGCTCTCCACCGCCGACTGCGACAGCTCGGTTCATCACTTGATCGGCCTGACCGTCAACTTCCAACTCCATCGACTGGTTTAGCGTGAATTGACCCGTAAGCAGCAGTTAGCTGGAGATGTTTTGTGAGGTACTGAATCTGTAGCCGATACTCGGTTGCTCAGCTATCCATCAACTAATGGATAGACTGAATCGGCCACTGCTGAATACAAGGCGTGTATCTTTGACGTTCTGAGTGTAAAATTCATATCATCCACCGAATACATCTCTGTGCGCGATATTATATGAAAGAAATCGGTGTCAGCAAGGCATTCACCTTGATAAAATCAATATCTGGTGCCACTCTTTTTGCTGCAAATTAGAGCCTTTGTTTTTTAAGCAAGAACATTAATATATAATAATGCACAAATCAGCGCGTATTCACGTCCTCTATATCGATGGTGAGCCGGAAGTCGCAAAGGAGGCAGCCGATATGCTCACACGTGAGAATGATCGGTTCACCGTCGAAACTATCCCGAGTATCAGTGAGAGTTTGGATCGGCTTGATACGGCCGACTTCGACTGCATCGTGAGTAAATATCAGATGCCCGGTCAGAATGGCATCGAATTTCTTGAAACAGTCCGTGAGGAGTATCCTGAGCTTCCATTCATTCTCTATACAGCCAACGGGACGGAAGCGATTGCAGCCGAGGCTATCTCACTGGACGTAACCGACTATCTGCAAAAGGAACTCGGGACTGACCAATACACGACACTGGCTAATCGTATCATAAATGCCGTTGAGTCATATCGATCCCAACAACTTCGTACTGAACGTAATCAAAATCTGCTTCGGTATGAGTGGATGGTTAATTCGATGCAAGAGCCCGCCTGCATCTATGATGAGGACGGCCGATTCGAACTCGTCAACGAGTATTTAGCGGAGTGGTACGGTACAACCCGCGAGGCACTGAGGGGTGAATCGAGTGATCTAATTGAATACGTTAGAGAGGAAGCTGTCGATGCAGATCCATTTCAGGAGCTCCTTGATGGTCAAAGAGACAAACTCACTGGTGAACTGTCCGCAGAGTTTCCCAGACGTGGGTATGCGGTCTTAGAGTATCAGTTGACTCCGTTGCTTGTCAAGGGGTCTGTTGAAGCTGTCGTCGGAGTAGCTCGGGATATCACTGAGCGGAAAACGCGCACACAAGAGATTCATCGGAACAAACATGCGATGGATAAAGCTCCAGTTGGTATCACTATTACCGATCCCCAACAAGCGGACAATCCTGTTATCTACGCGAACAATGGCTTTCGAACTCTCACTGGGTATACAGACGACGAGATACTTGGGCGTAATTGTCGGTTCCTCCAAGGTGAGAATACAGAATCCGAGCCGATCAACAAAATTCGAACAGCAATTGAGAAAGAAGAGCCTGTCACCGTCCATCTGCGAAACTACCGAAAAGACGGAACTGAATTCTGGAATCGCGTTTCTATTGCACCGGTTCGCGACGATACCGGTTCTGTCATCAATTACGTTGGGTTCCAACACGATATCACTGACCACAAACAGCGGGAATTAGAACTCGAACGGACCCGTGACCTGCTTGACCAGACAGAGCGTATCGCAGATGTCGGTGGCTGGGAAATCGATGCGGAGACGAATGATGTGTTCTGGACCGAGAATCTCTTTGAGTTATTGGGAGGCACATACGATGAGGAACCACCACTGGAAGAGGCACTAGATATCTATCACGAGGACGACCGACAGATTGTCGAGAACGCAGTCGAAACCGCACTTGACGCTGGAGACTCCTTCGACGTGGAAGTGCGGTTCCACCGACCAGATGGCGAACTCCGCTGGCTCCGAGTTCAAGGTACCCCAGTGACTGAGGGCGAGACTGTTGTAACGCTTCGTGGGACGGTGCAGGATATCACCGAGCAAAAGCAGATTGAACAGGAACTCGAAAAGGAGAAACGTCGCTTCCAGACGATTTTCGAACAGAGCAACGATGCGATCTTTCTCTTAGATCCGAGCAACGACGCAATCGAGAATGTCAATCCACAGGCTGAGGAACTACTCGGATACACACGCGATGAATTCGTCTCGTCGGTTGCGATTTCAGATGTTCATCCGGACAAGACAGACCAGTATCGTGACTTTCTGGACCATGTGCAAGCGAAGGGCAGCGGTCGGACAGATCGATTCGGGTGTGTGAGTAAAAGCGGCGACAACTAGAGTGTGAAATCTCAGCTTCATCACTCCACATTGATGGGGATCAATTACTGATTGCGAACGTGCGGGATGTGACCGAGCGCAAGGAGTATGAAGCCCGACTCGAAAATCAAAACGAGCGGTTAGAGGATTTTGCAAGCGTCGTTTCTCATGATCTTCGGAATCCGTTGAATGTGGCTCAGGGGCGGTTGGACTTAATTATGGAAGACCACGAGAGCGAGCATCTCGACGCCATCGAACGCTCCCATAATCGGATGGAAGCCCTCATCGAGGATTTGCTGACACTTGCTCGGGTTGGGGACGCAGTGAGTGATCTTGAGACTGTCGAGCTGTCAGAGCTGGCCTCTACGTGTTGGGCAAATGTCGAAACCGACACTGCTTCAATGACTATCGATACTACCCAGACGATTCTGGCTGATACGTCTCGTCTCAAGCAGGTATTTGAAAATCTCATGCGAAACGCAATCGAACACGGTGGTGAGGATGTGGCTGTCACCGTCGGGACACTAAACGATGGCTTCTATATTGAGGATGACGGCCCAGGAATCCCACCAAACGACCGTGATGAGGTGTTCAAATCCGGGTACTCAACGAACCCGGACGGAACTGGATTTGGACTGCATATTATAAAACAGATCATCGAGGTCATGACTGGACTATCGAGTTGACTGAAGGATCCGACGGCGGTGCCCGCTTCGAAATCACGGACTGTGAGCTTCCGACTGAATAGCACCTCTGCATCGGTCACCAATTCAAATTTATCTAAGAATACCATCACAATTCGAGTGATGAATAGACAGCGCGAATCGGTCACACGCGGGCCAGTACGAACACTCACTTAGGGCCCGAGGGAGTAACTCCATGCAATGAAACGGCGGTCCGTTATCATCGCTGCTGGGGGAATTGTTCCCCTCTCTGGATGTTCATCCTCTCCGTCCGAGAGTGCCAACATCCAAATTGCCAATCAAACTGGGCAGGAAGTCTGGAAAGAGATATCTATTCAGAGCGAAAGTGGACTGTTCTCCGACCCGCAAACCGTCTATGACAGGCGAACGAGACAACCACCGACGACCTCCTATCGTTCGACACTCACCGATGTTGCTCCCCCGGGAACTACGAGGTCACAGTCACGTTCGAATCCATTGAGACGGAGCAACAGACCGTCCCTCACACCACTCGCTGGAATCCTACAGGCGAGAAGAGTGAGTCTCTCATCATCAGTTTGGGGCCTAACTTCGATGTGGAATTCTTCACACAGTAGACGAGATAGGCTCTTGTGCTTGGGGGTACCACGATTCCACTCTCTGTCAAGGGTGATGCTGCACAGAGAGTCCGGATTGGTTCTGGAGTTCGCATACTATCTGGAATGGGAATCACACCCTTTCGTGTGCTTACGAGTGCGTTTGGTACAGTCTTGCTGAATACAACTTCTGAGCCTTGTTTAGACGCGTAATGCAAAAGATACTGAATTAAGTGGGGAGAAGGAATCTTCACTTCGGATTAACTTCGTTCCGATAGAATAGCCTCACTAATGATCCGATAATAAGGGCAATTCCAAGGGCGTATCCGGCTATTTTTACCACCGCGAATGGATCTGATACGTGTTTCGTTTCAACAGGCCGAACCAAGAGGTACCGGTCATCCTGTCTAACTACTGTTGCGTTCACACGCTTTGATGCCGTTTGCTGGCCATCGAGTACCTTCCTAATAACGGGATCTGCCTCGTCTGGTCTGACGGCCACGTGATTCGCAACAACTTCCCCTGAGACTCTCGCCGCCTGCAGCTGAAAGGTGTCGTTAGTCACAGATGCGTGGATGCGGTAATAGTGGTCGTGGACATCGTCCGCCAGATATCGGACATCAATAAGGTCGAGTACCCTTGGTTCGAGCGAAGATCTTGGCCGTGTGAGTGTCTCGTTCCTCGCCTCTCGGACGAGCTCAACTTGACTCCCGAATCCGTATGTTACATTTGATGTCCGGTACAGCTCCTCGACACTCTCTTTATCGGCGAAATCAAGCTCCGCTACTGAATACGAATACTGTGTGTCGGGACCGACCATTACCGACAACTGGATGCATAACCAGCAGTACTCCAATAAGCAAGCCAATGAGTGCTTTCGTGGAGGGCACATCCGGAAACTGTCCTCGAAGTGTCATTAACCCTGTCGGTTCAGTCACGCGGCGAGTGTTTCTCCTGAAATCGACGAAGGTAGAGAACAAGTTCGATATTCTTACAGCCGCTTTCAAGACGAGTTCTCAGAATTGACGGAATCACGTGCGTGCTCTGAGAGTGTCACCATACCGTTGCTAGAGCACAAAGAAGGCAGCTTCAACCACCGACCGTCGTCGGTAGATATTGTGTTCATGGCGAGCGTTGTGCGCTACATCCAGCGGATAGAATTCTCGGTGTGTGATTATTGGCCGAACACCAGATTCCCTAAGTTCCGCACGCAGATCGTCCCAGTCATACCCCTTTTCAGAGGGTGATGGTCTGTAGTTGGTTGATATTCTGCGTGAGTACCTGCCACCAGAAGTGGGTATCGTGAGGCTGCTTCATCCAACAGGAAGTATCCAAGACCGTACTCACGATTTGGGTAATGAATAGCGGGCGCTTATTCAGCAAACAGTTCGCTACATGAGTGGCATCGTCACGCTGTTTCGTGCCAGTAATCAACAGTGCGATAGAGGATGTAGAGGAGGGCATTGAGGAAGCCTACTATCACCAATAACTCCCCAAGCTGCGTAAAGACCCGCTCAAAAGAACTTGTGAGTTCGGTCAGACCGTAAGTGAAAAACGCAGCAAGCACGCCCCAAATAAGAATTATTGCCGCGATACGTACACCGTCTGCGACGTAGTCTGCGACAGACTGTGGTTCTGGAATAGTGGTCACAGTAAATTTCACACCCCATTTTAGTATAAATACTCTGGAATACTCAAAACCTCATTTAGCTATTAGTTCGCTGACGCTGTGGAAAACACACGGCACAGGTTCGTCGCTCAATTATTTCACTGCCCACCGGGACGCCGTGAGATCCACATCAATCAGAGTTCGTCCACACCAGTAGTGCGACTCCGGTGACTGATACTGACACCCCGAGGAGAATGAGGCCGAGATACGCCACCGCAATCGATCCAAGATCCTGTATGGCCGAATGGTACTGGTCAGTCGTATGCAAGAAAAGCAATATGGTGCCTACAACACTAACGAGGAGCCCGACAACGTTTGTCCAGAGTCCTACTTTTCTCATGGTATCATCTCTTGTATCTGAAATCAAACGGAGAATGTGTAGCATATCTTAATTGTCTTTTGTCTCTTCAATCTGTGGCCGGTAACAGCATAGCCACGCTCGTCGTGAGAGAGATTTCTGTGTTTCGTGTGGTAAATGCAATAATAAGTAAGAAACATTGCAGAAGTAACGTCCTCTAGGGTGAGTGCTATCCATCCCGGCAGCTGGTATCAAACCCAGGTTCGCCGTTCTCGACGAACTTCAGAAGGATGGACTGCGTTGTAGTGCTCTTCTTACCATGCAGTCCGGAATACTAGATCCTTCGCCTTACTCAAGTGCAAATAGCGTGATCGAACCGTGGGTTATACTTCCTCGATACCGCCATCGAGTTCATCGTCGTCCCGTGTGAGGTCCTCCAGTGCCGCTTCGAAGTGAGCCTGCGTGATGACACGGTCCTCGATCGGCGTCGACTCCCCGTCGGCTTTGGCGTGAACATACTCTCGAACGGCCGTCGTCGCAGCCTCACGACAGAGGGCGGCCAGATCGGCACCGACGTAGCCCTCAGTTTCGGCCGCGAATCCGTCGAGATCGACATCATCGGCCAGGGGTCGATCCCGCGTGTGAATCTCCAGAATCGCAAGTCTGGTCTCTTCATCGGGTTCGCCAACCTTGATTTTGCGTTCGATGCGCCCAGCTCGTGTTAATGCGTCATCGATGAGGTCGGGGCGATTCGTGGCCGCGATTACAACTACATCTTCCAGTTCCTCAAGCCCGTCGAGTTCTGTCAGGAGTTGTGAGACAACGCGTTCGCCGACCTGATTATCGTCGCCGCCACTGCCTCGCTTGCTCGCAATCGCATCTATCTCGTCGAAGAAGATCACAGTCGGAGCGTTAGACCGAGCCTTCTCGAAGATTTCCCGAACGCCTTTCTCGCTTTCACCGACATACTTGTCGAACAACTCCGGGCCTTTGACCGAGATGAAGTTGGAGTTGGCTTCGTTCGCAACGGCCTTGGCGAGCAAGGTTTTCCCCGTGCCCGGCGGGCCGTGAAGCAGGATACCCTTCGTCGACTGGAGATTGAAGTGCTTGTAGGCATCACCGTGCTCCAGTGGCCACTGGACCGCTTCCTGCAGCCGCGCTTTGGTTTCTGCGAGGCCACCAACATCGTCCCAGACGACATCCGGCGTCTCAATAAATACCTCACGGAGCGCGCTGGGTGAGATCTCTCGGAGTGCGGTTCGCATGTCCGCGTCCGTGACCTCAGGTTTTCGAGCGTCTCAGCATCGATCTCGTTGCCGTCGAGGTCGAGATCGGGTCGCACACGACGGAGGGCGTTCATCGCCGCCTCGCGGACAAGACTTTCGAGATCGGCCCCGACGAAGCCGTGGGTGTTATCGGCGTACTGATCGAGGTCGACATCCTCCCCGAGCGGCATCTCACGGGTATGAATCTGGAGGACCTCTTTTCGGCCGTCGGTATCCGGTGCGCCGATTTCGATCTCGCGGTCGAATCGGCCACCACGGCGGAGTGCGTTGTCGATGGAGTCGACGCGATTGGTCGTCCCGATAACTGTCACTTGGCCGCGCTCCTCTAAGCCATCCATCAGCGACAGCAGTTGGGCGACGACGCGGCGTTCGCCCTCGCCTTGGGCATCGTCACGCTTCGGTGCGATGGAGTCGATCTCGTCGATGAAGATGATCGACGGTTCGTTCTCGCTGGCCTCCTCGAAGACCTCACGAAGCCGTTCTTCGCTCTCGCCTTGGTACTTCGACATGATCTCCGGGCCACTGATCGTCGAAAAGCTCGCATCGATCTCGTTGGCGACGGCCTTGGCGATCAGCGTCTTGCCGGTGCCAGGCGGGCCGTGGAGCAAGACACCCTGCGGTGCCTCGATACCGAGTGCTTGAAACAGCTCCGGATGGGTCATCGGGAGTTCGATCATCTCGCGAACCTGATCCAGTTCCTCATCGAGTCCACCGACATCCTCGTAGGTGACGCCAGGCACGTCGGCGCTATCATGAGCTTCCTCACCGCGACCAGCATCGGCTGGCTCGCCGGCGTGTTCGCTGATCGTGATCTCGGTCGACTGCGTGATGACCACGGTGCCGTTCGGGTCGGTATCGACAATCTGGATGGGAATGCGGCGGTTGGATCGACCCATCAGCGAGGCGAAGCCGAGCGCGAGCGGCACTGTCTGTCCCGGCTGTACCGCACGATTAGCGAGTTTCTCACGGATGTACGAGGTGAGATCACCGCTGATGCGAAGCCGACCAGGGAGTGTGATTGTGAGTTCGGCTGCCGGTTCGACATCAGCTTGCGCAACATCGACGAGCTGATCGATTCGGGTGCCGATTACTTTGCGGATTTGCCCGTCAATACCGATCACCTGCTGTCGGCGGTCGCCCGACCGGCCGGGACGGACGCGGGCGACTGCTGTGCCCGACTCGCCCTGAATGGTGACGAAATCATCCGCGCTCACGCCCAGTTCCTCCATGACCGACCGGTCAATAGCCGCAATACCCTGCCCGGCACTTTCTCTGTTGAGTGGTTTGACGCTTAGTTTCATTCTATTTTGACCTATATTAATATATGTTTACTACTGTATAAAGGTATTCATACGAATTATAGTATTATGAAAATGAAAACTTGATCGATAGAGGCTCCAATACACTGTCCTACTGTATTGACCTCCTCCTCCGCGTGAACGCGGAGGAATCCCACCACGGGATTTCAGGCCGAGCGACGCGACCTGTTGGTTTCAAGACGAATTCGTTCCAAGCGTCGGCTGCTGGGTTTCAGCATCGGCTTGGCTGTCTTGTGGCCCGGTCAAAGAGGCCCCATCCGTAGCCGAGTCATCGGCACCGGCCTTCTGACCGGAACTCCGGTCGCTTCGGCGGTGACTCTCTCCACTACGGTAGCGATCTGCAATGTTTATCGCCCCGTTCACGTCGGCTTGATACTTACCGACCCAACAGCCGTCGTTCAAGCAGCTGAACGTCGCCTGTCGTGGCCGGGAGCCTACTTCACCGCAAGCGTGACACGTCTTCGATGTGTTTCGGGGATTCACCGTCTCGACGGGAATCCCCTGCTCGGCGGCTTTGTAGCGAATCTGGGCGTGGAGCTTCGCGAAGCCCCAGCCGTGCAACCGTCGATTCATGTACTCGCCGTAGTCCATGGTCTCGCGGATGTACGTTAGGTCTTCCAGCACCAGTACCGGGTTCTCGACAGACTCGGCGTACTCCACGACCTCGCGGGTTACACGGTGGAACACATCGTCAATCTGATCCCACAGCGAGTCGCCGTAGGACTCTGTGATTCGCTCACTGCCGCGCTACTGAAGCCGTCGCTTGGCGGTGAAGTAGGTTTTGCGGAGCCGACGAACGGCCTTGCCGTCGTTGGCCCACAGTTCGGGGCGAACAGGAGAACCGCTCTCGTCGCGGTGACACACCGTGGCGAGACTCGCTTCTCCAATGTCCACGCCTATCGGCGTCCGCTCGTCGGCGGACGCCTCAGATTCGTCCTCCACGTCGCGGGTAACGGTGATGTGGAGATACCACGTTCCATCCCGCTCGAACAGCCGACTTTCACCCATCTCGGCGTCATCTGCGTACAACGCTTCGAGCCACTCCCGCTGTTCGGGATTGGCGCGTGCTGGAATCTAGAGGTTGTAATCCTCGTGGTGCGGGACTTTGACGTACCACTCGATAGCGTTCTGTGGCTGATGGTCAAGTTGCAGTCCCTCGTTGGTGAACCGAACCGGATGGTCGTCGTGAAGCTCGGCGGCATCGTAGCTGTTCCCACAGAGTTGTGGGACGTACTTCTTGAGGGCGTTTTTCGCGTAACCGCTCAGGTCGTACTCGACAACTACGTCGTTGGCCGCTGCCTGTGTGTCACAGCCAGCGGCGAAGGCGTCCTGCAGTGCCTGCTGGTAGGCGTCCCGCGTCTCACGAAGCTTCTGTCGCTTGTGGACGTTCGGATCTACAAGCTTCAGTTCAAGGGTTTTCGTGAGTTCAGCCATCGGTGGCGTACTCCATTGTATGACTATGTTGGGTAAATTTCTCAGCCATCCAAAGTGAAAGTGGAACAGTGGGAAATCCAGCAGTGCAATAGAACGGTGGCCTGTTACACTCTGCTGTCCGCTCAACCCCCGCCTGTTCGCTCCTCGGTTCCGACCGCGGTCGGATCGCTCGTCACTCACGGAAAGACGAGGGTATGCGCTCGTATCTTTATCAACTCTATTGTAGGCGAGAATCATTGTAGTAAATCCAATTTCCTGATTTAAAACCGGGATGAGCAATATTAGATATCAACCAAACAATCTAACAATCCACCGAGCTACTTCGATACTAGTAAACACAGCACCTTCCAGCTGAGAAAACACTCTGTCCGTCCAGAGTGCACCGATGATTAGCACAGTAAGGCCCCTAACCAACCAAGCGTCAGCAATGCTGTCATATCAACAGCGAGTGGTGAGGCGACTGCGGCAACACCCATGATGCCGGTGATATTGATCACATTACTGCCGATGACATTCCCAACAGACACTCCTACGCGGCCACGCTGAAACGCGATTAACGAGACAGCAAATTCTGGTGTCGACGTGCCTGCCGCGACAATCGTGCCACCAATAACCCACTCAGAGAGACCGACGCCCCGTGCCAATCCAGTGGCAGCACTGAGCAAAAAATCGCCGCTGAGTATGACCACAGCGATACCAAGGATACAGAATACGATGTCTCGCCCACGAAACTCAACAACCTCGGTAAGGGGGCCGCAATACCACCGAGTGTCTCAGTGGGGCTCGCTGATGCCTCAGCCTGCCTCGGTCGCACCAGCGAAGCCATGTAGACACCCAACAGACTGAAGAGCAGCAGCCCTTCGATGCGTGTCACGGTCAGATCATAGAGTATCGCCCCACCGAGTGCGGTACTCCCGATCAAAGCACTTCCATCACGCCGAAGCAGTGATAGAGTGATAGGAATCGCCCCCAGCAGTGCCAATCCACCCAGAATGAATCCGATATTGAATATATTTGAACCAAGCAGATTTGCCACAGCAATATCTCCGATCCCATCAACTGCAGCTCCGATCGACACCGATAGTTCTGGCAGTGATGTTCCTAATGCAACGATCGTGAGACCGATCGTTAGATCTGAGAGTCCAAGTTGTTTGGCCAACCGCACAGCAGCATCGACAAAGAGCCGAGCCCCGACCCACAAACCTACCACCGAAGCACAGAGCACGATGAACTGGCCGACGACGCCAGATTGAACCATTATCTATACGCTGAAGATCCGTGATAGAAAGCTTATCACTTTCGTCGCAGCCGATAGTTCTTGTAATCAGCGGTGAGACCCCACTGTATGGCACCATCCGAAGAGCCCCACGATATCGGTGATGTATTTGATCAGCTTGAGTTGTTGGCTGAGACTGTTGATTCCCCCGAAGAACGCGAACAGGTTGAAGAGGTAATGCGGATGGCTGTTGAAGCCGGTAACGCTGACAGCTCGTTTGGACAGGTAATTTGGGGGTTTGATCGAGCCGATGCTGCTGAAGCACTGCTTGGGAGCCTCCTGTTTGGGATCCCAATGGCTGTCGAAGGCGGCACCGAAGAGGTCGGCCGGTTTCTTGTCGCACACCCACTCTCGCTGGTCGGGACAATGTTGTTTGCGATCGGACTCACGACTGGTGTGCTGTATATCGCAGACATACAAGACGTACGCGTCAAACACCGGCTCTTCGGAGTGATCCCACGGCGATTGGCCGGAGTGTTGTCAATCTCATTCATCACAGCAGTATTGCTGCTGACTGCATGGGGGCGAATTAACTGGGCAATGACGCCACTGGCAATTGCAAGCGTAACCGTCGCGTTTGTGCCTATGTCAATCGGTGCCGCACTGGGAGATATTCTTCCTGGGAGTTGAACTGATCGACAGCTACCGATTTCGGCTGACTGGGAAGCTTGTCACGGTGGGCTGATCGTTGAACCGGTCTAGGATGCGGTCATAGAGTTCATTTTTCACCCGTGTACCTTGTCTAGGATGCGTAATATACCGAAGTCGAAGCTCGACCCAGGACTCCCCCTGCGTTATATTAACAGTTGGTTCATCGTTCACCTCCAATTCTACTGGCGTATCCGCAAGACGATCTCGAAAGTCAGCGATAGAATCGGCCATCTCCGTGCCGACGACCGCCGTGGCCTCCTCAACCATGATATCAGAGGCGACAGCGATGTCCGTTTCATAGGACACCTGCAGCTGTATTTCATTCCACACATATTGTGAGCCACCTCCGCCGAAGTTGGTTACTTCTGAAGACAAAACCACGCTATTTGGAACAGTCACAACACGACCAGACGGTTGGTTTGTTGAGATCAACTCGCCACCAATTTCCCAGATTGTCGTGACGAGAAAATCGACCTTGATCACATCACCTTTTGTGTCGCTAATTCGGATACGATCGCCGACAGAATACGGTCGCTTCACTATGATATAGAACCAGCCGAGCAAGGAGAGCAATGGTTGTTGGAGAGCAAACGTAACCGCAAAGCCAACCACACCAAATGAGAGTAATACCCCAATCCATTGATCTGTCAGCACACCAAGAACCACGATAAGTCCGGTCGTTCCAAATGCAAGCCGGAGTATGTTACGAATATCATGCAACCGGCGTTTTGTTGCCGTTCGTTGCAGAAATTGTAAGATCAAAACATATATTCCAATAAACCCGGACAACACAGCCATGACAAGAAGCAATTTGCTAATAAGGAATTCAGACGGATACGGCCCAATCATTGTACTGCCAAGGACGCTGCTAAACTGTGAAACGAGGTCACTGAGTCCTATCAAAGCGCCCGCGACAAGAATTGTGATCCAGCCAACGGCTCGGTACATGAACATACGGTAAATTCTGGGTACATAATCATCTTCCGCCGAGCAATTCCATGTGGCCTCAGACTGAGACTCGCTAACTTATCTCTGTATCGGCCACCCGATTACCTATCAACTAATGAATAGAATGATTCGCCGAGTGAGGAATCGTCAGCGCGTATTTTGCAGAGAAGTCCTCTTATTCTATTTCCTTGGTTACTGTTGCTGGATTCCCTTGAACGACAACATCATCTGGGACATCCTCGGTAACGACAGAACCGGATGCAATAACAGAGTTATCCCCGATGGTCACCCCCGGATTGAGGATCGCTTGACCACCAATCCAGACGTTGTCACCGATTGTCACCGGTTTGCCGTACTCTAATCCGTTGGTTCTCTCGCTCGCATTGAGTGGATGCGTCGCCGTATAGATGTGGACACCCGGTGCAATCTGGCAGTTCTGGCCAATTTCTACTCGGCACACGTCCAAGATGACACAATCAAAATTGGCATAGAAATTCTCGCCGACATGGGTGTTATACCCGTAATCGCAGCGAAATGGAGGTTCTATGTCGCAGGCATCGCCGCAGGAGCCGAACAGTTCCTCCAAGATGTTCTGTCGTTCAACTCCGTCATCTCCAGTTGTCTGATTGTAGCGTCTCGTTAGCTCACGTGCACGTTCACGGTCAGCCACAAGCTCAGGAGCGGCAGCGTCGTATAACTCTCCATTCAGCATCTTTTCTTTTTCACTGGCCATGGACATCATGATCGGTCGTCCGGATTATATTCCCCGCACCAGTCTTCATGACCAATTCAACTTCTGTATCGGTCACTCTACCACACATCACCGGCCGGATAGAAATACTCGGCGAGTGCTGAATAGACAGCGCATAGGCAGCGTCGATCTATTTCGATCGGGAAACAAAACTCCTTGAAACCCACCGACTCGAAGAGTGGAGTCCGGAGACGGTCCCTAAACCTCATATCCAGTTCTGTCGCCGAAAATGAACAAGTAACATCCCAGCGAGGATCGCCATCCCGATCATCACTGCAGGATACCCATACGTCCAGTAGAGTTCGGGCATCGCAAACGGCGAGTCGGCGAAGTTCATGCCGTAGACGCCGACCACGAATGTCAACGGAATAAAAATGGTAGCGACGACGGTCAGCGTCTTCATCACGTCGTTTGTCGACTGCGAGACGGTGTTGAGATAGATGTCCCGTGAGCCACTCGTGAGATCACGGTATGTTTCGATGAGGTCGACCACCTGCACCAAGTGGTCATACACGTCGCGGAAGTATTTCTCGTTGGCGTCGGCCACCTGCGGGATGTCCCCACGCGAGAGGTAGGCAATCGCCTCCCGGGCGGGCCAGGCTGTCTTCCGGAACGCGAGGAGATCCCGCCTGACATCGTTCAAAACTTCGAGAATCTGCGGGTCTGGCTCTTCGAGTACTTGTTCTTCGACCGCCTCGATGTCGTCTTCGATCTCGTCGAGGAGATCGAAATAGTCGTCGACGATCCCGTCCATGATCCGGTAAGCGAGGAAGTCCGTGCCGCGGTCGGCAAATCGGCTGGCGTTTCGATCCCATTCGGCAGCCGTCGGATCGATGACCGCGTCAACGCCCGTCGACATAGTGACCAGCCAGTCCTCGCCGATGAAGAAGCCGACCGAACTGGTTTGAACTTCTTTATGGAACTCAATCTCATCGCGTTGGCTGAGTTGGGTCGTCTTCATCAGGACGAACGTGTGTGTCTCATACTCCTCGGTTTTTGGGCGTGTGCCCTCGTTAAGCACGTCTTCGACAGCGAGTTGGTGGATACCGAAACGATCGCTGAGCGCGTTCATCGCTGTCGGGTCGGCGGCTGAGGCGTGGATCCACGTTTCCCCTGGCGCAGAGACGGCAGCATCGAGTTCGTCGTATCGTTCGACACCATCGGGGGTGTATACGACTGCATGGACGTTCATGCAGTCCCCCGTGCTGGGTTCCGGTAGCTAATACCGACAAGTGTGATCCCGACCATGACCGCTGTCGTCGTGAACGCTCGGGCGGGATACGTGACGTAAATCCCGACCACGTAGCCAATAAGCCCGACGAAACACAGTCCAGCTCCAACGAGCGTACCCCGATTCATGATACCGTATTATCGTGTGTGAAATAATGGTTGGCGGTTGGTTTGGATGAAAAACAGCTGAGCACACAACAAATCAAATTTCTCCCGTTCAAACGGTGATTGATTTGTCAAGTGGTGATACTGCGGGCCCGTCCGATGCAATAGCCGAGCCTCGGATCTATCGATCACTGGTTATCGCCGTCAAAAAATCTGCAGTGGAGGATCGGAAGACCAATCGTGTACCCCTACCTGAAGGGTCTTTCCGAGTGCCTACTTTGGCCTTCTCGGTTTCTGGCATAAGCTTTCTATCCTCAAATGAAAGGTCACTGCTGTTTACCTCTACATCGGTCACTCAGCTGTCTATCAACTACTGGATGTTTTGAGTCGCCAACTGCTGAATAGACAGCGCGTATCTTGCATTACTCATTGCTAGTTCAGGAGGTACTCAAGAGAACTCTGTGTTGCACCAAGGATATATAATATATCAAATGTGTTTGTTAACTTTTACACGGTACGTAATCGTTATTTTCGGTAGTGCGCTCAATTGACGGTATAGCTGTACACTCACGATGACCAAACCATCCCCAACCGAAAGGACGCTTCCTGCCCAGAAAGATCCGTTTGTAGTTCACAGTGACGGCACAGTGGAATACGCCAACGAAACTTGTCTCTCGTTACTCGGCAGTGAATCTCCAGACGAGATCATTGGGAAGCCACTGCTATCTTTCGTCCGTGAGAACTATCATGAGACGCTCACTGATCACTTTCATCGAATTAGAGCGGATGAAGCTGAGGCATTGGGGGTGGTCGTCGAAATCGCTCCTCTTCATGGGTCAGCCTGTCAGATTGTTATGGTAACATCGCCCGTTGAGTGGAATGAGACAATGATGCTCCAAACCACGCTTCTCGATATTTCTCAGCAACTCGCTGTCGAACCACTCTTCGAGCGGGCAATGAATGCCGCTCCGGTCGGAATAACGATTGCGGATGCGAACAAAAGCGACGAGCCACTTGTCTACGTGAGCGAAGAGTTCGCTAAATTAACCGGCTACAGTGAAGAAGAAGTACTCGGGCAAAACTGTCGGCTTCTCCAAGGCGAGGGTACCGAGGAGGAACCAGTTGCCAAAATGCGTGCTGCTATCGATGCCAAAGAATCCGTGAGCGTTGTGCTTCGGAATTACCGGGCCGATGGTTCGATGTTTTGGAACCGTGTTACAATCATACCGATCACCGGGAAAGATGCGACCGTCACACACTTCCTTGGCTATCAAGAGGATGTCTCAGAAATGAAGCTCTATCAGCAAGAAAAAACCATTTATCAGAAACACGCCGAGGCTGCTCCGTATGCCATGTTTATTACCGACCGTGAGGGGATTATTCAGCACGTCAACCCTGCCTTTGAGCGGACAACAGGGTACACAGCCAAGGAGGCTGTCGGACGAAATCCGCGACTACTCAAATCTGACCAGCAAGATGAGGCCTTCTACGAAAAGCTCTGGGGGACGATCACGGCTGGTGATGTATGGACAAATGAGCTTACTAACCAGAAGAAATCCGGTGAGCTCTATCGCGTAAACCAGACGATTGTACCGATCCAAAATGAGTATCAGGAGATCACTCACTTTGTTGCCATTGAGCGCGACATTTCTGAGACGGAATTCAATGAACAAGTATTCGACGTGATCAATCGTGTGCTACGTCACAACCTTCGCACATCGATCAACGTCATCGAAGGTTACGTGGAAATATTAAATACCAATATCGACACGCCGACGACTGCCACTGCGGTAGAAGCGATTACTAAGCGCACCGAGGCTCTCAAGCAACTTAGTCAAAAAACAAACCAGATTCGCGAACTCATCGAGACCCGTGATCAACACCACGTTATTAATTTGAAAGGAGTAACCGACTACATCGACAATTGTCACCGCGAGTACCCCGAGTTGACGATAGATCTCAGTGTCTCGGCAGACAATGAGCTCCAAATCAAGAACGGCGAATTACTCAACCTGGCGATAAGGGAAACCATCGAGAACGCGGTCACCCACAATGATTCTGATGAGCCACTCGTCACCATCACTATCCACCAGATCGATGGGGATGACAAGATTACCATTGAGATCGCTGACAACGGGCCCGGAATCCCGAAAGAAGAGTGGGATGTCATCGTTGCCAATGAAGAAACGTCGTTACAACATGGGAGTGGGATCGGATTATGGCTGATCTACTGGGGGATTACTGGTTTAGGTGGAACAGTCGAATTGACACAGAATACCGCCTACGGAAGCACACTCACCTTTCGGATTCCGGTTATTCACAACTAGTTGTCCAACTCTGAGGAGAGTCTACTCGTTGAGCCTGTCTTAGAGAGATGAGTATGGCTCCCATCGGCTGGTATTTGCTTCTCTGATAAAAAATATAACCTCTGTATCGGTCACCAGCTTAAGTTACTCTAAGAAGACCATCATGAGTCGAATGATGGAATAAACGCGCATATTTCTCAGACGGTGAAAGGTGATTAGTCCACCGAGGCAGGATGGTTGCGTATGAAACGGCGCGCCCTCCTATCCACTGCGCTTGGAACCACCATTGTCACATCCGGCTGTCTCGGCGTCGGTAGTGGACAGGATGGAGAAGGAACGACCGTCGAAATCATCCCCCGCAACCATACTGATCAGGAGGTCTCCCTGCAGGTAGCTGTCTATGCGATAGATGGCAGCCTGCTGCTCGACCACACGTATGCATTGCCGGGAGGACAGGGCGACGAGTCAAAGGGCGTTGAAAATCGTGTTGACTACCTTGTAGTCTCCATAGATGGTGAAACCAAGAGACGACATGCATATGCCCCCGACACAGTCAACTGTTCACGAGATGGAGAAGATGTTCAAATTCTCGTTGAGTCAGACGGAATCTCATTCGCTTACTCGTGTTAGATCAATCCTCTCTGTCTTGCACTGGTCTCTGCAACTATGAGCCCCTTGAAGCGGACTGCTTGCGGTAGTAGTAAAACTCCGTCAGCGTCCGCAGTAACACTGCGGCGTAGGCCAACACAGCCAGGCCAAATCCAATAAACAGCAGTCCGATAGCCCCTGGGCCAGCGGCCTCACCACCGAGCTGAACGATAAGAGCGTAGAAGATTGCGGGGGTGCCGATTACCACTATCACCTCGGTGGCTCGAATTGCGGTATACTTGCGCCGGGCAGTGAGCTGGGCAACCGGATCCTCAGTACGTCCAAGTCGGTATCCCGCGAGCAATCCTTCAGCACCGACGATGATTGCGAGAAGGAACGGGAAGAACGTGAGGTATAGAAGTCCGTTGAGGCCTCGGCTGGGCACAATCCCAACCAGACTAGCCACCGCAAATACGAGGGCACCGATAACAGTAGTAAGCTTGAGGGCTTGAAGAGGCTTCTCTCGGATGAACGTAGCGGGCATTAGAGTAGTTCGTGTGAGGTCTCAAATAAGCCCTCTGTACCAAGCGATAGAGAATGTATTGACTCACAGATTCACGTAGGTTCGATTGGTCAACAAAGGAGTAAAAACATTGATCCGAGGTGCTTACTTGGTAGTGACGTATTCAAAACAGTGGAACAGAATCTATTCACCTATCTGAAAGGGATTGGATTGGTTCTCGCTGTGTTCTTCGCTTTTTATCCGGCGATCCTCATCGCTCAATTGCTCACGAACACAGTTACCGAGTCAATCAGCCAAATATTGATCCTGTTGGGCCTCTCTGGTGTGGCGTGGGTCTGGATAATTCGTTTGTACCGAGCGTATCGTTCCGTTGGCTTGCGTATGACAGCGGCTGAATAGTTCGT
Organism: Halonotius sp. GCM10025705; assembly: GCF_042662885.1. Classification (NCBI taxonomy): domain Archaea; kingdom Methanobacteriati; phylum Methanobacteriota; class Halobacteria; order Halobacteriales; family Haloferacaceae; genus Halonotius; species Halonotius sp. GCM10025705. Next base: position 91,414 of record NZ_JBHSZD010000003.1, on the reverse strand, counting down.
ATCGGTTCTTGCAATGGCAGCGGTCGTTTTTACGTATATTCTGATGGATCTATATTTGGAGAAGATAACGCAGTTCTCAGACCAACTACAACCTCTACATCTCCCACTGCTTGATCTCTTCTATATCGAATCTATCGATTAAAGGGGTTCAAGCTAGAAGGCGCGTATCTCTCAGGCAAAAGCTTCGGACTAGACTGCCTTGCGCTCGGTTTTGATGTACTCGACGTACTTCCCTACGACCGTCTCGATGATTGTTTCTCCTGCCTCAGCAGTCGCCTTGTTTGGGTCGCCCAGAACACCGTTCTCGGTGATCGACTTGAATCCCTCACTGAGCAGACGAGCTGGGGAGATTTCTCCTTCTGGTCCGGGGTCGAGAGCATCCAACCTGACGAGGTCTTCATTGATTGCTAACACCATCGCCGTTTCGGCAGCTCCGGCGTGAATAACGTCTTGGTCGTACTCAATGCCAGCTTTACTGAGCCCCTCGTTTAGCAGCCTCATGTGCTCATCGAGGTCGGCAAGTGGAATCACAGTGGCATCAATTTCGCGGGCGATGTCTGGAGCCACAGTTTTCACCGGCCCGAAGTTCCCACCGTGCGTCGGGACGAGGGCGATATACTCGAACCCGTGCTCGTCGAGAGACTGACAGTACGACCGAATCACGTCCATGAGAGTCTCTGGAGGAACCGAAATCGTCCCTGGAAACTCCATATGATGGCCTGAACACCCAGGGCGAATTGTTGGAGCAGCGAGAGCATCACCCAGTTCCGACGCGATGCGACGTGAGAGTTCGTCACCGTCCAGCGTATCCATATTCAACGGCAGGTGAGGGCCGTGTTGTTCGATTGAACCGACGGCCACAATTGCCGTTCGATTGCCGTTATCGAGAGCAGATTCGACAGCCGGCCATACCATCTCCTCAAGGGCTATAGAGCGGCGAAAAGACATACATGTCTATGTTCACGACAAACATGAAAATCTTATGAAATTGTCGAGAACGGTGGCCGGTAGTTCAATGAATCCGCTGCTAACTGTATTCTCTGTATCGGTCACACGATCAACTGACAACTCACAAATAGAATACTTCAGAGCGTGCCAGATGGAGCGCGCGTATCTAACGTCACCATTTTGACTGGATTTCTTTTGACAATTGAAAGGCTGATTCAGAAAATTGATTGTATAGTTCGTGTGGCTCTGTCGTATCCATTCTAAACATAATTGCTCTAACTCCCTCTTCATCTATTCTCGAAATATTCTTAACATCAACTGGGTTTGGAACTCGGCTGTCTACTGTGAATACCACCTGTGTTTCACCAGAAATGTCACGAAATACTAATTCCTTAATTCGATGGTTGATGCCATCCTGACGTAAAACAGTAATATAATTAATATGATAATTTACATCATTATACTCAAATTTGAGTTCACCATTCGGAGTCTGAAATTTTTCTCTGATACGCCTTTCTGCTTCGTATTTTGATGGTATTGATTGGCGGCTTATTGCGATCAAAGATAAGACAATAGCGAAAGCTGATACAGAAAGAGAAATTACCGCTGTAGATACCATGTTTGACACTTATATCTTTACTCATTAATTAAATCTGCTGAACAGGCCCTCTATATTCAGCACTCCGTTCATACCCATATCGTACTTCAGACAGTTGTTTCATCAAATTAGGCAAGAGCGACGACCGTTTATAGAGCAGTCTACAGAGAACATAGCTCGTTTTCGTGTTGAAATCGTAGCGTAGATTGAACGATGTGCAGTACAGACGGTGAGACAGTGAAACTCGAAGCCTGTCTCCGAGTAGGACTCCGGATTCAGCTATCTAATACTCCGGAGAGTTTCTCAGCTTCCCACTCTCGCCGCTCAGTGAGCACTTCTCGGCCGGCATCGGTCAATTCGTAGCGATTCGTGCGGTCGTCGAGCTGGCTTTTTGTCACATACCCGTTGTCGATGAGCGTATCCAGATTGGGATACAGCCGCCCGTGGTTGACTTCTGTGTCGCCGTAGGCTTCCAGCTCGGCCTTGATACCGAGCCCGTAGGGTTCCTCTGCTCCGGCGATACAGTACAACAGATCACGCTGAAACCCGGTCAACTCGAACATTGCCTACTCGTATCGTCGAGCAGGCGGCCTAAAGTGATACCGATTCTGTCAGCAAAGGTGGATGTCTGAACCCAGCACTGTTAGTCGCTGGCTATTGGCCAGACAACGCGTTCGACGCTGTAGCTCTCGCAGTCCGGACAGGAGTGATGCTGGACCCTGAATCGCTGCCCACAGTGGCGACACTCGTAGGGACTGCCTGGCTCTGTGCGAGCAGTGCGAGAAAACGCAGCAGCCAGGAACCCAAACATCAGTATCGTGTGAGTCCTTGTCGAGCATGCTCAAAAACATTGGTGACCGTTCAATCGCCCGCACGCGATGGGGTTGGCTGTCGGGAGCTGGAGTCACTATGGATCAGCGTTCGACTGTGTGTGGAACGAGCGGCCCGAATTGAACTCGGTGAGTTCCTCGATTCGCGCTTCCAGCTCTTTGATCTCCTGTTGGAGGGCTTCGGCCTCCTCACCCTCGGCAGCCGCGAGTTTATCCTTCAGCCCCTGCAAGCGCGTCTCCTTCTTTTCGTCGTTGACCTCGGCCTTTCGGATGTACTCACTTTCCTCGATATCGTAGACCTCGGATTCGGCCACTTCGACCACGTCCAGTGCTTCGTCGACTTTGCTGCTGTCGACGCTGGTCACTCGCTCGCGGTCGATACCGGCGGCTTCCATTGTCTCGATGACCTCCTCCTCATCCTTGAGCGAGCGATTCCGCCGGGAGGTGCGCTGGACGGAGCCGTATTGCCCGGCGACGGGCTGATCGTGATGCAAGCGATCAAGGAGGACTGACCGCACCTCCTGTCGGAGTTCATTGGCATTGCGCTGCACGTCGGAGAGGAGGGTGTAGATGTTCACGAGCGCGGGCGTTTCCATGCCCTCCAGATACTCCACGTCGTGGCGTTCGAGTGCGTCGACCAACAGGAGAGCGTCAGCATACACGGCGAGGTCGGGCTCCGTTCGGTCGGCATCTGCCACGTCTTCCTCGGGATCCGTCTTGACGAGCTGTGAAGAGGTTGGTCGTCGCGTTCGATGATGACTCCCTGTTCTTCGTCAATCTCGAAGCGGGGATGGAGACTCCAGACGGCTGGGTAGGCGTCGGCGTCTGGCGGCAACCGATCGAGTTCGAAGCCACCGGTGGCGTCGGTAATCCGCTCGTAGAGCGTCTCGAATTGCTCACGCTGTAGTGGCTGGGTTGAATCGATATCTTTGTCCTGAAACCGGGCGATCACCCGTTGCTCTTGGATATCGGTGATGGTGAAGCGGTCGTGAGACAGTGGCGTAATTAGTGTCGCACTGTCGGAAAGTTCCTCTAATTCCCCGAGGAGCGTACTCCAGCTTGCAGTGAAGCCCATATCTGGCTGTGGGAACCCCGAGTCAAAGAGATGCGGGTCATGCCTATTCACCGATGAAGTCGCTGCTGTGGTTCGATCAGCGGCTCTCTACCTGTTCCGAATATACCCGTAATGCAGTGACGGCAAGCTGCAACATTCGTAGTGTACAGAAGGCACTTATTTGACAGCCCTATTCGTTCAACTGGCCGGAACGCAAACGGCCCACTCCACCCGCCGTCTCCCCCACCTCCCTGTCTGGTTGCATCACTACTCCCTCTCCGATCCATTTCCCTAATTTCGTACTGAAAGACGCCAACTCAAACGCCACCAGTCACCAGTAGCAGGCCGATTACGATGACACCGAGTACAACCAGTAGACTGCTTCCAGCCAACAGTGGATTCTCCATTGCTTTCTGATGGGGTCCCATGGCAGCGTACTCCTCGCGGAAAGTCCCCAGATTCTCTTCGTCATAGAAGTACTTCGTCTTCAATGCGAACTTTTCAGTCACAGCACAGCCAGTACAGACCGGCTCCCCAGTCAGTCGCTCCGTCTTGATGTGGTCTCTGCAGGCAATTGCGCCGCAGTTTTCACAATAGGTGTATGTCTCATCACCACCGGCTGTCTCACAGTGGACACACCGATGGAAGCCGTCCTCTGTCGTGACACGGGACGGCCCGGCAGCGTAGTACTCGTATGGATAGGTGTACTCGCCGAGCTCGGTTGTCTGCCGTATCTTGGGGAGATACACCGGTTCAATCGATTGGACTGAAATATCCGACCGGCTCGGCTCACATGTCTTGTTGTAGGTAACGTTGTTGTCGCCGGTGTAGGTTACTGTCGTCGTCTGGGCCTGTTGCAACTGCTCGACGGCCCAGTCTTTGTACTCGGTTTCAGTCTGGCCGAACCGCTGGTCGGTAGTCTCGTCAAACGGCTCGCGGATTGACTCGTCGTCTAAGTCCACAGTCGCATGGATGTTCTCCGAAACCAGTTCGGCCACGTCGCTGTCGGCCACCCGTGGTGAGCCACGGTCTGCGTGGATGACGAATTCCGTTCGCTCGTTGATTCGATGGATTACCCCGACAGAGGTCTCGAAGACGGCGTTCGTATTGGCTGTCACCTCGACGACTGGCTGGAACGTGACTGCTGCATGTGGTGTCGGTAAGTCGGTCGCATCGATGTTCTGGATATCGCCGATTGTCTCCTCGATAGGCGCGGTCACCGACGATGCTGGGTCGTAGGGGCGTAGCGTCTCATCACAGAGGATCTCGATCCGGCCGTTGTAGAGATCGAGCCCGACATCGTCAGCGATCTCTCTGAGATCCTCACCGTCGATCAACTCGATAGGATGGGGGTCGTTATTTTGTTCGAGATTTGTGACGTACTCGGTTGCTGGCTGGGTGAACCGCCCCGTCGTGACGACCATCCCTCGCTTGGGCCCATCGAAGTCGAAGGTGGCAATCGCCGAGTGGAGTTTCTGAACTACAGGCCGACCGACCGTATCAGTATGCTTGCATTCGACGACAATAGCCCGGCGTGTGCCGTCGACGACCTCTTCCATCAATACGTCGCGGCCCTCATCGGCGCGTCGGTCGGCCTGCCGGACGTTCTCGTAACCGAGGTTACGGAAAACATCTTCGACGACATCTTCGAATTCGAACCCGGAGAGATTGTCGAGAACCGCCATCTTATTTCCAGTCGATATTACGAATAAACGTCGTTAAATTCGCGCTCACGCCGCATTAGCTCCTCGACGCCGTGCTCAAGGATTCCTCGACCCATTGCTGTCGGCCGATAGTACGTATAGAACCCCTGGCTGTCAGCGGTTCGTCGCTGCCGTTTGTCGACGAGCCCTACATCGACCAACTCGTCGAGGTGGTAGTGGAAGTTATTGGATTCGACATCGACGGCAGCCTTGAGATCGGCGGCACTTAGTTCGTCGTTAGCGACGAGTGTGCGAAGAATCCGAAACCGCGTCATGTGGCTGATCGCTTGCTGCATCGCCAGATACTCTTCGAGCGTCAGCCCGCTATCTTCTGGCAACGGTGGTTCAGGCTGCCGAACCTCCGTTGTCGAGTGCCGATTGGTTTCGGACATCTGTGAGTGCCTCTGTTCACATCTTAGGACGCCACGTACTTAGTCATTCTCGACTCGAAGATTATTGAAAAAGCCGATATTTATATACTATCGTCCCGAACCGGTGAGTCGAATGCGGCAACGGATTATCGACTCGCTCCCTCGTGCCGCCGGTGACTCAGACGCGCTCGATCCAGTGCGACGAGAACAGTTTCTCGTCTACCTGATGGGCCCATACCGGACATTCGATGTCGACGCGCTACTCCCGGCGAACGCAGATGCCGAAACCGATGCCCCGTCGTTTGCAACGTGGGACGAGACCACCGGTGAGTATGCTGAAGACGAGGTCTTACGTCTGCTCCAGGAGACCAGAGACTGTCTCCGTGAACGTGGGTTCAATGCCTTCCTCGCAATCGATGTCGGTATTTCGCTCAATGAGATGGATGCGGCCACACAGAGTATCACCTTTGCACAGGCGAGTAATGCGACGGTTTTTATCGCCCCACAGGTTGGCGATAACCTCGGCGTCGGGATCGAGATTGGGAGTGTTCTCGAAGATCTCTTGTCGACGGATGGAATGCGGGGGCCAGCTGCCGACGCGACACCACCAACGCGCACACGACGGGTTATGGTGGCAACCGAACCATCGGTCCGGAGTGCGATGCTTGGATCCGTCAACACACGCTGGGACGCCAGTGTCCGGACATTTACTGATGCAGCGGATTGTTGTCAGCTCTGCGCACAGTTTTGCACCCACATTCAGAATGAAGAACTCTATGGCTCGCTTGATCGTCTGGACTGAGGTGACTCTTCGGCCGCTCAGGACATTCGTGGAAATTGGTTGCACTCCTCCAGAATCCAAAAATTGTACAAATTTCAACCAACAAAAATACAGATACAACCTCTATGTTGGTTAATAACTTGGGTGGAAAAACCGACTATCTTTCCGATCAAGATTCTGCAGGTGAGACCGAGCTTCTCGGCCTGTCGGATTCGCTTATCTTGGAGCAGGGTAGCCTAGGTATTCTATGCAAATATGACGTTAGCCTAAACGATAGCAATAGCAGACGAATTCTTGAGTGACGACGACATCAAAGCGGTCGAGGACATCGATAGAGTGGCACTGCGTCAAGGGACGTGAATTTCATCTTATTTATCCTCACCTCCAAGTGTCCGACATAACCGCGGTAAAGAAAGGTGTTATCGGATGGAAAAGAAGTAGTTTATCGCCGCGGAGATACCGCCGAGATCGCGGAAGAACTTCGTCAGGGTGCCAAGTCCGATCGTCCCGAGGATGCCGCCGATTAGCGGATCCATGGCCATCCCAATCCGGAGCAAAGTCCCAAACTCGAACAGTTCGACGAGTAGCAGGCCGCCGGTGAACATGGCGAAGTCGACTGGGACGGCGATTCCGTACTGGTAGAGGAACCACAGGCTGGCAATACCGCCGACTAGTATCCAGAACAGATATTTTCGGCCTCGCTGAGTAGCACTCTCGGGGTCGCTCTTCCGCCAGTTTCGAAAGTAGTTGGCCGTCTGCAGGAGGGCTTTGAGTAGTCCGGACGCCATTCTGACGTGTCAACCAACCATCGAAGCACGTATAAGCTTTATTCCGGCCTGTATCCGGTTCCAGTCAGTACATAGACGATCTGTATTGGGAGTAGATATTTAAGCAAACTTGACGTATTTAACAGAAATGACGGTATTCGGCCGTCTCGGTACCCTGCTCATGATCCTATGCGGGGCAGCCCTCCTGATCGTAGACGCTCTCCGTTCTCCCCCGGCCTCTGGTACGCGGCCATTGGTATCATAGCCGGGACAACAATGATGGCGTATACAGCGATATCTTCGCTGTTTCTTCGCAGTCCGCAGCCTGCTCTCAAATCCACATATTCGAGAGGATATAACGAGTCTAAGACAACCTCTACAACGCGGCAGACCGACTCACGGCAAGTTGAGGCACCGCAGACAGCCGGTTCCACAAAATCGGCCGATAGGGAGCCGCAGCCAGCGACCGACGAGGACACGGATCCTTCGGAGCCACCAAAATCAGACGAAAAACTGGAACCGTCGTCGACCACGTTGAAACGTCCGCAGTATTTCCCGAAAACCTCCCAAACGATGCAGCGAACAGCCTCGTACACGAATTTATCCCAGACGACGAAAACGGCGGGAAGGTCGATTCGGCAGAATAGACATGTCACTTCCAAAGCTTCACCACGGCGGAATTCATCAACCGGGATCGACAACAAGTATTTCAAGCCGGTCGACTCAAGCCGTGAGATCAAGTTCGCCCAGATCGACACCAGATTCAGCTACCTCGATATTGACTGGGAATGGAATTCATTGGTCTCGACCCGATCCCGGATCTCATTGAGATAGATATCGGTCCAAGTGCTGTGAGCAAGGAGCTGGTGCGCAGCCCGGTCGAAGTCAAGCTCTCCTCGTTCATCAAGACACTCCTCGCACCTACTCCACGTAGCTACGGTACCGCGGCCTTGAACGACAATGCGCCGCAGTCGTCGTCGGACAACCGAGCTCATCGGCAGACAGACGACCGCACAACTAGATGGAGATCGGTACCCGCCGATACCTATGAGACTGGGTACAGTGAACAAGACAGGTGTATGGATCGCCACCATAAGCCGCTGACAGGCTCTTATGGACAACAGGAATCGGTGGAGAAATGGCCAATGTCATCCGGTCTAGAACATGAGAACCACCACCCCACAACTGCTGATAAAACCGGATACGGTAGTCGCGAAGAGATAGGGGGATTTGACGATGAACGTTCCAATGAACCTCATTCCTTTCATAGGGAACCCGTCGTGGAAGAAGCTCCGATCGAACCGCGGGATATGTGTGTAGCCGACGAGCCGGCGGTCGATATGGGAATGAATTATTCATTACCGCGGTGGGGGTCGACGCAGTGGAATGCTGATCCTTTCGGATTGAGCGATATCGCTGCGGGATTCTCCGAACCAGAAGAATCAGCAATTGACCCGATTGAACAGCCAGAACTCGGGTTTGGAATGTTTGACCAGGATACCGGAATGCTGAGCGAGGAATCTGTGGTGGATACAGATGCCGGCGCGGAGGTGTTTGGCTTGGACGAGTTTTCGGAGTCGCTAGAAGGCGGGGTCGATTTTTCCGTCTCCGATGTCAAAAGCGGCTCCAACCCGCTGCTCGAAGCAGAAAGCTTCCTTCTGAGGAAGACGCGGAGGACGACTGGCTGAGGTTCTGATATCGCCCACATGGGTTAGCTGGAGCAGGTCAGTAGGCTTTGAGAATTTATTTGTCACCCTATCACCCGAGCGAAACACACCAGGCTTGCAAGTGAACGACGCTCTGGGAATGGTAGAATACATCGGAAATTCGTGCTAAGGAGACACCACGCTTCTGGTGTAATTCAGTGGTCGACTGCATCCATTCGATCTAAAATGAGTTCAGCCACTTCGATCGCAGCCTCGTATCCTTCTGCTTCAATATCATCGGGCGGCTCCAATTCATTACTATCAACAAGCCATTCGAGATAGTCGCGGTCGAGTTTATCGAAGAAGTCTGCGTTTACTTCTTCATGGATGAATGCCTCCGCGATTTCGCCAAGCTCGCTGATTTGGTCAGGATCAAATTCGAAGTCGCCGGCGTCCTCGTCAGTCCCAGCCATCGACACGATTTGCTATGGACTCATCGAATAACAATCTATTCCACATATTCAAAAGTATCAGGATAGATTGGACACTAAAGTTGACGTCTTTGCGCACGCGCTAATCTGCTGGATCAGACAAGCCACACTCTGAGCAAAGTACCGGATCAGAACCACTCATTATTACTCCAAATCAAAGACCTACTAACTAAATTGTATTACCCAGAAGAGAGCATCCAAAGCCGTGCATTGGCTACTTTTTTTGAGGTAATCTTATTATCCTCTTCCAACTCAATCAGTTTCTGATAAGCCGTACGATAGGCACAACCAACATCATCTGCGATTTCCTGCGTACTTGCCTGACCAGAGAGAGATTCTAGAGAATCTAAGAACTCTTGATGCGGGTACGTACTGGTAAATTTCCCAGTATCCTCGTCCCGTTCATCATACGGCATCGTGTATGACTCGATTTCACCCATTCATATATATGCATCGGCAGTTTGACCCATGCAGATACATGTTACCGCAAGACTTATTACGCATACAGGTAGATGTATGGGTAGAAGCGCAGTCCCTTGGGATTGCCTTGCAGTTTAGAAGGCATCCGGGTGCAGGAACACCCGGACTGGGCTTCTGAGGCCAGAAACCCATGAAAAGATCTACACCAAGATCGGAAGATAGTACCGGAATACAATTAGAACAGGCTCTCTCAGACTTCACACTACGATCACTCGTCGTAACTCGGATCAGAGGTGGACAATGAGTTCCACGTCGGATCCTGCTGGGACAGTCAAACGCACGACTGCGATTCCAGCACTCAAGACGAACTCCGTGCGGGCGATACTGGATGCCTTCGGTGATTCGATCATCCAGCTCAAAGCAAGCAGCAGCGTCGTCACAACCAACGAAACCCTCGTCGAAGAACTCCGGGAGTATGGGGTACTTCGAGCACAAGAGACAAAACAAACCCTCGATATCGATTACACGCAGCTGCAGGACTCTGACAGTTCTAACCCGGATAATCCGTGGGATGAAACCGCTATCGAGACGCTCTACGAGCATCTCGACGCTATCCTCGATGCAGAAACTCAGTCGGTCAAACCGGATCTCGCTGTCCAGTCAGTTACCCTTCGAGTGACCGATGAGGCACTCCAAGAGGTGACACCGGCGCGAACAGCTGAGTTCGATCTCCACTTCGAGGCCTCGAAGGCTGAAGAGGCCCTTCGGGAACAGACACGGCGAGCAAACGCTGGCCGTGGGCTGTACACTGAACTGGGATTCAACGTCACGAACCTGAATCTCCATTCAGTCATCGAGACGGTCACGAAATACTCCGAAACCTCAGACGGTGAGTATCTCTCATGGAACGGGCCTGAAGATGATACTCGGCCAAAGGTCAACCCGCAGCTGGCGGTTCGGATTAACGACCGCAACCTGCCGGATCAGTACGGCGTGCTCAAACCGTATCACGTCGTCGACGACGAGGTAATCGATGTGGCTGATGAGGCCCTTGAAGACGACACTGGGGACAGTGAAACTGACGGGGAACCTGCGGACTCGGAGGCTGAGAACTAATGCCGCCGGCGCAATTCAGCGTCGATCCCGCAGCTGATGAGGGATTCTACGTGACCGTCGGGACTGAACTCACGGTGTACGAGTCCTACGACGCCGCGATTGCCGAGGTGCAGGAGAAGATCGCCACCGAGACTGACAGCTTCCTCGCTGAGGTTACTATCGACAACGATGGCAGTGACGACGTGGCTATTAGTCTCGAACAGGTCGGCTGGCAGCAAATCATCCGCGACATGACGACCGCACAAAATGGAGAGGAACCGACTCCATGATAGAACGAGCTGAACTGTCAATCGAGTCGCTGGTCGTCGATCCGATGCAGTCTCGTGACCAACCGTGGACGGGTGACGATATCGACCAGCAACTGGTCGCCGCTATCGAAGCCGATGGGCTGTACAACGATCTCATCGTTCGGCCCCTCGACGCTGTCGAGATGGGGGTAACTACTGAGACCACCGACACCGTCGATGACGGTCGCGATGCTGTTACTGACGATGACAACGCTGGTTCTGATGGCAATCCATCACCGGTGACTGCAGAAGACCTGTATGCTATCGTCGCCGGGTCACGACGCTACTACGCTGCGATGGAGGCCGGCTATGAGTCGCTACCGTGTAAGATCTTGCAGGCAGATGATTTGGATGCTGCGTGGACATCGCTACTCGAAAATACAGACCGGCGCGAGCTCTCCGAACAGGAGATCGCTCAGCAACTCAATCTGATCTATCAACTGATTCGTCCGGGAACGAACGACGAGGGCATTGAACCAACTGACACACCACTCGATGTAGATCTTGAGATCGAGGAGGCGAACTTCGAGACCGACGAGGAAGCCCTCGCTTACATGGCCGAACGGTACCTTGGTCGCTCCGATCAAAGTGCGATTGATCATATTCAGGAGCACCTACAGACGGCTGCGCTTCCACCGGTGCTGCAGTCACTGTTCAAAAATCCCGAGGAGCGCACGGCCACCGAGCGGACGGCCCTTGAGAACTACGGGATCGATACCCGTGCGACACTCGGAAGTGGTGAGGGCAAATCTGGCACGTCTCGGGCGGTTGTCGCGCTCCACAACACTCTGGAGTCCGAACTGGAGGCCGACAGTCTTGATCCAGTCGATGCGGTCTTAGAGACGGTTGGCTCACTCCAGTTCGACGAGATGTCGGAACTCGAACTTCGGCAGTCGCTACGAGAGTTCCGCAAGGATGTCTCGACGGCCCTCGATTCGGAATCGCCGACCGAGCAACGAGAGGTCTTCAGTGAGACGTTACAGCGGCACACCGAGGAACTCCAAGAACTCCACGAAGAGATCGAACCGAACCGGCCGTTCAAACGGGTCGATCTGCAGGGCCCAGAGACCCAACGGCACAGTCGCTGGCACGTCCAGGCGATGCGCTCGCGGGGTGCTGACACGCATACTGAACTGGCCAGAGAGTTGTATCTGGAGCGGTTGGAGACGCTCGCTGACGAACGGGGGTGGGAGTAACCATGTCGCAGGCACCATCGAATCCAGCCACTAACCACGAGCTCCTGCCAGACACCTACGATGAGTTGTTGCCAGTTGGGCAACTCATCCACGGTGAGCACAACCCCCGTCGTGTTCGACCATCGGAGACACTGAAACAATCTATCGCCGGTTTCGGCATTAACAAGCCACTGATCGTGCGTCCGGATCCGGATGAAGACGATGTGTTTCACATCACCGATGGCTGGCAACGCTACCAGGCAGCCGTCTCCTGTGGCTGGGAGCAACTCCCGGTTCGGATCTATGAGGACACATTGGATGCGCTTGAAGCGACCGAAATGGAGAGCATCGTCCGGGAGTGGTCAACCTACCAGTGGGCGCAGTACTGCCGCTCGTTGGCCGACGAGATCGAGACCGACACGGAGTCAAAGGCAGAGCGAGCACGGCAGGTCGCCGCTCGAACCAGCCGTGAGGCCGACACTGTTCGTAGATATATCGATGTGTTGTCGCTGCCTGACGAAGTCCACGTCCTGCTGTCGGATGGCCCGGAAGGTGATGACCAGCAGTGGTCGCATTGAAGAATTTCAACGCGGATGTTCGCCAGTACGGCGATCTGCAATGGCAGGTTGCCGACAGGCTTGCTCGAAACCAATCAGGGCTCTCCGAGCAACGAGTAATCGAAATCGCAGCGACAGCTGTCGAGTTCCAGACTGTCGAACAGGGCATCGAGTTCGTCGATCTGGCAGTGGCCAACCCTGAAATGAGAGTCGATGTTCTCCACCGGAAGGTGCTATTCGGGAAAGATTACGAGCAGTATCTGGTGATCCCTCGCGTGTCGGTGAAGCTCTCAACCGCAGAGAAGCGAGCGATCATGGATTACTGCCATGAGCAGCGCAAACCGCTCAGTGAGATCGTGTCTGAATCGGTCACTTCATTAGCAGATGAGGTCACTGAGGATGACACTGAATCGGATGCAAACGAGTGACGCTATGGCGAGCGAATCGTCCCACCAACTTCGATTGCCCGTCACCGTTATCGATCCGATTGTCACCAACAGGATTGGGGAAATAGATCGATGCCCCCAGTGTGAGAGTCTGCTGAAATTTTCGTCACCTGAAGTACCGAATCAGATTTGTAGATCGTGTGGGTACGTGATCGGAACAGAGGCCCCTGTTGGTTCGATAGAAGAGATCACCGAGGAGGAAGATGTTGAAACAGACCAATCCTGGAGTGAGTTCTATGCAATAACCAACAGCACTGAAAAACAAGTCGCAGCGGCATTTGAAGAGATTGAATCCGTCGCTGAGGATCTCTATCTTACTCCTGAGCTTCGAGAACAGGCTGCCGATGTCTACGCAGAAGCCTCAGAAGAGAACCTCACAGACGGACGATTAACCACACTCGTCGTTGGTGCGGCAATCTGTATCGGAACACGAGAAGTAGAGCAACCACGGCCTACCGAACGAGTAGCTTCCGAACTGGATATCGACTCAGATCGACTCAAACAGATGATACGGCAATTCCAAGCAGAATTGACCCGAGGGTATGTTGAGCTATCACCAACGGCCTACGTTGGATATCTCTGTCAAGAGGCAGCACTTTCGGATCAGATCAAATCAGAGGCTGAACAGCTGATAGACACTATTGTTGAATCAGAGCTATTCAGCAATGCAGCAGTTCATCCAGTCGGCATCGCTGGCGCAGCGATATACATGGTGTCGTCTGGAGAGCTAACGCAACGACGAATTGCGACTCTCACCGGTGTCTCACAAGAGACGATCCGTCAACGGGTCAGTGATTTCCAGGAGGTGATGGATTCATGACTCGGCTTCCGAATAATGACCCTTCCAATCAAATCGCCACGACCGGTGTTCCAATTCAAGCTGCCGACGATCTCACTGCGGTGATCTACGCTCGAACGTCATCACCGGGTCAACAGGAAGGGTACTCCATAGATGAGCAAGTGCGACAATGTTGGCAGAGATGTTCGTCGTTAGGCTGGACGGTATCACACATCTTTCGTGACGAAGCAGTCAGCGGAAGCGATACTGACCGAGAGATGTTCCAGAAGATGCTTTCCCGAGCTGAGGCTGGTTGGTTCGATGTGATAGTTGTCTGGAAGTTGGATCGATTCTCCCGAAGCCTCATGCACGCGGTGCAGTTGGAACAGGAGTTGAGAAGTTGGGATGTCGGGCTGCATAGTGTCACCGAACATATCGACACGACTACTCCCACTGGGCGGTTCAACTTCCGGAACATCTCTTCAGCCTCAGAACTTGAACGTGATCTCATCAAACAGCGCACACAGATGGGAATGATTGGGTTAGCTGCCAACCACCAGTGGCCCAATGATAATCCCCCTCTGGGATACAGGAAGTGTGAGGATGCAACGCTGGAAATCATCCCTGCAGAGGCCGATCTCGTACGGACCATCTTTGATCGGTATCTCCGTCTTCGATCAATGCCAGATGTCGCCACAGAATTAGAAGCAGAGTCTCATCCAGAATGTCGGCAATTGGAATGGACGCCCCACCGAGTAGGTAAGATACTGAAAAATGAGATCTACATAGGCGAATACACAGTGGCAGACGTGGATGAGTACGTTGAAGAGTATCAGATAGTGGAGAAGCGTCGGTTTGAAACGGTTACTCAAGTCAGAAATCGATTCCAACGTGCAAGAAAATCAGTGCGTTCAGAGATGCCACGTAATCGGAAGGAGAGACGAGTACAGAACGTCACTAATCAGTACTCAGAGTTTCTGGAAACGCAATAATTGAAAACTCTACGTTGTTTGTGTCTTCCCTCACTATAAGTGGGTATTTATATGTAATCATCAATAGGGATTGCTCAGTCGGCTTTTAATCGAGAATGTAAATTCAAATGTTATTGATTGAATGGTTTTATTCTTAATATAACTACATCAGAATTCTCATTTTCTGCGTGGTTTTTTAGCATTTCCCACTCTTTCTCATGCGGGAATTTCATTTGATCGTGTTCCTTATCACCTCCATCAGTATCGTATTCTGGACAAATCCAGTAGTGACACTTCGAGCCGTCCTTCAAAGTTTCAGAACCATTCTTTTCCATACCTCGACCACAATGATCACAGATGGGTTTGATTCTATCAATGTCCTCTAGAACTTTCATAATCAATCCCATATCTGCTAACTTTTCAATATCAACACTGTCGGTCGTGGTAGAGTGCTTTTTTGCGATATCATCAACAGTTTCGTTGACTTCTTCAAAGAGATCTTCAGAGATCAACTGTAACTCAGAGTCTTCTTTTACAGCTTGCTCAGATTCATCTGCACTACGTGGATATACTACTCTTCCAACGTAAATTGGGTCTTCGACGATGCGCTTGATTATCGCCCCATCTGTATCGTCAATGTCGATATCTGAATAGTCGAACACTGAGACGACATCCTCAACTGGTAACTTAAGAACAGAGTACTTCTGTTCATAACCCTCATCAAGTCCCTCATTATTCACGTGAGATTTGATAAGTTTAGCAACCTGAGAGTAGTTTTCTGTTTCTATCACATCTTCCATAATCGCAGATACTACTTTTTCGCCACCCGTAACTGGTTCTGGCCAATCTTTGTCATCTGGTAGTCGATATCCAAGACGGACATTGTCAAACCATGTACTCCAGACCTTTTCTTTCTCGAATTTTCGTTTTATCGTGTCCCATGCCGCTCGGATACGATCCTCAACTGATTTGCCGGCGGTGATGGCTTCGACTACGAGAGTAATTTGATCAGAGGTAGAATCTAGATTATACAATCCATTCCGGTAGGTAATTATCTCTACCTCGTGCTCATAATGAATTACAGCTGCCACGTAGATCGTCTCAAGTGTATTTCGACCGAGACGATTTATCCGATCAAGTACAACGGGACGAGGATCCTGTTCTAAGTGCTCGTCAAGCTTTTTGAAACCTTCTCGGTCGAATGTATACCCACTTTCATCCATATCCACAAATATATTTGCTATTTCATACCCAAGCTCATCTGCTATTTCGTGTATATGTTGTTTTTGAACCTCAATACTCATAGTTTCAGAACTACTATCATCAGGAGAACTTTGACTTTGTCTTGTGTATCCGTATGCTGCTTTAGCCAGATTATCTATTAATTCAAAAGTATTTGTTGATTTATTATTTGAGTTTGACTGTTCATCAGATGAATCGGCAAACTCCGACAAAGAAGCGTTTGAATCACTTGATGTTGCAAGCATAATTAGTGGCAGCAGCAGAACCACGCTGAATCGATTGGTGAGGAAATTTGATACCCACTTTGTGAGGTATGATTTGGGAGCCGTCGATAGGTATGATTTGGGAGCCGTCGATAGGTATGATTTGAGAGCCGTCGGCAGGTATGATTTAGGAGCTGTTGGCTGACTCAGGTATACTCCCGGATCTACTACG
Organism: Halonotius sp. GCM10025705; assembly: GCF_042662885.1. Classification (NCBI taxonomy): domain Archaea; kingdom Methanobacteriati; phylum Methanobacteriota; class Halobacteria; order Halobacteriales; family Haloferacaceae; genus Halonotius; species Halonotius sp. GCM10025705. The sequence goes on along the minus strand of NZ_JBHSZD010000003.1, from coordinate 74,798 downwards.
TATATCGCGTGTGCGAGAGATTTAGAGGTTATATATAAATGCTGTACAGCATTTATGTGGTTAGCTATGATTTTTTGACGGTAGTTCGCCTATCATGGGTACATTGACCTCTATGAGCGCGCAGGGGACTGACAAATCCGGAGGGGAGGCCTACCCAACCGTAATTTTATAAGTGGGGGTGGATATTATTTCAATTATGGTACAAGTATCTGACGAGAGGGACAGAAAGATATTTTCCCTTCTCGCCAACGGTCGAAAGCAACGTGTTGAAATAATTAAGATTATGATGGAAGTTGAAGGTGTCTCAGAGAGTTCTATTCAAAATAGTTTAGAAAATTGTGTAAAATATTATGATGAAATAAAAAAGATCGAAGAAAGAGGTGATACGTACTACCAGAGGACAGATCTTGATAATCCGCCAGACGAAATAATACGTCCAAAACAATTCGCTAACCGGAGCGAGATAGAAGAAAAGATTTCCGCACTTGAAAACAGGTTGGGAATAGAAGAAATAAAAGATAATACTGGTCCTACAAATCCTGATCAGCCTTCAACGCTTATTTTGAATAACTTTCTGGAAATGAGCATGAATTATAAATTCATCCTATACTCAGAGGAAATTTCAGATAGATTTTTCACTATATTTGATTCATATCTACAACGTATAAGTGATGGTATTGCTCAAATAAAAAATAACTCAGACGAATTTCAGATTCAAAGCGATGCTATGCTTGAATATCGGTTGTTTTTCCAATTATGTCGAAACCTTCTAACAAACAGTAAAAAAGGACAAGAAGATGAGAAGTTAGGAATGAAATTCAGCAAAAGGCTTGACGAGATTGAAAATTTCTTCCCAGAGTTGCCACCAGATCTATGTTTAGAAGTTCAAAGATTTGTCAGAGAATTAAACATAAAAAAGGGTAAAGATTTCTATAAATCAATGGTGTTACGAGATGATTTTGAAGATATAACACTACAGCGGGAGGCATTTTATACATACGATATACATCATGATGCAGATGATCTTATCGCCGATCTTTCCAAGCTATCAGATAATCTTAGTAAAGAACAAGCAGATGAGGTTCGAAAGCTCATTGATTCCATTACGAAGCTATACACAAACTCATCCTCTCCATCCGAAAAGTGATTAAATAATGCTAGATATTCGACAAAAATTAAAACAACTTCGCTGGAAAATACGTTCATATCTTACCAATTCTAGTGATATTGAAGCTGTACCAGTAGGAGATTTATTCTCACCACCAGACGTCAAAGAGAGAGGGTCAGATTGGGAGCGTCGTGGTGACTATTTTAGAAGGACACTGGTTGTTACTGATCTACCTGACGTAGTTGAACCACCTTGGTTTAGCCGAATTCAATATAAATTACCACCACGTGTTATTGCAAGCACAGCTCCTATAGAACCGTACGATAACGTTGGTATCCAAGAAGATCTAGTAGAGCGAAGCTCACACCTCCTATCTCACGAAAACACTCTCAGACATCACAATCTAAGAGAAAGATTCGAAACCGAATCTCTCACTAAAAGTACTTTAGAAATATCAAAACAAAATTTAAACAAATCTTATTTTAAGCTTAGTTTATATTTCGAAATTCGTGGAGCAACAAAATATGGACTAGACGCTGCGACAGATTATGTTTATAGCATAGCAGAGTCTGAAAATTTTGAAGTGACTTCTATTAAACATCGACATACAGAGTCCTTCAATACTGCCTCACCAATAGGCACAGATGAAATTAATTATGACATTATAGTCGATTCAGAGATCTTATCTGCTGTCGCCCTACCGATTCCCTATTCCCCGGTAACCCTCAACGAAGACGAGTGACTTCCGTGACTGACTTAATATAAAAGAAAGTAAAAAAGAGAGGTATTTAGCATGCTCTGTTGAATAGCAGCCATTGAGTTGAAGGCTCTTGCCAATCTGGTACAACAACTGTCTGAAAAGTGACATGGGGTGTTTGGAGTGATGGATATAGAGCTTGAGTACAGCACAACCACACCACTTGTTTCACCCCGAGATAGGTGAACCAGCCACTAACTACACGTGTGTGTTCCTAACTCCCTACCCGAGTATTGATTCAGATATCAGTTCTCAGCCCAAACGAGATCTACTCGATCTGAATAGAGAGAAACTCGATATTCGGGCAGACCACCCGGCACAGTGTCCTCGTAGATGGTTTCCTGTGAATTGCGAACTTCGACAAAAACGTCAATTTGCGTTGCACCTCGGGACAGGTCCTCCTCCACCCGATCTTGTTCGCCAGCACCAAGTCTGAACGTCTCTTCGAATAACACAATATCGCCGTTCTCAAACCGAATGACAGCTTCCTGTTCGCTGTCGCGTTGATTTTCGATTATAAGTGTCAGTCGATCACATTGCACTAATGAGAGCTCGGAGCTGACGAGGATATCAACCGGATAGACACCGATTCAATTCGTCCACTGGACGGTTCAGAGAAACTGGTCACTTGTGTAGTCGCTGTCGGCGGCGATCTGCCGCCGACGCGACGGCGTTGCCACTGGTCAACGCTCTTTCAGCTACCGAAGTTATCGCTTGAACCGATCGTCTGGAGGTTTGTTGGCTGGGACTGCCCTTCGGACGTTGAACGCTGCCCAGACGGCTCGGGTGAGCATTTCACAGAACTCAACGAAGGGCCATTTCCAGAGGCGACGCCCGCCACGGCGGGTCGTCGCCACAAATTCCCAGTGCACGTAACGCCAGACGTTCTGTAGGAGGAGACTCGTCACAAACAACAGATAGCGAAGGCCAGCGTCCCGAGAACTAGTCAGAGCGAGGCTCTCCTGAGCAAGTCGGTAGCTGGCTTCAATCCCGAAGCGTTTGCTGTAGTGTCTGCGTGCTTCGGCAGGCGTGTCGATGAACGGCGCGTCGACGGCGTAGCCGTGACGCGCCACGCCATGCTCGTCGTATCTGCCTTGTTGGTAGACGCAGTCGATGAATATCGGAAAGGTCACGCTGTCAGCAATGCTGTGCTGGATGATTCGACTCCAGCCGTTGTTGAGTTCTTCTTTGATTTCATCGCCCCATTTTACGATTGGCATGACGTAAGCGTAGTTGTACGCTGAGAGGAGGTCAATACAGTCGCTGTTGTAGAAACCACGGTCAAGGTAGACGGCCTTGACGCCGAGGTCAAGGCCGTCAAGGAGGGTGAGGAACTCTGTGAGGATATCACTGGTCGTCTCACCGTCGGTTACTTTTCGCAGAGCGAGCGTGTACCGCTTGTTGCGGACACGTGCGTAGAGTGTTGCGTACGCGTGGAAGGTAGTTGTTCCTCGTTTGGCCTCAGAGGAGTAGAGATGGGCTGTCTCGTCTTCGTTCCCGTAGTAGGGATCGAGGTGGAGGTCGGCGACGACCTCCACCGGTCGATTCGGAAGAACCTCGATGAGCTCCCGCTGAAGGAGCGTGTTTCCCGCGAGTTCGAGTGTTTCGAGGTCAAACTGATCGGTGAAATACTCACGAACAGTGTTATCGTGCGGTGAGTCATCAGTGGTCTCGCAGATATGTGTGATTGAGGTTCCGTCGGCGCATGCGCCGACGAGAACCTTGTAAAGCTCTGCTGGCGTTACTTCTACCTCTTCACCGAGGTCAAGCGGAAGTGTATCCTCAAGCCGGTTAACGACAAAATTAATCAGATGCTGTTCTTCTAATTCACTGTCTGCTTGGGGTTGTTGCACACCTCTTCCAAGCAGACCCGACTTCTAACCCGATGTGATCGACTGAGTGTGGATTCAGTCCGGGCATTTCCTTCCGAAGGAGATAGACACCCCGCTGTGGCTCCGATCCCTACACTGACGACTGTCAGGAACTCCCGCCGGTTCACAATCCTGATATCGGTGATTTGACTGATAGTATTATCGGTGGCTATGTCGCCTGTGTTGACTGATCCGGAACAGCTGAATTCCTACGCGCTTCTGTACGAGATTCGCGCTGCCCATCTCACATATCAATCACTAATAATATTTCCAATCTGATCCATGTCTCGCTCAGCTGAGGATAGTCTCGATTATTTCAAAGTATTAGACGGTAGAAATCTCACCGTTGGGGATTCCTCCGCTACGGGGTAGAGTATTTCAAATTTGTTCGTCAGGTTTGGCTGTAAGATATGCCGTATTGAGGTGCTGACAGATACTGTCAACAAGTTCGGGATCGTCACTCCAGAAACCATAGAATTGGTTCGGAGCCTCTTCAGTCGCTAACAGTGCCGTTTTGTACATATCATCACCACCACCGTTGAAAACGACAAACCACGACCGTTCGATCTCATCAGCTTGCAGTGCGTGGTGGGTGATCCCTTCGACATCGACAGGGGCACCGGGACTAGCGAATGTGTGGATATCCAGGGATTGTTCAGCCAGCCGCTCATACCGGGTCGCCTGTGCGTTCAGTTTTGCTGGCTGTTGAAATCCGGCATAGAGTCGTCCGCCGGTGACACGGCTGGCACGGTTTTCGATTTCATGAGAGACCGTTACCATCTGTGACCTGTTATGTGAGGTGAAGGTTGTTTCTTTGAGATGTCGGAGAATCTCGTGATACTCGGTATCATCAATTCCAAGACCAGATTCTTGAAGTCCCCCGCCAGCTAAGAGTGACTCCAGTTTGGTCGTCGGCATTGAGGCCAGCACCTTCCCGTCGCGCTTGAGAACGGCAACACTGTCTGGCTCACCAACACTTGTCTGCTTGCTCCTGATAGCGACGTTTTGCGTGGCAAAATAGTCCTTGAGATCAGCGACAATCGTACTGTCGGGAGCTGGATTGAAGACTTCGAGGGTTTTCTGCCTATCACGGACGTACTCAATGTGTGCCAACAGTGTCATATGTACGAATGTTCTCTATTTGAATAAATAGATTAGTGAATTCGCATATACTTCTTCATTTGAAATGATTATTGTGTATCTGAGAGATATAATGGCTATAATGTAAAGTTCAGTCGCTGATTTGGTTCAGTAGTACGTGGAGAGACAGTATGAACTACCTTTGCGACCTCAATGCCTTGTGGAAGTTGTTCAACTGGCGTCACTATGCGGGCACGACATCCTGGTTGCACTATGACGTGATTTGTATGACAACCCGGTGCCAACGCCGCAGAATCAAGTGCCACATGAGCTTTCTCATAAGTATAGCCGTCGGTACCAATGAACGTGGTACGTTGGCTCCGCCATTGGATCGGCATGTTGCTGGTATTCTCAATATCGAACATCGCACAGAATCGGGTCTCTTCTGATTCAGCGACCACGTCGCGGTGGTGAGCATAGACAAGATCTGTTATCGAAACTTTTGGTACCCCTACCAGGGTGACAGTCAGTAGGCCGGTCTCGATAATTATCGAGGATCCTGACCGTGATTGAATACGATCAGAGACAGTGGTGCTCCCACTTTTCGATTCCATGGGGGCGGTTGCAGCCCGCTTTTCAGTGATATCGTTCCACTCAACCGATGGCGACGGTTTCTCCCTTGCTGACTCGTCTGTGGAATCACGGTGTTCCAATCTCGCTTCTGTATCCGCTGCCCGGTTGAATGACTGCTTCATAAATATAATCAATGTTTGATGGTATAATAAATATTAGGCCTCATTATTGTAGATTCCAAACACATATTTTCTCTAAGAGTTTTATCCTTGCTGATCTAATCCCACCTCTAACAGTGGCTCCGAAATAATTAAGATTTTAGCAAAGTCGGAGGGAAGATCTCCCTCCAATAACGAATGCCAGCAGGTAGCTGGAATTACGACTACTTTTGAAGGTAGCCATAGGGTAAATCCACCATAGGTACTAAAATCTTTGTATATTATGAAATAAAATGAGGATTGTAGTTAATAAAAGCGACAATTGGCGGAATTTCTTGTTTGTATTTGATTTTAAAGAGAAGAAAAAACCGATTTTATTTATCTGAGATTAGAGAACTCAAATCTAGCACCTCCTTCGGCACTTTCAGTCACACTAACATCCCAACCGTGGGCCTCAGTGATATCAGCGACGATTGCAAGCCCAAGTCCAGTTCCGTTAGTATCGGTGGTGTATCCACTTTCGAATATCACCTCATGATCGACAGATGGGATCCCGCTGCCATCATCAGCAATGTAGAATCCATCATTGTCATCTAACTCTCCGATTGTAATCTCTACGCTTGATCCACCATGCTCAATGGCGTTTCGTATCAGGTTCTCGAAAAGTTCTTGTAGACGGTTCCGGTCAGCACTGATCGTTTGATCAGTGGTAACAGTGAGTGTTGCATCCCGGGTATCAACTGTTTGCCAACACTGAGAGCTAATACTAGAGAGCGTTACGGGAGTAGTCTCGCTTACTGTCTCGCCTTGGCGAGCCAACATGAGGAGTTCATCAATTAGGGTCTCCATCCGTTCGTGTGCGTCAGCAATAGGAGCAAGTTGGTCACTCTCACATTCGTTTTGAGCGACTTGTAATCGACCCTGTGCGACATTCAGTGGATTTCGAAGGTCATGTGAAACAGTTCCTGCAAACTCCTCTAACCGCGCGTTTTGTTGTTTCAATCGCTCTCTAGATTCTTTTCGATCCGTGATATCTTCTTGTGAACTGAAATAACGGATTAGCTCTCCGTCCTCGTTGTACACCGGCTTGATCGTGAGCCGATTCCAAAACATCGTCCCATCTTTTCGATAATTACGAAGTTCGACAGTGCATTCTTCCTCAGCTGCTATCGCTTCTGTTAATTTTTCGATCTTCGCTGCATCTGTCTTCTTACCTTGCAGAAACCGACAATTCCGTCCCAGTGCGTCCGATTGTGTGTAGCCCGTGACTTTTTCGAAGGCCTTGTTGACATACGAAATAGGGTTGTCTGGTTGTGATGGATCGGTCAGCACTATCGGATTGTGTGCGTTGTCAATAGCGGTACGGAGAACCTCTAACTCATGTTGGTGGGCTTGTCTCTCAGTGATATCGGTGTAGATTGCAAATGCACGAGAGCCACCATCAAAAACGGCGTTCTGAAGGAGGAACTCCCGGGTGCCGTCTGTTGTTTCTCGTGTGACTTTCTCTGAAATTAGTTCCCCTGTTTCACAGACGTGATCGTTAATAGCTGCTGCACTATCGCGTCTGTCAGCAGGAACAATATGCGCATCGAGAGATTCTCCAACAATATCATCGCCATCATAACCAAATACCGCTTCGAACGCCGGATTAACTTGTTTAACAATCGGCGTCTTGTTACGGTATTCAATTTCGACTGTCGGTTGTGACAGTTCTGCAAACAGATTCTGGAATCGCCGTCGTTCAGCCTTCAATTTACGAGCATTCTGTTCACGGTCTGTAATATCGATGGCTACCCCAAGGACAGATTCAACGGCTCCCGTAGCATCGAAGACCGGCTGGAATGTTGTCCGATATAGGTTGGCCGCAAACTCATGTTTTGCTGTAGTCTGCTCACCGGAGAGGGCCTGCTTTGCAGCTGATTGTAGTCCTTCATGATCAGCGCACACGTCAAAGATTGATTGCCCGACGTATGGTTCTGTATCACTCTCATAAACGTCTGTACTATCACCTTCGAAGCGGGTGAAGGTACCCTGAGTATCGAAGGCAAACAGCACGACGGGAAGATTTGAGACGACGGCCTCGACACGTTTCTTTTGTCTGGTAAGGGCGTCTTCTGCATGTGTCTGAGCAACCGCATTCGTCACCCGATTCGCTAAGAGTGTGAATTCACTTGTTCCAGATCCCTTCTGAAGGTAATCAGTCACCCCTGCCGATATTGCCTCATTAGCGATGTCTTCGGGGGATTTCCCTGTAAATAAGATGAATGGGATGTTTGAATGAGTCTCACGAACAGTCTCTAGCAGCTCAAGACCATCCATTTCCGGGAGATCATAATCGCTGACGATGCAATCAACTGTGTCAGTGAGCTCGTTGAGTCCATCAGTCGGGTCACTGACATGTGTAATCTCAAAGTTCGGTTCCTCCTTCTCAAGACACGTCTTGGTCAAGGCCGCGAAGTTTTCATCGTCCTCAACGTAGAGAATCTGAAGGCTATCGGATTGTTCTCCCTGTCTCTTGTCGGTTGTTATGTGTCTCTCTATTGGGTGCATTATCGATAATAAACAGCGATTCGATTAGTAGTCGATTCGTGGCTGTCTCAGGCGGTTAGCATGTTCGGATCCAACCACAGTGTGAAGCTGTCCTCGTTATCAGGTTTCAGGAAGCCTTGAAGGAACTCACTGTCAGTGACACTCTCCGTGTCAAGAGCATCTTTCGCCACCTCACTGACCTGCCGAACCTCAGAGACAAGCCAGCCGGTCGGTGATTCCGTTCCCAGTGCGTCGGAATCAAGCACAACGATTCGGTTTCGAGTCTTCCCACCGTCGGTCAGTAATGCCTCAGTATCAACATCCAAGAGGGTACTTGGGTCAAGGATTGTCGTTGTCTCTCCACGGAGATCGGTCACTCCCTCAACGTGAGACTCGGTGTTCGGCACCGACTGTACCGTCTCGTCATCGACAATCTCGGCAACGTACTCAATCGGGATACAGTACTCTTCTTCGCCAAGTGTGAACGTGAGCACCTGTGTAGTGTCGCTCATAGATTCACCTCAGTTCCGGGAACCATCGAAGTCCACGGTTGCATCTTCGCTAAAATCCTCAACAAGGTCGGCGATCTCAGTGACCTTGCTTGTCTGTTCTTGATTGGCTGCAGCAAGTTCCGTCATCTCGTCAGCCAGTATCCTGGCGTTGTCGTTGGCGTCGTCGGTCATCGCAGCGATCTCCTCAGTGCTGGCAGCCTGCTCATCGGTTGCATCGGCAACTTCTTCGATCCCATCGTTGATTTCTCCGACCGCGGCACCGATATCATTGAGGCTGTCCAAAGCGATGTCAACTTTCCCGAGCCCATCGTCAATGCGTTCGTTGGCGCGGTCAATGCTCTCAACGGTCTCGTTGGTGTTGTTCTTGATTCGGTTCGCCATCTCTTCGATATCGACGGCTTGCTCTTGGGTCTCCTCAGCAAGGGTTTTGATCTCATCAGCAACAACCGCAAAGCCGTCACCCGCATCACCAGCGCGAGCAGCCTCAATTGAAGCGTTCAGTGCGAGTAAGTTTGTCTGCTCTGCAATCTCTTGAATGACCGTCACCACATCATCGATCTCGTCGACACGATCACGGAGGGCCGAAACATCGTCAGCGACCTCACCAGCTGCCTCGTCAACTGCATCCATCGCCTCAATTGCATCGTTCGCCGCATCCTGGCTGTCCTCAGCCAACTCACGGGCTTTCCGACTCTCTGAACGAACCTGATCCGCGCTAGAGGCAATCTCCTCAATAGTGGCTGAGAGATCTGATGCCTCGTTGGAGACCTCCGCCATGTTGTCAGCCTGCTCGGCGGCGACACCATTGATCTCCTCTGTACTCTCTGAGATCTGTGTAGCTGCCGAGGCGAGTTCTTGCGTTGACGCTTGTAATTCTTCGAGGCGGTCACGCTCGATAATAATTTTTTCAGCATCGTCAGCAGCAGCCGCCATGTCGCCAGCACCTTGCGGTGCCATCGTCCCCTGTCCATTCGTCTGTTGGGGGGCTGGCTGAGCTTCGACACCACCATCCGGTGCTACCGGTTCAGATGTCGGTGCCTGATTTGCGGATTGTGAACCGTGCCCGGTAGAAGAAGCAGTGTTTCTTCCGGATCCAGCTGCCGAAGAACTTTCTGTTGCAGTTTTGTTTTCCTTTTCTTCACTTTTCGACCCAATTGCATGCATTATCTGCTTTAGCATGAAAATACCTACTATCAGCAAGGGATATAAATGCTACTATAAAAACAACAATAGTGAAGGTTCAAACATAATAAGTTTACATATAGGTGTATTTACTCTATATCTTAGAAATAATGGCTACTCTCCCACTAAATAAACAACAATTTAACTTTTTTTATCTATAGGTTCTACAACAAACTATACGCGTGCTCCTGTGCGTGACAAAGTCAAAAACTTCATAATTTAGTCTTTTTAGTGTGTTATTGCTGTTTTTGTTTCTAATTACTTGGAGACAGTGAACAATTATTATAGAAATACGCATAAAACTTTTTACTATGGATTGAATTGTTGATTGTGACGACCAGACAAAACCCAACCTATGAGCGCAACTGTCAACACACGACGCATCAAAACCGATGCTGGTTCCCAACCGTCGCTCTCCAATCCTGAGAGTGAAACAACCCCTGAGCTATCACTTCCCGATTCAGCACCGCAGTCTGAGACAACAATTTTCCGAACGCCAGAAAGGGTTATTCGAATACAACCGATCCAGTCTAGCACAGCTGAATTTTGTCTCGTGATGTACCTCCTCGATACCGAGGTGACTGAGGATTTAACACCGGCTCATACGTCAAACTGGGACGACATAGAATACGATACTTCCCCGAATACAGTCAAGGCACTCCCAGATACAATTCACAATCAATACGGGGAGATCCTCGATAGCATCACAGAGCAGTGGGGACTCACTATTGTACGTCCAACTACTGGCGACGGAATCTGTCACCGTCGCCACGACGTTGGCACAGATGGTGTTGTCTCCTTCAAAACGCACCTCGGCTAACTCCTCTCCACTGGGGGAACTGTTCCAGTCACATCTCACCGTATGACATCACCACCAAACACGGACGCTTCCAATCGCTTCGAAACGTTGTTTGAACAGCTGAATGACCCAGTCGTCGAGTTCAAACTCGAAGATGGAGAGCCAATCATCGTTCAGACGAATGAAGCCTTCCGGGAGATGTTTTGCACTGTTGACTCTGTCGCCGGTCTCCCACTGAACGATCTTATCGTGCCCGCTGACCAGCGAGATGAAGCTATGGCTTTCGATAAGCGAACCGCTGACGACAAATCAAACAAGGAGATCATTGAACGAACAACTGCCACCGGGCGTCGAAAATTTCTCTACCGAGGGGTGCCGATTGGCAATGATCGAGGATTTGCAATTTATACTGATATCACCGACAAATATCAACAGAAACGACACCTCGATGTGCTTCAACGTGTCATCCGCCATAATCTCCGTAACGATGTGAACGTGATTAGTGGAGAGGTTGAACGAGCACTTGAGAAGGCTCAAACCGATCAAACACGTGAGGCTCTCGAAACGATCAAACGGAAGGCCAATGGGCTAACTCAACTCTGTACCGAAGCACAAACGATTCGCAAAGTCCTGGATACATCCACGAAAGTAGAACCTACACCAATTAAACCAATATTTGAGGATGTCTCTGCGGATTGCCGGCGGCGGTTCAACAATATTTCAATTACTGTTGATTGTTCAAACGACCTTACAGTGTACGGCGATCATCGTCTCCGAATCCTTATTGAGAGTCTCACAGATAATGCTATTCGACACAATACCTCTTCTTCACCACGAAAAGTGTCACTCAGCGCGGAAGTCAATCAAGAAGGATTCGTTGACCTCACTGTCGCAGACAACGGGCCAGGAATTCCCAAAACCGAACAGCAGGTGATCACCGATGAGGGCGAGATCTCACCGCTCAGTCACGGAAGTGGGCTTGGGCTCTGGCTTGTCAAATGGCTCACTGAAGAGTACAGGGGAACACTGGAGATTGAATCAGCCACCTGCGATGGGAGTATCGTGTGTATCCAACTTCCTAAGGCTGGTAACGAACAAAATAACGACTGATGATGGATATCCGAGACTAGGGATCAATCTGTGATCCAATATACGAATTCCATATCAACCTATGGGGTCTGCGTCATCTCTTGCAAGATACGCGCTGTGCATCTCGCACTGCCCATCCTGATGGAAATCCGATAAACTTGTTTCACTAACTTCGGCAAGAGCCGAGTTGAAATCAACCGACATCAATGTTGACCCCACGGGTCTGATTCTCTCACCTCCGATTCAATTGCTACCCCTCTCTGCAAGTCTCGCTACTCAATAGAGCACTTGTGAGTACTTTTGCATCACTGCCTATCTCCCCATGCAATTCTTTTGGATTCAGCGACAGCGGTCATCAATGATATATCAAGAAGTTCTCAAGAGTCGGTGTTTTTGAAGGCTTCACTGGTGTCTTCTGCAAGCTCGGTCGCATCGATGTGAGAATACATCTTCGAGGTGGTAGCCGGATCATTGTGTCGGAGGGCTCGCTGCGCGGCCGCCGCATCTAGTTCCCGATAAAGCGTCTCGCCGGCTCCTCGACGACCTCCATGCGGTTTCAGATACTCCCCGTCGATTTCGAGGTCTGCGTCCTCACAAATCCGCTTCATCACTTTTCGACCGCCGTTAGTCGACAGTGCTGGCGGTGTAGCCCCAAGGCTTCGACAATGATCTAGTAGACTCTGCTTGTCGTTTTCGGGCCGTTCCCACTTATCGGGGAGTGCAGAATGGATCGACGGGGCGTGGTTCGACGGGAATACCGGCCACTCTTCGTTGGGTGGGTCGACCACTCGCCGGAGCTGTCTAAGCGGTTGATGGGTCTGCTCAGGGAGCTGCACGGCTTCTCGCTGCTGATCCTTTCCGAGAACGGTCGCCCGGCTGGCCTCGATCTCGACATCCTTCCAGCGAAGGCCGGCGCGTCGATCATCGCGGGGATCCTGTAAAATCTCGCCGCCACGTACACCTGAATAGGCGAGCACATACGCGAGCGCGCGATCTCGAAGCGTTACAACCGCCTGCAGTCCCTTCTCGTCGACGGCATTGGCCGCCTGTTCGTCGACGTAGGCGAGCAGGTCTTCGCGATCCTCGGGAGACCAAAACTGCTGTGAGCCGCTGTCGCTCGTTGGGCGCTCCGGGAGCTCGTCTTTGACGATCCCTTTCTGAGCGGGGTTCTCGCGTATGTAGTCCCACTCGACGCACCAATCGAGGAACGCAGAAATGTAATCGAAGTAGGTCCACGCCGTCGACGCACTGATCCCGCCGTCCACGTCGGGGTTCTGACCAGCCGTGATTCGCTGCTGCAGATGTTCGGCGTATTTCGCCATTGTCCGCTTGTCGACGCCGGCGAGGTCGGTAGTCCCTCGGTCTGCAAGCCAACTGGTCCACTTCCGTAGTACGGATCGAAGGTTCGATTTGTAGTTCCCCGACTTCGTTCCCGACGATAGGAACTCGTTGACGGCGTCTTCGAGCGGCTGAGGGGTAGGGGAAGCGTCCTCGGTTCCGGGTTCCATCGTTAGTGCGTTGGGTACAGCGCGGGGGGACGTAAATCTAGTGTGTATTACGAGGCTAATATATAGTGATATTCCTCAAAGACTAAAACAACGAATCAGGCATTCTAAATTCTATTATCGGTGTTTTAGCATATATTCTTGTTTGTATAAACTTGATACCGCTATAGTAATAAATAAAAGAAAATGGCATATTCAGATCCGGATGACGATGTAGGTTTGTCAGACGATTCGCGCTACTATTTCGAGTGGAAATCACAAGAAAGCGTCGGGGTGACCGATACTCTTATTAACACCGCGTAATTATAATAGTATGCCTACGTAGCGGTGGGTGGTCTATTACTACCCACCATACTGCAACATTCAGTAGCTCTGCCTGCTGTTTTCACATAGGGTTCCACCGCTGTAAGGGTATATAAAATCTTATGGATGCGGGGTGAAAGTGAAATCGGAACCTCCCACCCCCGGTATTTATACTACTTGTCGTACATACATACATCATGTATGTGGTAAACAACAAATTTATAATGTACCACCAACAATCAACAACCGGGTTGGTTCCCACCGCTACGTAGGCCTCCTCCGAACTGCGCGCCGGGCGCAGCAGGAGGACAGCGGGAATTACCACGACCGCTGAGTGAGCTGGCTCTGCCAGCGAGGATCTCTTCGGCATGCTCGCACGCAGGCGAACCCCGACCATGGGATCAGAGTGACAAGTCTGTGTCGCCCCTTGGTCTTGCGTCCGTCAGAGCTGCGGGTGTCGCCTTGCGGTCGGCCCAACGTCGTCGGGTCAAAGACGACAGGACATCAACCATGACCGAAGAAACCGCTGACACGACCGAAGTTGCAGAGTTCGATGACCTCGCGGAATCTATCCAAGAGGCACAAGATATCATCGAGGCCCTTGAGGAGGATATTCCCGCGAGCGCGTTCGCCGACCTCGAGACCGTCGAAGACAATATCGAGGATCTCGAGGACGCCTTGGAACACGCCGAGGGCTCACTGCCCAATGGCATCGAAGGGGACGTTCAGGCTACGCAAGACGACATCAATGATCTTCAGGAAACCATCGCGACCAGCGGTGCTGACCCTGATCTCTTCCGCAAGATCGAGGATCTCGAGGACACTATCGAAACCGTCGAAGATCGCACCGTCAGCGCGCGCGATAAATACGGTGTCAAAGTCGATGGCGAGCCAGTCGAGTTCTTCAACGAGGCTTCCCCAACCGCCGAGACCATCCTCGCGCAGTTTAGCAAGAATACCGACGACGCGCTAGTCGAGGAGGGCACTGAGAATACCTACAGTGGCGAAGACGAGGTAGACCTCAGTGGCCCCGGTGTCGAACGGTTTAGCAGCGAACCTCGCACTCCGGGTAACGCCTGATATGGCCGTTGACGAAGACCAAACTCCCGCGGATGTGGCCGATGGGGACGGGCATGGGGGTAACTACAACGAATCCACCCCGACCCCGCCGGCCAAAGTCGCGGATGAGAAGCTGGATGGAGACTTCCAGGGAGCTGTACGGGCTCTCCAGCGCAAGCGAGACAGCTCGCACGGTCAACCGACCGTCGTCGACACCCACGGGAATCAGGCACTCATCTGGCTCGGTGAGTACGACCTCCACGCGTACAGCGAGCGGTGGGACGAACCTACTGCGGAGATCTACGTCCTCGTCGACCAGTCGTTCGACGAAAGTGACCCACACTGGGTAATCATGGCACCTGCCGTTACCGTCGACGGACGAGCTGACGGGGAGATCGGGTGCCGCAACGCGTTTGCTGAGCCAGATGAGGGCCATTACGACAAAGTCGAGATGGTCCTCGACGTTTCGGAAGAAGATAGCGGGATTGCGTTCAGCTGGCGTTGGTCGTCGATGAACCGCCAGCCAGAACGGATGCGAGACCTCGCAAACGCCCACAGTATCGTTCAGTACCTCCTTCGACTTGACGAGCCGGAGGATGAATCATGAGCGGCCGCGACGACGCACTTCCCGAGCTGTATTCTGTCGGGGATGCCAAGGAATTCCACCTCGCCATGACCCAAGAGGTCAAGCAGACGCTGTACGGTCACCTGCGGCCGAAGCACGCCGATCGGGAGCCAGAGGGGTCAGAGTACCAACCCGATCGCTACGAGCAAGGGGTGATTGCGACGATCACACGGAGTTCCGGTGACTCTCGGGTCACGTACATCGTCAATGATGTCATCCCGCCGGAAACTGACGACGATGTCCACATCCGAGATAGGAGCCTGAAGCTCAGTCCAGCGTACCGGGCCAGAGCGAAAAACGAAATCGAACATGATCCGCGGAAAGGCATCGCGTACTTCCACTCTCACCCAGGATGGAGCGCATATCCGTCTGGGCCCGATCTAAAGGCCGACCCGATGCGGCTCGAGTCCGACGCCGATCAGCTGGGGGCCGACCGACCGTTCGGTGCCGGAATCATTGCGAGCAAACCGCGTCGGGAAAGTGATGACCCAGAATGGAGCTTCCGTGCCTACGACTTCACTGTCGGTACGCCACCTGAGAAAACCGAGGCGACAGCAATCCGCGTCCTCGGTACCTCACCGGTCGAGAGCTTGCGAGACGGCCCATACCTCGAAAAACTCAATACTGCGTTCAGTGCTCAGGGGCCGGCCGGTTCCGGACTCGGGACAGGTACAGTTGCCCACGACAGTACACTCGAGTTGTGGGGAGAACGCGGACAAGCCCGTCTTAGCGGCATCCGCGTGGGGGTCGTCGGATGTGGCGGTGTTGGGTCGTTGCTCGCCGAACAGGTCGCCCGACTCGGTGTTGGCGGTGCCGTGTTCGTTGACTTCGACCACCTGAAAGAGGCAAACCTGAACCGAGCATACGGTGCCTCTCGCGATGACGCCAGGGCGAACGCTCGGAAGATTGAGATCGCACGCGCTGTTGCGGAAGAGGCCGCGACCGCTCCTGGCTTCCAAGCTCGAGCAATCCATGGGAGCGTCGTCGAAGGGGTAAACGATGACTACGCCGCCCTTGGAGGGCTCCTCGACTGCGACGTGATTCTGAACGCCGCCGACCCACACTGGGTGCAAAAGGTAATCGACCGACTGGCGTACGCCCACCTTATTCCCGTCATCTCAGGAGGCACCCACCTCCAAGTCGATGAGGAGACTGACGAACTTGCCTCGTCAGCCCGATCGACAGTAGAGACCGCTGGCCCAGGGTTAGCGTGCCTCAACTGCCTCGAGGCATGGAAACAGGGCGATCGAGAGGCCGGAGTCGTCCGAGACCGTCAGCCGCCGAAAGATCGAGCTGACCACGGGGGCTCTACGTCCAGCGGGAGCCCGGAGAAGCCGACGATGGGAGCGACGAGTTACGTGATCCAAGTGTCGTAACGACAAACGGGCTGGTTGCCTCACTGATGATGGAGCGATTCCAAGCTTTGGTCGTTGGAACATCTACGTCGACATTTGCGGGCCGTCAGATCTACCGGCCTGACTCGGGAGAGATGTCCTGGCTGACGGCGGACGACGATCGCCGTACCCGCTGCAAGGAGGATTGCGAGAAAGCCCAGACTGTCGGGCTTGGCGACTTCGTTGATCTCGATACGGGAGTCGATCACGACCTACGCGTCGAAAACCCAGACGCAGGCTGATCGAAACCGTCCCACCGGGAGGTATTGGAAGGCGGGGTGGGCCAACATGCAACCGCAACTCTCGAATAGGATTAATTTGTTTTAGCTTGTTTCGAACTCCTCTAAGCTATCTGAATCAGCTTCTTTGTGTTCAATGGTCGTCCGATCATCTCTTTTTCTTATCTCTGACTTACAAGATATGCGGTGGCATCGGTGCTTCACATAAAATGGCATTTGATCAGGTTTCCCCCACATATGGCGGTGGTCACTTGGTGGGATGCCCTCATCAACTAAATTGGGAGGTTCGTAGTCGTTCTCTACAGTTTCCTTATCTGCGACCAGAACTCTTTGTTCTGGATCAATTTTCTCAGTTAGAATATATGAATTCCCGTCGAAAACATCAGCTAGCCACCTTACCTCGAGGCCGCATCGGATACAACGGTACTCTCGCCCCTGATCAACGAACTCATGCCTACATGCGGGAATAAGATCTTTTCTAGTCCATCTACCCCCTTCGTAGGTGTGTTCATTGGATGTCTTCAACCCAGTTGGCTGATCGCTTAGCGGTGGTGGGGCATCACATTTCGGGCTATAAGCAGCAGTAGATTTCTTTCCCAAATCGAACTCCTCGAATAGGTTATCCATCAGAAACCTACCTCTATCGAAATCGGATTTGTCAGCCCAATATACGCTGATACCTTTTGACAAGTAGTCATGGGTTGTGGCTTCGATGTTTTTCTCAATATTTCTGTGTTGAACCTCGACTGCCAGCCCTTGGCCGAAGAGATCGTGCCTCTTCGTGAACCGCACCATAGCATCGGCATAACGGTTCGCCGGCGAGGTCTCCGTTTCAGAGATATTTATTTCCATCTCGACTTCTACCACATCGGCTATATCGGAGAATTCGATCCGGAGTGCCGAGACAGCCAGTGATTTCCATTTCTGATGGAGATCTGACTCTCCACCACTACAAGTGCCTGAATCCGACAAGTGATAGAAATGACGAGCTGAGCCGTTGGAAAACGGGCCACGTGGACGCATCCTTCCATTACACGTCGGACAAAACACATCGGTTCTATCTGGAATTTCCTCGGGGACTACGGTCTCGCCATTCAATTCACCAATAAACGGCATGTATACCGTATCAGAATTTGGTGAGGAGATTACTTAAATCCCAGATCAGTCCTTTCCTCACAGAAAAAGAGGATTTCAGAACCCATACCGGTTGTTTTAATCAATGTACAAGAGGATCACCTTCACCATTCTCTTCATCCTCTTCAGGTTCTTCTGGGATTTGCTGTTCGTCGGTGAAATAAGATCTCAACTGCGCCAAGAAAGCCCCAACTGTTGCAAATTGGGCAATCTGGACGGTGTCGAGATACCGGAGATCTTTCTCGTTGTTGTCTTGATCGAGACTGTAAACGTCTACAAAGTCACGGTCTGTGTTAGAGTATTGAATCCTAAGACCGTATATTTCAACGTACTCATCAGTGGCATAGATTCCTATGAGGAGGCTTCGGGCGCGCTTTCGCCAAAGTTGGTTTCGCTCTTCCTGTGATAACTCCTCGCCACTATCTCCATTTGTGGTCATAAAAACACGTTACCGGTATTGATACTTAAACCGTCAGAAGGTGAGAATCAATCGTCATGCCGATAATAAGCTACGATACTCCGGTTCTATTCAGTAATCTGTCTCAAGGTGGTCCTGCTCGGTCTCCCAAACTTCGCCACGTTGCATGAGCGACATCAATATATCCTCCGCCTCAGCCGGTTCAATACCAATATCGCTAACACGATCCAAGATATCCTCCATTGGAGCCCCCGCCTCATTATTTTGGGCGAGTATTTCAATTAGTACCTTTAGACGGCCTTCAATGGAATGTGGATCATCCCCCGAGTCATACGATGGGCCTTCGTACCCGATGCTTTCCCAATATTCCAACTTTTTCCGTAGCCACTCAGGATCTGAATATTCTTTTTGTAGAGGTAGATCATCTACCATCCACTGCATGATAGCTCGCATTACCCAGAGCAATGACAGAGTTTCCTCGTCAAGATCATCCGGATCTCGATCTGCAAAATGGACAAGTAGCACCTCAATCTGGTCAGTTGTTGGATCAGTAGTTTCCTCTAGATAATCGATGCACACATCGACGAACGAATCAATAATATACTCACTGTCTACCTGCGGTTGGTCTATTTCTCCCACAACATGATCGAGTAACATTCGGTTCATATGATACATCAAAGATGGTCTGTCCACTTAAATATCAAATTGATAAAGACTGAATAAGCGGCTCAATAGCGGTAGTAGGCGTGAAATATCAGCCGAAAGCTCCGTATCCTTCTTCCTCCATCAATTCAGCGACGCGCTCCGGATGTTTGTACGCCGCTAGCAGAGCAAACTCGCGAGCATCTGTCTTCGAGACTTCGTTGACATCGAGCTGTTCAGCGAGTTCATTTCGGAACGCACTCTCTTGATCGGCTACCTTGTCTCGAACATGGATTTCGAGGCGGGTATCGCGTTCGTCACCGACGTTGCTTCGCCGGACGAAGTATGGATACTGATCAGCTGAAGAGCTGGTTGTTGACTCGTCGATTGATTCCTCAGCTGGCTCAGTGGTCATTCGATCCGTTTCTGACTTCGTTGATTTTTGTCCACTGGACGTGGGGACTGCTTCGTCTGCTGTCTCAGATTCCGTGGACTCGTCGTCATCACCGAAATCGAGGTTCCCAGAACCCGATTTGAAATTGCTCATGTCGTCACCTCCGTTTTCTCATCCGCATCGATCTCGACTGTTCGCTCCCCATGATCCTGAATATCGAGTTTTAGTTCCGGATCGATCTCCGCATCGAATGTTTCGGTGGCAATGAACTGCGCTAGTTCATACAATCGCCGAAGCGTTGCAATCTCCCGATCTCGCACCCGTCGGTGGCCGGGTTCACTTACCATCTTACCGTCCTGTTCAAACGTTTTCCAGCGTTCCTCGACGACGCGGAATGCCGATCCTTTCGCTTCCCACATCGCATCCATCAGGCTCTCGCGATCAGCAATTGAAACTGGAGTATCGAACTGCTCTGTATTCTCGAACTGCTGTTGATACTGCTGGTGAGCGTTCGTTTGCCCAACACCTGATGGAACAACGCATGACAGGCCGATCTCGATATCTAACTCGTTCTCCATGTTCCCGACCAGTTCATCAAGTCCATCGAGGCTCAAATTCCCCTTTCCGGCTGGTTTGACTGGGGCAACAAGCGTTCGAAGAGCGAAGATAGCGTTGTAGAGCAGATCTTCTGCACGGGCGTTGGGATCGATCAGTATCGCGTCATACTGTTTGTGAAGCTCTTGTTTCTCCCAAAGGAGGTCGTGGAGAAGCTCGAAGCGAGGGTAGTCATCCCGGCTCATGTTTTTCATGCCGGTCTCATACGAGATCTTCTGTTCCAGATTGGACGTGAAATCACCGAGCATGTCGTGGCTCGGGATGATATCAACACCCTCCTCGGTTGGTTCGATGAGATCGCCGAAGTTCCCATCCGGCATATCGAGGATGTGTTTGACCAAGTTGTCGGCATCGGGATCGCTTCGCTGGGTGCCAGCATCGAAGAGACTCGTGAGATTGCCCTCCTGAGGATCCAAATCGATCATCAAGGTATCGAGTCCCATTCGTTCTAAGGCGACGCCAACGTTGGCCGTCATCGTCGTTTTGTACGTCCCGCCCGATTCAGAGTAAACCACGACCGTGATCATAATAGGCTATTATACAACAACAGACATAAATCTGTGTCAGACATCTGTGACAGCTATCTGTAATAGGTATCTGTAACATACGTCTGTAACACACATACATAACAGAATTTCGTCTATGATAGCCGTCACAAGTAGATGTTATAGATGCCAGTAGATGATCCTCAAAGAGAGACACCTAACTACTAACCAACAGAGAAAAGCGCAGACATCAGTTGATTAGTTGGTTCAGGCAAGTCGAACGACCCCGCCGTCCCGCGTGAGGATTTGTTTCTTACACAACCGATTGATTGCGTCATTGATAGCGTCGGTACTACCTGAACCAAGTGCTCGGACATTCGAGCTCACCTGTTCTCTTATTGCTTCTATATCGTTGAGTCCATCGTCAATCGTCACCAGGACGGTGTATTCGATCTGAAACTCTGTCGCGAGCCTATCAATCTGATCAGCAAACGAATCTGGAAGTCCGGACAATGAGCTTACTGCCATCTCGACCGCGAACAAGGGGTGTGAACGATCGCGGATCTGTTGGGCTTCTGTCGCCCCAGTGTTGAACGGTCGCTGGGCCTCGATCTCGTCCAAAACTGTCTCGTAGTCTATCCCTCTTTGTGCGTATATCCGCATGTCTTCGAGATCTCGTTGACGACCACTGGCTATGTCACCGCCTGAAACGGCCTTCAGCAGAAACATATCCTCATCCGAGAGAGTAAACGCCGTGACGTGATTCCCTGTCCAGAACTGTTCAGCTCGGCGGCGCATCTGGTCAGTGAGCCACACTTTCCCCACGACTTGCTGTTCGAAGAGGTCGATCCGAAATCCTCGCTGCTGGTGTGCTAACTCGACTGTCGTACCGACTTCTTCGAAAGATTTTGTCGGTTCAGCAACGACTGTAAATCCCTCCTCGATAAGTGTTTGATAGACGTGTTCGAATTCGGTGACGACACCCAATGCGAGATCAATATCCTCTGTTTGGTCTTTCAACCCGTGTACTGTCATCGCAGATCCGCCCAAGAGATACACGTCGACGGAATCAGACAGCCACCTATCTAACTCTTCGAGGAATTCCCGAATCGCATCGTCGCCTTTGAATACCGTCATGCTACTCCGTACTGCTCTTTCAGAGCCGTAAACTCTGCATCACTCGGGAGGATAATCGATGTCTCCTCAGAGCTATCGGTCTCTTTCTCTAATCGTCGATACACCTCTCTTACTGGTGTCTCTAACCCGTACCACTTGGCGATCCTCATAAGTTGCTCTTGCTCGACCCGCTCCTTTTCGATCAACAGCATGGCATAGCTGACGCGTCGGGAACCACTATCGAGGACGAGCGTATGACAAACCAGATCAGCAGCGGAGAGCGTCTCTTCAGGCCCATACCAAAATGCAGGCTCGCCTGCAAGGAAGAACTGGAGGCCGTACTCTTCGAAGCGTCCGAGCCCTGTCATCCGCCAGTTGGAATCGTCTGTGAGCGCTGCTGTATCCTCCCAGTTTGAACGCGGATGAGAGCTCTGGATGGATCACACCACTCCACAGTTGCACTCGGAGCAACAGCCCGCGCTCGCGACCGGTGTTCGTGCAGTACTACTGCCCGCACAAACGTAAGAAGTGGCTCAAGGTCTTCGCTCAACGCGTACTCTGGGCCGGATGGCGATAGCATCGCTCGATTTTTCAGCGGGTTAAGGCTATTGTGGACGCTTTGCCGGGTGATATCGAGGCGGTCAGCAATATCGGCGACCCGACGTGATTCCTCAAGGAACCAGCATACTCTGAGTGTCGCCGGTGAGAGGAGATCGGCCCACTCTACATGGCCAAGTTCTGAGTGAAGTGTTCGGTATGCTTCAACGACCGGGTGATCGGTGACGCGAACGTACCGTTGGTTGTTGGGACCACGGCGTTCGATCAAGAGTCTGTCCTCTATCAGCTCATCAACGACCTCGTACAGATGAGGCTTCGAAAACTCGGTAGCGTTCGTGAGTTCGGCTACTGTTGTCTCACGGCCGGTCGTTAGCACGTCGACGACTGTGAGAGCAGCCTTAGTGAGCATCTTGGTTAATTTTATCCTTATTTCTATATATAGGTTTTTGGATTTAAATTTACATATTTCATTCCTTTTGGCGGGGCAATCAGTCGAGTGCTCGTCGCTGGTTACGTCGCTCCAGGCATTATTACAACCATGATCGGCCGCACCAAGCAGTAGATAATCGAACGCCAGTTGAGGAGATGCTCAACTAAACAATACCTCATTGCCAATCAAGTAATATAATCATATTTTTAATTATTACTGGATTATTGGTAACCATCAAATGTATGAGGTGCTCGACGACACGGCCGCGCAGGTCATCCTCGCTATCGAGAGTGGTGACTCCATCCGCCGTGTCGCACAACACCTTCACACGCCGTACGAGACGGTGAGACAGGCCGTGAACCGTCTCGAAGACGCAGGCTACATCAGTTATGATGATGGCCTCTCCGTCGTTGACGAGCGCGTGAGAGACGCCGCACGCGAGATCGTTGCTGCCAGCGCCGGAGTCAATCCGCCTTCGATTGAGGAGGCATACGTCATCCCGCAGTTTAGTGACTGGCCGTACGCGTTTACGCAGATCGACGCCGTATACGTGTGGACACAGGGCGGCTATCAAGTCAGTCGCAACCCCGATGACTACCCGTTGTTTTTGGCCGTCCACGAGCAAGACATCAACGCCTGGGAGACGTTTTTCGAGTCGTTCGACCTCCCCACTGCATCCGAACGACAGCCCCGAGACGAGCTGGATGGGTCGCTACAGATTGTCCTTGAGCCCCGCCCGTCACTTGACATCAATCAGGTCGAAGGCTACCCGGTGATCTCAAGAGCTGAGACGATCGAGTATATGCGTGAGAACTACGCCCAGTTCCAGTCGGGGCTGGCGATGCTCGAACGGATGTACGAAGACCTCGAACTCGGCGTCGCGTATGGTGAGACGGAACGGACACAGTCATGACCTTCAAGTGTATCTGACAGAGCAAATAACTAATTAGAGTGAGAATCTGTCGTGGCTACTCATCATCACGGACAACTGATTGTCAAGTAGTGATAACTAAATGACCAATTTTACCATCGACCGTAGTTCTGATTCAATCTCCACCATCTGATCCGACTCCCAATTGAACTGTTCCTCTACGCCCGCATCAGTAAACCGGAGTGAAGCTCGTACGTCACGATTTCGGTCATGTTGGAGGAGTGCGAGAGCGTAAGCGAGCATCTGCGGTCGATAGTGTTCGGCGAGTTCCTCCGATGTCGTAGCTGAGAGGTCGTTGGTCTTGTAGTCGATAATGTGGAATGCATCCGGCGTGACGAGCAGTCGATCTATATCGCCGACAATCCTCGACTCCCCAATTCGAGCGACAACAGAGTACTCATCATAGACAGCTTGGAGCTGGGCAGCGGCCTCAACCTGATCAACGAATTCAACCGCATCTACAGCGTGATTGACAGCGTCACGGAGGTCTGATTCCGTCGGCTCCTCACCAGCCATCCCACTCAGACGGCGGATCAGAGCAGGCCATTCGTCTCTCGGTGGCCGAAGTTCGTTGATCCGGTGGACGACCGTCCCAAATGTAGTGGGGCTCAACCCCACCGACTCCTCCTGCTGCGAATAACTATGGCCGTTTGTAGACGCTTCCGCTACTGCATTCACGAGCGTCGTGGCTGCGATCCGTTTCGCTGGCGATAGCGATGGTGGTGACGGAATTGAGATTTCCGGCGTTGAACCAACAGTGTCGTCGCCAGTGTGCCAGTTCACCGGGCGCGGCGGCTTGCGAACGGTGTAGCTGGCCCCATTAATCTCCCCGGACGCCTGGCCGTCCTGGATCGCCTCAGCAACGAGTTCGCCGTCGAGGAGGGCTGGCTGTAGCCAGTCACGCCACCGGTCGGCGTCATCAAAGGCTGCAGGCTCACCAAGTTCGATTGTACCACCCTCGTCGATGTTGATATCATGCGTGCCGCAGAGGAGTAGGTGATCTCGTGTTCGTGTACATGCAACGTAGAGAAGCCGTTTCGACTCTGCTCGTTCTTCGGGCCGTGACTGTCGGTCAGCGTACTCGTGGACAGCTGTCTTCTCAATCGAGAACGCATCGCCAGGACTCGGCCCACCGACCGCCGGCACCGGTGGCGCGTCTTCAGTACCGTCTACAAGACGTACGTACCCGTGGTCATCAACAGAGCGACCGAAATTGAGGTCGCTTCCAAGATCTGGGACTGTGACAATCGGGAACTCCAGACCTTTCGCGGAATGGATCGTCATGATCCGTACGCCTTTAGCGTCACCCGGAATATCAGCTTCACCCTCTCGGGGATCGATCTCGGCTTGTCGGTCAATGCGATGCAGCAACCCAGCCGCTGTGTGAACCCCGTTTTCACTCCATGTGCGAACCTGATCACGGAACTTCTCGACGTTTGCGACGGCCTGCTGACCGCGTTCATCAGCACTCACACTCGCCAGATATCCAGTATCGTCAATCACTCGGGACAGCAAGCGGTTCCACGGGAGAACGCCATTTTCCGCCGGCGTCGCGCAACCACTGAGCGTTCGCCACTTCGACAGGAGGCTGAATGCATCCTCTAATTGCGGATCGTCCGTCTCGGCGAGGGCGTCCCACACTGACTCTGCCTCTGCCACCACCGGTGCGAGGCGATCATCAGCGAACCCGAACAGCGGTGATCGAAGCACTCCATACAGAGAGACATCATCCTGTGGGTCACCGAGCACCCGAAGCAAGTTCGTTAGGGCCTGAACCTCAGGTGTATCGTAGAACCCGACACCGCCGACGACAGTGTAGGGGATATCGCACTCCTCAAGAGCTCGTTGATACCGGTCTAGATGAGTTCGCCGGCGGAGGAGGATCGCCGTATCATCGGGTGTGGCGTCCCGATGAGTACCAGTATCGGGGTCTTGAATTGTAGGCGGATCGTTGAATAAGTGGGTCAGTCGAGCAGCCAGTGCTTGGGACTCGGCTTCGATGGTGTGGTCAAGTGCGCCTTCGGCGACCGGATGATCATCGCCAAAAAGTTCCACTGCCGTATCGGCGTCGTCGGGTACAACGAGATACTCAACACTCCCAGTCAATCCCTCGATGTCTTCGACTCGGTCGCGTTGTGTGGTCAACTCCTGCGGTGGTGCTTCGTAGGGCTCGTGAGTTTCACCTTCCGGTTGGAAGAGGTGCTCGAAGAGTTCGTTCAGGAACGATAGCGGCTCGTCTAGCGTCCGGAAGTTCCCGGAGAGTTCGAGCGCAGTCGGACTTTCGGCCTCGCTGTCGGGAACGTCGTTGACGCCACGGTTTTCGTTAACAGTCTGGAGTTCAGCTCTTGCAGCCCCGAACGTCGTCACGTCGGCCCCACGGAATCCGTAGATACTCTGTTTCTCGTCGCCGACCAGGAACACGTTCGACGCTGTCTGCTCGTCGACGCCCGTTAGAAGCTTGACCAGCTCCCACTGACGCGGATCTGTGTCCTGAAACTCGTCGACCATCACGGCCGCAAACTGGTCTTGAAGCCGCTCCGTGACGACATCGTTGGCTCGCAAGAACTCAAGCGTCGTCTCGATAACGTCAGGAAAATCGAGCGTATCGCGGCTCTCCTTCTCGGCAGTGTAGGCTACGAGTACGTCGTCGAAGACCCGCATCAGAGCGAGTACGTAGTGAGCACTATTTGCTTCCAGTTCACCGGGCGTCGTCTCGACCGCCTCTGCGTGCGGCTCAACGGCTCCAATGAGGGTGTCGATAATGTCTTTCAGGTCGTCGTAGACAACATCGTACTCTCCCCAATCCTCCCGATCTCCGACGACATACCCAGAACTACTGTAGAGGCCGCCATTCTTCTTCTCACAGGCCTCGTAAAGCTCAAGGATTGCCCGTTGACAGTCGCGGGGATCGCTCTTCGACGGATCGTCAGGAAGTGTCGTCGCAACCTCTGTAATGGTCTGGTAGGCTCTGAAGCCGTCATCGTCAGCAATCGTGGCCTCCGGATCGAGACGGCCCGCGACCGTCCGTAGATGTTCGAGAAGTCCGTTTGCGTACAGCGTCTGTCGGGCATCGTCGACGTCGAGGTCACAGACGACTTCCCAGAGAACATCGACATAGTCATCGACCTCGGCATCACGCCACTCATTGAGGATCGCCTCACTTTGTGGCCGCTCATCGAGGAGTCCAGACAGTACTTCGACTAACTGGTCGCGACCCCAGAGTTGCGCCAGGAGTGCGACATTCTCATCGTCCTGATTCCGTTCAAGAAACTCGGTCACGACCTCACGTTGCAGTGTGGCAGCACCGTCTTCGTCGAGCACATCGAACCCAAGCGGCACCGGGGCTTCGACGGCCCGTTCTCGTAGGAGACGTGTACAGAACGCATGGATAGTGTGGACGTAGCCGTCCTCCAGATCGTCGAGAACCTCTCGCCACCGGTGGTAAGCCTCCGGTGAATCAACGTCTTCCAAACGGTCATACACCTCTTCTCGGACGCGCTCTGTCAGTTCGGCAGCGGCCTTTCGCGTGAAGGTGATCGTAACAATGTTCTCAGGCGTGAGCGACGGGTTGTCAGCCAGAATCGTCACATATCTCTCGGTTAGCGTCGTCGTCTTGCCAGTTCCAGCACCGGCGGTGATTGCGACATTCCGGCCTTGAACGAGTGCATCCTCCTGTTCCTCTGTGAGCTGAATCTTCTCTGTTTCCTCAGTCATCACTCATCACCGCCTCGATGTCCTGATCGTCGCGAACACGGAGTGGAACGTAGGCCGCCTCGTCGGTTCGAACCTCGTTGACGAACTCTCGCTTGCGATGGTGCCGAACATCACATGCTCGACGGTAGTCACAGTATCGGCAATTCGCACCCCGAGCTGACAGAAGTGTCGTGTGGAACCGTCCGTTGGCAATCGCATCGTCAATTTGCCCCAGCCACTCTGGAACGATATCATCCAGGAAGCGGCGAAGTTCGACCTCTGAATCGAATTTCGACTCGACGCCGCGTGGAACCTTGAGGTCGTTTGGGGGCCGCACCTGATAGTACGTCGCCGAGAGCGAACCCTGATCGAATAGATCACCGGTGACAACATCGGCCGCAGCGAGCAGATAGATCGGGAGCTGGAACTTCGTGCCGCCGGTGGTCTTCGTCATATACGGTGCTCGACCAGTCTTGTAGTCGTACAACGTGAGAGACGGTTGCTCACCTTCGCGGTTTACGTCAACACGGTCGATGTAACCCCGAATCGAGACGGTCGAACCATCCGGTCGCTCGACTGTGAATGGGCCAGCATCTGAGTCAGGGAGTCCCTCGCCGAACGGTGCCTCGAACAGATGTGGGCGGTCGGTATCGTCTCGTGAGAGTTCGTTGTCGAGGAACCTTGCGAATAAGCCCTGTTCTGGCGCATTGTGGGGGTTGCTGCCAGCCTCGTAGAGCCCACTCCCCTCGTCGCTGAGGCCCGCGAATAGCTCAGCTTTCCACCGTTCGTAGAACAGCCCGTCGTACTGGAAGTCAGCGTCATGGAGTTCCTCGACAGCTATATCGCTGAGGTGTGTCGCCAACGCATCTCGGTTAAATTTCGTTAGGTCGATACTCTCGTCGATATCGTCCTGCAGATCAGCGAAAAATCGTTCGAGGACATCGTGAACATATGATCCTGTTTCGAGGGGTGTAGGTGCGACCTCAACGTCGTCCGGATCTTCGATTCCGAGGACATTGTCAGCGTAGAATTTGAACCCACACTCGACGTATCGCTCAATCCGACTCGCACTGTAGGGTTCTCGTTCCGACGGGGGTATACTTTATCGACTGTTTCAGGTTCTAACACACCGTCGTGCTTGGAGAGGCCAGCTGTTCCTCTGTTGTCCGCACAGTGAAGTCCCCTATCCATGCGTTTGGTCTGGTCGGGGGAGAGGTCACCTCGGTCACCGGCGCGGCTGACTGCCGCACGCTTGTCAGCCGTAGCTGCGATGTGTCGCTGGAGATCTTCACGGGATCCAACGCGTTCATCGACGCCGGTTTCGGGTTCAATATCGGTTACGCGCTGAAGTTCGTCGAGGACTGGCGACCGGACGACGGCAGATTCCTCGTCGCCAGCCTCAGGCGTGGTGATCGTGAGCTGGTCAACGTTCGCGAGGAGCGTCGCGAAGAGATAGCGGCCACGGAGTCGCTCATCGCCGGTGTCGAACCGTGGGTGGGCGTCGGTCATCTCCTCGAAGAAGGCCGGGCGTTCCGGCGTTACTGGGAAGTGCTCGCTCGTCAGTCCCACAAGGAATACCTTCTCGAAGGAGCGTATCCGGGCGTCGAGCAGCCCCATCACTTCGACGCGGCCGCCAGCAGCGCGCTGTGGAACCCGTATCGGCACGCCATCGAAGGCACGTGTTAAGAGTGCTAACGGCGAAAGATCGGTACTGACTGACGCCAGCGACTCGAACGAGGTGAGAACCTCGTCTACGAGGTCGTAAGCCCGCTGTTCAACGGCTTGTTCGGCACCGGTGGCGTAGTTTTCTGTCGCCTCCTCCACATTAAACCGGTCATCAAGTAGTCGACGGAGCGTGTCGGTTGCGTCCTCAATGTCGCCTGTTCGGAGCGTCTTTAGCGTGGCCAGCAGCTCCTCGATCAGTGTCGCAGCCTGGTCGTCGACATCATCGAGCAGAGGTGACACAGAAACCGTGTCACGCCGGCGAGCAGCTGCGGTGACGGTGTTGGCTTGGTCGGTAGGTACGATGTCAACCAATGGATTCGCTAGCAGGGACGTGAGGTTCTCAGCGCGGGGATCAGATTCGGCGAGGTTCAAGAGATCATGAACCACGCTCCCGGTGAACGTCCGGTTCAGCTGTGAAGCAGCGGTCGTAACGTGCGGAATGTCGAACGTATCGAACGTATCCTCGACGTACCCCGAATAGGCCTCCGTTCCCGGGATGACGATAGCCAGGTCGTCGGGATCACGGCCATTTGCCAACTCCGTCCGGAGTTCGCGAGCGACGAAGCGAATCTCGCGCTCGGGCGTCGGGAGTTCATGCCACCGGAGGCCGTCTGGAGTAGAGATGGTGTCGGGCTCCGGGCGGTAGAGTGCCTCAGTGATTGTTCCGAAGGTCTGCCCCGATTCATCGAGGGGGTTGATTTCTATTGTCTCAAAATCCAGCGATTTGTAGACTTCCATAGCATCTTCCGCAACGGCGTCGACTCCGCTCCAACCATCCTGGTGGAGCGGCAGCAGTGCAATCATCGGAAGTTCGTCGACCAGACGTTCGATAAGGCAGCGTTCGATAGGTCGGAACTCATGATACCCCGAAAGGATAACGACATCAAGCTCTGGAGAGAGATCCGATAATGGCTGCTCTGCCGTCGCTACTGCGTCGAACATCTCGCCTCGGATACAGACCCACTCATCGACATATTCGGCATGGAGGCCCTGATAGTGGCGGTACGCGTCGACAGTAGCTGCTGCGATATGGTCATCGAGGGCTGAGCCCTCAAACTCCGTTGCAAGCGCGTCAGCGGTACCGACGCCGGCGTCGTCGAAGAGCGAGAAGCGGCTACTGAACGAATCCGCGAGAGCGGCCGAGGCGGGTTCGCCGGCGAGAGCACCATCTGTCTCGTCTGTCGATCTGTCGAGTGCGTATTCCGCCAGCCGGCGGTTCAGCTGCCCGGCGAGTGGCTGGACTGGGCCGTGGAGATGCTCATACCAATCCCGAACGACCGCATCTAGCGTCTCGGCACGAAGACGGAGGGGGTCGTGGGTCGCGGCCCAGCTATCCTCAACTTCGCTTCTACGAGCGTCATTTCTGGTGATATAAAGAACACTCCCTAAAGAATCAGTAGCAATGTCATCAGCCCGCTCGAATGCCTCCTGTTCTAATCTGGCATGTTTTGAGCCGGTGAGAAGCGTCGAATCCATCGAACACTCCCTACCAAGATATCGGTCTCACTTCACTCTTGGCGAGACTGACAGCTTAGGAGTGGCTTACCGAGAGCGGCCAAAATAAATCAGAGAGGACTGAGAAGTCAGCCGACGGTGGCTAGCACCCGGACATCTGCATCCGAGTGTCGTTCACGCTGAGTTCGAGCACCCCGATCTTGCAGGAAGTCCTCGATCTCATCGGCCAGCGTATCGGCGTCCTCTCTATCGACGTGTACGATCAGTGTTGGCCGGTCTGGATCGTTGTTGTCGATGACAATCGATACGTCTTTGAATTCGTCCGGCTGTCTGTACGCCTCGAATTCCTTGGCGACCTGGTCAGCCAGGTCGTCTAATACGTCAATTGGGTTCCCTGTCATAGATCGGATTTTGGGTTTGGAGGGATATGCCATCGTGAACGGGTGAAAAACCGAACTTGGCTTTCAAAATCACCTCCATCTACCAAACTCGAATGGAGCCTTCTCACACCGATGGTTTACCGAAATGAAGACCGATCAACAGAGGGGACAACGGCCAGAATTCTCTCATATCACTACCAATGACACTCACAAAGAACCTCTACTGAAAATACCTGTTCAAGATCTCCTCTAGCTCTGTTGACCTCGATGAGGGTTTTGAAATGTTCGATGACTACGTCCCGGTTGATAACCATCAGACCTGAACGCTCGAGGAGTTTCATCCTATATTCCTCTGGCTGCTGGCCGACTTCCCTGAACACACGACGAAGATGCTCGAACGGCTCGGAGTTATACGTATCTCGATGGAAGAGCGGATAGATAGCGCGATTGAAGCTGGCAGCATTGAGTTTTAACTCGTTCGACACGACGCTTGAGAGATAGGCGGAAAATATCATGATAAGAGCATCTAGCGTCAGGACGATCATGTACATATTTTCCTCGTAATCGTCCTGCATCCGGTCGTAGAACTTGATCTCTTGTTGGCCATCGATATCTAAGACCAAGAAGATATGCCCCACAGAACCGTGCTTGAATGACATTTTCCGAGCTCCCTCCACATAGTCATCGTGCTTCCCACGGACTTTCTCCTGGCCAAAATTCGCATCCTGTCCAGACTTAGTGTCGACTAGACCAAGAATCGGCTCATAGTCAATATGCCCGTAGCTCCCTTCCTCCCAGAGATAGAACACATTATCTGGCAAATTTGCGCCGGAATCAGCTTCTCCCCCACGTTCTGGCTGGGTCGGAAAGAGATGCATAAACACAGCCTCAGCAGTGTTCTCCAGGAGTTCACCGCTCCCGCGACCAATCTCCCCGTTCTCCCGGAGCATTCTAATGTTCGAGAGGATGGAGAGGATGTATTTTGGGTTTGCTTTGACCTGTTTCCGCAGTTCTTCCACGTCCTCTCCGAAGCGCCGCCTCATAACGTTCTCGTCAAGCTGTTCAACTTGTAGAGCGGTGTCGGCGTAGTCGGAAAGGAGTCCGCTCTCATCTATCTTTTTGAAAGGAACAGCTTGCACAAGGTGGCCCGTGGAGAAAAGAAACTGAAGTTCCACGATGTCTGAGATAGTAACTTTCGGCGTGATGAGGATTGATGGGTTTCCCCGCTCGATCGCATCTTCATAGATGTCCTTGACGGTATCCTCGTAGTGACGCGGTGAGTACACGAGGTAAACGAGGAGGTCGCGTGAAGTCTCCCCGATGACGTACCGCGGAAGATTACTATCGTCTGTCGTGATGAGATCGGTTTTTAGTTTGCCAGCGATGTCCTGTAAAATTCGGTGAAATGACGGGAGATATCGGATCCGATCGGACTTCTCGACCGTTCGAAAATGGTTCGAGTGGCATCGAATTTCATAGGTGTCTTCACTCTCGTCAACGATGATTATCCCATTATTACAGGTCGGACACTCAGTCGGCTCAATCAGTCGCTCCTTAACGTAGTCAGTGCCTTCCAGTTGGTCCGGAACCTCTTCACGTCGTACTGGTTGACCGGATTCAATGAATGAGTGGAGTGGGTCAATCAGCGTCTGGGTCATTCATATCACTGAGAAGAATCTCAAGAGCTTCCTTGTTCCCGGCCGTGATTCGCGAGCCACGAAGCGGCTCCCAGTCACCAGCATTCAGTTGCACCAGTTCGTTCTGAATCTTGAAGATCAATTGGATGTTATCCCCTTCTGCCTTCTCCAGGTAGTCTTCAAAGCTGAGTTCTATCCCCTCAATAGTTCCGAATACATCGTTCAGGTCATCTGCGATAATTGTGAATTCATCGGTGCTGGTAGCTTGGTCGTTCGAAATGGAATACCCGACCAGTCTGAATGTCTCAGCCCGCTGTTTGAGATCCTCTTTCGCCTCGTCCGCCTCGTCTATTTCTTCTATCTGTTCAGTCGCAGCCTCCTTCCGCTGTTCCACCGCTTCGTGAACTGTGTCGGCAGTATCTGTCGACTCATCTTCTACCGCGGCCATAGTATCCTGCTGGATTTCTTGCACACCGGGAGCACGCTTCTCCTCAAGTTTGTCAAACAATTCTTCGACTCCGAAAATATCATAAAACAGATCTGAGAGTGTATCTTCCCAGTTATCCGCCGATTTGGAGAACGTGATAACCGTTTTACCATCCTCAGGCTCGACACCTATACTGATGTTTCGCAACGGATAGAACGATGTGCCACCAATAGATGGATTGACTGGAGCGTCTTGATTACCGAGGGACTGTCTGAACTCGAACTCGTTTCTATACTTTCGTCCGTATTCTTGTTGGATATCTATTGCTATGGATGACTCATTTTCGTCGACGGAGATACGGATTGGGTCAAGATTCTGCTCCTCCACGTTGGCCTTTCGGAGAAATTCCCGCACACGTTCTTCTACACCCTCAATATTGAGTTCCTGATCGAGTAAGAACTCGCGTTCGTTCTTGACAGCGAAGAGTTCAGAGCGGATGATCATAGACTGCAACTTGTCGCGATACCCATTCTCATAGAGCACCAGAAGGAGTTCATATCGCCCGTTGACATCCAGTTCCTCTCGGCTTATCCCAAGTGATTTGTTGAGGTACTCCTCGGCATATCGTCGATTCACACCTCGGTCACTCAACCTCTCATAATCCTTGAGGAACTGTTCCACCTGATCTGCGTGTCTATCTGCGAGGATTTCTCTCAACGTCGATCGATTGGCGTCGATCGACTCGTCAGCAAACACTTCATAGAGTCGTTCCAGAAACCATAACGGGCGAGGTTCAAGTTCTGAAACCAGTTCAGGATCAGGATCAAGGGGATCTACTGACACGGATTAATCCTAACAAGACATTCGTATTTCATAAATATATCTGCCTGAGCGGTACACTGGCGAATTTATCGGGGTCATTGACCGTAATCTAGGGGCAGTCGAGACGATTGAATACAACAGTACCGATGTGACGACTACAACATAGTGACACCACTATCGTCGCTATCGCCAGATTCTGTATTCAGAACGAACCCCGTCTGTTGGCCCTCAACGACCCCAATCCAACCGGCATCATGAAGAGCATCAAAGACGTCTGGCCAAGAAGCATGGTGAAGGGACGTTTTTTCTCCCATCCTTTGAGCTAACTCTTCTCTTTCGACAGGTCCATTCTCCCGTAGTTCGATAAAGAGCAGTTTAAGATCCTCAAACAGCTCAATTAGTCCAACAAGACCATCATCGTCTAATTCCTTGGCAAATTCAACGGCTTGTTCATCAATTGAGAAAGTGACCTCCACAGTATCTTCTGTCATACATAATTATTCTCACCTTTACTTATAATAGATATGGCGACCGATTCCAACAACAGTTATGACTGCTTTGTTGACTTATCTCGGTTGTCGAGGAATTGATCACACCACGTCGGAAGGGAATCCATCGATCCATTTTCAGCTACTGTCCCATCGCCTGCAACCCGGGTAAACACGCCGCCCCGCCCCCACGCACACACGACTGGCTCTTGATCTTGATCGGGTCGAGTCACGATCCGCTGTTGAAGCCGTGATGTATCCTCACTCACGTCCTGCAGTATTGAGAGGAGCTGTCCGAGAAGTGGATGACCTGGTGCAAGATGCTGAACTGATGGGAACTCGTCAGCACACACAGCCGAGAACGTCACCGCTACTTCATCAGCACCAGTCGCAATAGCCTGTGCAATCGTCTGTTCCCCATCCCCGGATGGGATCTCAATCGGTGCGTCACCTACTGAGAGGCGGTATGTACTGTCCGCAAAGTCGAAGTCTCCGTCATCGTACTCGAAGTCAATCTCGTGAACTGGGGTAAATTCGACACCGGCCTCGGCAAGAGCGTCGTTATCGACCAATACTGAGTGGAGGCCCGGTGTCTCGAACGGAGGTTGATACTCGTATTCCTTCTCCCCGACATCGATGAGATCCGGGTGAATGTAGGACTGCCACGCATCAAGTTTTGCTTCGTCGACGACATCCTGAGCGACGAGGTCGTCGACATCCTCCAGTGACTCTCCGACATCGACACGGTCGCCCTGATCGCGTTCTTCGAGTTCTTCAGAGAACTCGCGGTCAGCTGATTCGACCGCAGACTGGTCATCAGCGCTGTCCGCGTTCAAGGTCGCATCCCGAATCTGTTGGCTGACGCCAGAGAGTATAGGTTGCATCTCACCGACGACGTTTTCGAAGAGGCCGATCCGGTCGTCAAGGCGATCATAGATGTCCGTCTCAACTGTATCCTCGTAGCTGTAGTTGAGAATACGGATCTCGTCGAATCGTTGGCCGATACGGTCAATCCGACCGATACGCTGTTCAACTCGCATCGGGTTCCACGGCAGGTCGTAGTTGATGAGTGCCCCACACTCCTGGAGGTTTAGGCCCTCACTCGCGGAGTCGGTACAGACGAGGATATCGACCTGCCCATCATCACGTGAGAATTCACGCTTCACGCGCTCCTTGCCGACGTGCTCCCACGTTTCAGAACCGGGGTCGTACAGCTCGCCGCCACGACCGGAGTACGTCGCAATTGTCGCTCCAAGAAGATCCGCGAGACTGTCCCGGATGAAGTCCATTGTGTCCGCATACTGCGTGAAGACAATCACCCGGTTGTGACCAGCCCGATCCAGTTCGTCCAGGTCGTTGTACAGTTGCTGAATCTTCGGGTCTGTATCAACCAAATCTAAGTCATTGACGAACGCTTCCAAGGCCTCGATTTCTTCCTCGATAAGCTGTTTTCCCTCTTCAGTTACGCTCGGGATGAGTTCAGAGAGATCCAGGTCATCGCTACTAGCGTCGAGTTCATCCAGAACATCCCCGTCGTTGAGGTCTGCGTCTTGTAGCGTTTCGAGGACAACCTGCTCCGCATCACCATAGTCTCGGTCACGAGCGCGCTCCCGACCGGCAAGGACGGTTCGTTGCGCTCGGAGTGTCTCAAGCCGGTGTTTCAAACTCTGACTGATCGCATAGACACTCGACGTGAGTCGCTGTCGATACGTGGTCATCACGAACCCGATGGCGCGTGTTTGGGCTTCGTCAGTCTGTTGGGCTCGCTTGTAGAACTCGCGGGTGTACTCGTCGATCTGGTCGTAGACCGCCCGTGCCTCCTCGGTGAGTTCGATTTTCCGTTGTTCGGGATTCCGGTTCGGAACGGTCGTGTCGAGGAGACCGACCGCCTCGTACTTTCGGAGTGTATCCCGCGTATTCCGATGGATGAGCGCGTCGACGGGTGTGGACTCTGCTAAAACATCGCGGATGACGCGCCAACCGCCCGGAGAAAGTTCGTCAAGTGCGTCCTGTCGGTCGCTGCGGGACGCCATCAACCATTCGTCGGCGTCTTCCGGATAGAGGAGTCGTTTGAGTTTCGTATCCTCGCTCGCCTCAAAACGGTCGATCTCGTACTCTGCCATCGCGTCGTCGACGTGGTCAAGATAGCCGTCGTAGGCGTCTCCATAGGCGCGTGCGAGCCGGCAGGCGGTCAGCACACGCTCTTTGGCAATGGCACGGTTCTGTCCGTCCTCATTAATCTCAAGCTCGTCCGCAATGTGCTGGAAGACTTTTGAGGAGAATGGTCGATCCGTCGGGAGCCGGTCTTGGTGTTCCAGTCCATCGAGCGTGGCTTGCGTGTCCCAGGAAGCCTCCGTTTCGTCGGACTCTGAACCAGGATTGTTGAGAACCTCGTTGAGGGCCTGCGAAAGCCCGTCTCTAGTTTCAAAGAACTCCATGAAGGTATCCCGGTTGTCCCAACCACCCGGAAGATCCAGCAACTGCATCAGGTCATAGAGTTCGCCAGCGTGCAATTGCATCGGGGTAGCCGTCAGCAGGTAGTAGGCGTGTGTATAATCGCGAAGCTGTTCGAGAAGAGCGTAGAAATTACTGCCACGCCGGGCGTTGTGCGCCTCGTCGACGATGACGGCGTCCCACACGCCCATCCGGTCTTCCGTATCGTGGTCGCGTCCGCGGCAGCTTGCCGGGATGACGTCCCGAGACCGGTCGGATAACCGGTCTAAGGGAGCGACTTGATCCCACCGGTCGTCGAGACGAGCCGTGTGCCAGGACATAATGACGACCGTTGGCCCATCCAGCGGCGACGATGTATAGTCGTCAGTCGACTGCTGTTCGTAGAGGAACCGCCAGATAGGGCTGTCCGCCCATTCGTGCTCCCCGCTGAGGTCGAGATCTGTTACCGACGGTGGATAGTGGTCGCGGCCGCGGACGTCTCGGAATACGTGATCGCCCGCTGTGTCCCGGTCAAACCGGACGGCGTTGATATTAAACTTTTCCCAGAGCTCTTCCTGCCACTGTCGCTGTAGACTCGCCGGAACTAGCAACAGCCCAGTTTCAAGCTCGCCGGTGAGTCCAAGCCGCGAGAGTGTGAGACCGGCTTCGATCGTCTTCCCGAGTCCCACCTCATCACACAGCAAGAAGCTCTGTGGATACGTATTGACAAGTGTATCTGAGACAACTCGTTGATGCGGCCACGGCGTGATCGTGCTTGCTTCCTCGGCTAGTGCGAGCCCACCGGGCGAGAGCGGTCCATCCTGAATGATGTTCGCTTTGTCGCGCTCCGTCGGCGGAGCTGTACCGTTCGCGATCTGAATCGCTTCCTGGAGATCGCCCTCGGTGTCTGGGGCTTTCCAGTCGATAATGTCTTCTTCGATCGCCTCGGGGAGGTCATACACTTCGACGAAGGGGTGTTCATCACTCCACAGCCGCTCGAAGGTCTCCTCGTCGCCGGCGACGTAGTCCGCCTGTTCAGGAACCCACGACCGATGAACTTTGAACCGCTCGTAGTTGCGAGCCCAGCCGCCGACCGTCTCATTGACGCTGCCCTCGAAGGAAATCGTGTTTCCATCGTTATCGTGGAAGAGTCCAACTTTCGGATGGAAGATCTCCCAGTCGTGAGAGGGAGAGCGGGGATAGGCGACCTTGATGTGGATTCGTTCTTCGCGGAGGAGACGCGCGAGAATACGGAGATTCGCATCCAAGCGTTCGTCATCAAGATCCTCGAGGTTTTCCTCAGGCGGTCGGTGAGCGTCTCTAGAACCGGGCGGTCTGACTCGTAGAGTTCGGTGCCGACGATGAGACGCATTTCACCATCGTTCTCGACGAGGGCGTGAATGCCGTTGGCAGCGGCCGCGAGTGCCGTACTAGAGAAGTAGCCCGCGATCCGGTCGTATTGTTGACTGCTTTTCAGCGCGGGTTCGTAGAAGTCCTTGACAAGATGCGCGCGTCCCTGTTCGGGTTTACTCTCGTAAATGGACTGCCACTCGTGGTCACGTAGATTAGTCATACTGGAGGAGTTTCAGGTTAGGCGTGGTCACCAAGTTCGCTCTGCTCGTGCCTGTCTTCTGAGAGGTTAGTGAAATCGGTGGGGGTGAATTCGAGGCCAAGAGTGTCATGCGCTTTCCCTAATGCGAGGTCGCGGGCCGCTTGCCATTCCGAACTGTTCTGAGGGAGAACTTGTAGAAGAGCTTTCAACGTTGATTTGAAGCCAGCGTCTGTGTCGAAGTTGCGTTCTTTGAGCCAATCGATCGCGACGTCCTCACCCTGTTTCTCGTAGACGTGCATTGCGGCATGAACTGCATCGAGGGCTATCGTGTAGGACAGTGCTTCAGGATCAACGGGCGTCCGGTTAGATCTCTCTTCGGGTGGCAGAGTGATATCTTGGACTCGATCATTGTGAGTTTTCAGCTGAATGTCGCCACGTTTCTTCCCCCAAATTTTCGTAGAGCGTTTAATATCGTCAATGTCGACGCCAATACCGAGCCCCAGTTGATGGCCGTCATCGTAATGGAAGGTATCGGATTCGTGAACCAGCCAAGAGAGGATATACCACTCTGTAATGTCATCCAAGTCGTCTAGTCGCTCGCCTTCCAGATATTCCTCCACGAGGACTCGCGTTACGGCCTCGCGTGCTTCTTCTGAGCTCGTCGTGGAGGAATCTCATTATCTTGGTCGTCGACGACAGGATAGGCATCTGCGTAAACTTGCAGTGTCGGCCCGAACGCAGAAATGATGACGTCTGTTTTCGTCAGAGAGAGGCCAGCATCAAGCAGGTCTCTCGCTGCCTCTTTCGCTACTTCACGGGTCTCAGCACGGACATCGCTCCACAGAGTTGGAACCGTTTCAGATTCCGTCTTACTATCGTGCGGTTTTCTCCCTGTGAGCAGCAGAGTACTGTCAGCTGAACCTCCACCACGGGTGTCATCCGCTGTGGCATCTCGCTAGTGATCGGGTGAGTTGATGTAATAGTGAACCCTGATCGAATCAGCGACTTTGTGAGAGTGTCCCAGGCACTAGACTCCTTGTGAGTGAACATGACAGTCATCACACCACCGGGCTCAAGAACACGGTAGAGTTCCTGGAAAATCTCCGCCATCTTGTTCTCGTAGTCCTCAGCAGCTAATTCAGACTTGGATTTGGAGTCCGTGGCAACTTCCTCGTATTCGGCCACATTAGCAACCGCCTCCTGGCTTTTGTCAGTAAGATCGTCAGAGAATACTTCTGGATGAATATCTTGGAGATACTCTTTGAGCCAAACATAGCTCATATCAGACATTTCAGAATAGATGATGCTGTCGTAGTATGGGGGGTCAATAATAATGGATTGGATAGAATCCGAGTCTATCGGTAGATCTGCCGCGTCCCTCTGTGAGATTTGAACATCATCAGCATCTTCATTTTCCAAATACGTAGCTATCTCTTCGTAAGAGTCTCGAACACGATCGAGATGATCCTGATGGTCTTGGTTGCCCGCAGCAGGATTATTCTCTACGAAAGCCCATTGGAGAGTAAAGTGCTTACCACCTAAAGCATCGCCTAGAAGCCCATTACTTGTGTCTAGCGGTGAAAATCGTGTATTTCTGTCTATGACTTTGCTAGCTACCAAAGCCAGTATTGTGAGTACCGCCTCAGCTTTCTGTTCATCATATTGATTGAGTATCTCCTCCTGACACTGCTTGTATGCTTGGAGATATTCATACTGGGTTACAAGTTGTCTTGGAGTAAAAGCATCTCTCCATTTTGTAACGCCGTAAGGACCTGCTCTATCTTCATCGCCGATATATCGCTTGACGTCAAGGAGTGTACTTAAGTCAAAGTCTGTGTCAATACGATCAGCGGCTTTAGATTGTGCTTCGTAGTCTGCTTGTGTGGGTGCTCGCCAAGCGGTTCCACCGGATGATTTCTCATATTTCACCCCATAGATCTCATATCTGAATTCGGAATCGTGGATTCTGTCTTGTATTGCATCCGATTCCATCACGATTCCACAATTCAGGCACTCAGCACCACTACGAGTATGGGGGCCGTCCTGCGGATTGTACTCAGATTTCTTGACATCGTCCGGTAGCCTAACGACCTCGTACTCAATCTCAGTCCCATCCTCGGATACGGAAGGGCGTGCTGCTACTCCTTTCGAGGAAGATCGTTTCTGTAGCCACCATTTCTTTGCCATAGGTATATCGCAACCACACTCAGGGCAGTCTACTGCATAGGTACAAGCATAATGTGAGGGGGTCTGACGCTCACCCTCACTGGGGAAATAAGGTTCAAGCTCCTCCTCGGCGAGTTCATCAATTCGGTCGCCCCACCGATTGAGTTCGCTCTGGAGAGAACCAACGCTGGGCGCATACTCAAGGAGAACCTTAAGCATCACAGTCGGGACGGGGTTGAGTTCGTTTGCTGCTGTCGGTAGGCCATAGCGCAGAGATTCAAACGGAATAACGCCCCCACCGGCAGTCGGGTCTAAGACAGTAGGTAGCTCCCCGTCCCAATGATCCCGAAGCAACTCGTGGATATCCGCTTTCTCATCTGTTGTAGGTGTCCGAGTGTACGGGCGAGGATATCCGTAGTGGTCTTCTAAGTTTCCATCCCGATCATCTTCAGTACGCTTCTTTTCTGCCACGTATTCCTCAATAT
Organism: Halonotius sp. GCM10025705; assembly: GCF_042662885.1. NCBI lineage: Archaea > Methanobacteriati > Methanobacteriota > Halobacteria > Halobacteriales > Haloferacaceae > Halonotius > Halonotius sp. GCM10025705. The sequence goes on along the minus strand of NZ_JBHSZD010000003.1, from coordinate 34,029 downwards.
CGACATCGATTTCGTCACGAGGCTTGATCTGCATCCAATCCAGCAGAGTATTGGCGTCCACCTCTGGGGGAAGTATAGACGCAAGGATAGCCAGTCTAGAAGCTGGAGTTGGACGACGTGCAAACCACGGGTGAAGATATCGATGAGGCGGCATAAAGTAGGGGTTAGCCTCTTTCAGATTCTCAATGCCAACCGCTTTCAGGGGAAGATTCCCCTCAATTGCGACACGCTTCAGCTCCGAATCGCTATCCTGATTTTTGGGGTATTGACTCATAGCTAGATCACTCAATATGATTCGTCAGCAGCACTCGAAGAGCCTTTTCACCGTTCGGACTCGACGGAGACCGGCACTTTGCGTACCAGTAGTAACACTCCTCATCGCTCATCCGTGCAACGCCTCGCGCCAGCGACCGCATCCGGTCGATACGCTGGATCGGCTTCACGCCACGGAAGGCAACAGCAAGCCGAACCCCTGCCGTCTCGGGTAGGAACACGAATCCAGCACCCCCAGTGAGAACTTCTGATGAATCTCCTGGCGTGCCTTCAATCGCCTCCCGGACGACATCCTGAAGCGCACGTACACGGGTCGGATCAAGCCGTGCGACCTTTGCGCCGGCCCACTCATCCCACGTCCAGCCATCGAGCTTGGAAAGGAGGTCGTCCCCGGCAACGTCCGAGACAAGATCCTCGACTGGTGTGATACTCAACGAACGACCATCCCGCTCCAGACGATCACGGCGGGCTTCAGCCTGTTCGCGAGGGAGTAGTTCGTGGAGCGTCCACTCGCCGCCACCGTCTGTCTCTCGTCGGACGAGCGTGAACGTTGGGCGGCCACCAAACATACTCGTCCCGTAATGAACCAGCCGATCCTCATCCGTTCCCTCGGCCGGAGACGGCCCGAATTCCGATCCGCGACTCGCCATCAGACCGTCACCTCCGAGCTCGCCTGAATCGGGCCACGCCCTTCGACTCGGACGTCTATGTTGCCCGAATCGAGGTCATTATCGAGGGCAGCGAGGAGGTCGTCACTCTCGTCAGTAATTGGTTCGGGCTCGTCAAACTGGAAGCGGAACTGGATGGTCTCTCGATCATCGCCGAACGAGCCAGGCTGGTCGATCACGTCCCGGAATCGGCTCGGTGACCCTGTGAATTCTGCGCTGTACGACCCATCGTCAGTCCGGGTTTCGTACTCCATTCGAACCGTCACCGAGTCTTCGCGGGCTTTGAATCCGGGGCGTTGGCTGACGAACTTGGCCGCCTGGAAGGGATCATCCCCACCGACTTGGATTGTCACTTCTTCTAGCAGCGGCGTCCGGTCAGTCCCGGCCTTCGATTCTGCATCTCGACGGACTTCCGAGAACGCCCGCGAAGCAGACATCATCTTCTTGCTCGCCTCCCAGGATTCCTCGGGCTGGCACTCCTGGCATCGACCTCGTTCGTCCAGCAGCTGCTCGCTAGCGACCTCTTTGCCGCAAGAACTACAGGTCGTATCGGACTGGTGCTCCTCACAGTAGTAGGGTTCGCTGCCTTCTGGGTTTTCAACCTCCGCCCCACACTCGTCACAGGTGGCAACCGTCTGTTCTGGCCTGTCGATTTCGTCGAGGTGGTCGTCGACGAGCACGTCGATCTCTCGGTAAACGACGAAAGGCCCATCATCCTTCTTACTAGGAATTTGGACATCGCTGTCCCGAATTGGGGTCTCAACATCGGGGGATTCCGCGAACGGTTCCGGGTGTGGCCACGTCGACGGCTCTGTCGTCCCGGCCCAGAACGCCGTCCCAGACTCGCCATCCCAATATGCGTACCCGTGGTCGCTAACGAGAGAGGAGACAGTCTCTCGAATCGGTTTCGTGCTGAAGAGGTAGTCCAACCCCGGCTTCTTCGCGTATTGGTTGACCAACGCTTCGGTGGACATAGCGTCTTGAGTCTGCTGCCAGAGTTTCTGTTGGACGTGAGCAGACCCACGAGCACCGGCGTCCCGTTTCACAATCTTATCCTCGAGCGTTGTCTGGACAGCGTCGACCAGTGTCGTCCCGCCGTTGGATTCGGTCGCACCGATGGTGATGTGCGTAAGCCCGTCCCGGTCAGGGTAGTAGAGGTGCCGGTAGACATTCCGAACGAGTTCACCGAGCATCAGCTGTGCCTCGTCGCTCCGTTCTCGGAGCTCCTCGATTTGCTCTGAGGAGAGGTCAGCTTTCTGCTCAGGGCTATCAAGCAGGGCCTCTATGGCTTCGAGACGACGAGCCTCGTCAATGGCCGCTTCCATTCGATCAGCGTCAGGAGCGAGGAACAGAGCGTAGTTCTTGTAGATTCGCGTCTCGGTCTCTCCCTCGTGTTTTGCGGCTTGCTGCTCATAGAGCTGAGTCACCCGGTTTGGTGGCGTATCGCCGCCGTCTTCGACAGCAGCGGTGTCTGGGTGCATCATCGCGAGCTTCGGCGTATCCGGGGTATCCGGTAAGTCTGCCGGCGATTCAGGGAACTCCACCGGTTGGAAGCCACCATCGCCAATTTCCTTCGAAGTGAGACGGTTCTCGAAACGTGAATGAGCACTCGCTTCAGGGGTAGACTCAATCCGCTGGTCGATTATCCGGATCAGGTTTGGTTCTTGCTTGAACCGGAGCCGCTCTTCCTCATAGAGGAAGTAACACGCGACGTCCATATCGTCGCCCCGAAGTGCGGATAGTGCTGCATCGTAGTCGTCAAAATTCAGATCGGGATGGCCGATAGCGAGGTTCAGATCGGCGTGAGTTAGACCAGCGGCCTGTTCACCGTATGCGAGGCTGTGCCAGAGAACTGTCGTTGTCAGATGGCTCCCGAGAGGCGGGAGACCGTTTTCGGTCCATTTTCGATCTTCAAGTTGGGCGTGCGCGGTACCATCGTCGTCGTAGATGTCGGCGGTCACTGCAGGACCGAGATCGACGAAGTCGAACAGGCGCTCACGAAGTATTGTCTGAATCCCACCACCAGGATCGTCGTCGGCGACTGTGAGGTCATAAATCCGAATCCAATGGCGGTCGTAACTGTCGGGCTGGTGATTCCAGAGATAGTAGACGGCACGAGCAAGTAAGCGGAGGGCATCGCGCGTGCGCTGGAATCGGGGGATTGTATCGATCTTGTCCGTGAGAGCGTCGATTAGGGAGGGATGGAAGGGATATTCGCGTGCGAGAACATCCACGTAGCCAGCGTCGGTGGCTTCCTGTGGGTACTGCCGGTCTTCCTGGTCATAGAATTGGAAGTATGAGTCTGCGGCTTCACGCGCGGTATTTTCTGGGACTTCCGAAAAGAGGCGGTGCTGGAGAACCTGCCCAATCTCGTTTTCGTCGGTCGGCGTGACTGTCTTGTGCTGCCGCCGGCCAATCTCATTGACCTCCTCAATGTGATCACGGACGCCATCACGAACCCGGTCAGCCTGCTCACCGAATGCCGTATCCGCGATGGAGTAGACAACCGTGACGTGTTCCGATTCGGCAGCTGCTTCGAGGAGTGCCATCACGAACGAAAGCGTCTGATCGGCGAGTGTCTTGTCGCCGACAGGCGTGCCCGCGGCCTTGTTCATGTAGTCGGCGATTTCGTCAATCAGGATGAGAGCAGGCTGGTCGTACTGAGCGAAAAGTTTCGATAGCGTTCCCTCACCGGGTGCGTCCCGGTCTTGGTCGTAGTCCTTGAGGTACTCGTAGCCATCGAGGCCGTAGAGCTGGTACGCGAGTTCCCCCACATCGTCCGAGTGTTCGGAGCATCCGGATCATCGTCGGCATGGCGGGCATCCTTACTATCAGCCTTCGTTCCGATGAAGACTCCCGTCGCAATATCGAGGCCCTCTGCCACCGCATCTTGATAGTCGGCCGCAAGCTCATCGTCGCCGTCCAGCAGGTAGTGCGAGAGGTCGTCAATATCTACGGGGTTCTCAGCAAGATGGTAGGAGGCGATAAGATCGTGAGTTTTCCCACCACCGAACCGTGTGTCGAGACAGAGAATGCTGGAAGTATACGATCCAGGATCGTACTTTGTCGTCGCTAAGAAACGCCCTGTGAGATTGGAGAGCAGCGTCCGGAGACCCTCCGTGGGATAGGTCATATCGTAGAAAGAGTCGGGGTCTCGATAGACTGGTGCTGCCTTCTCAGGGTTGTGGACGACAGTCGAGAGTTTTGCAGCGAACTGTTCCTCCTGGAGCGAGCCGTCTAAGACGTCGTCTCGTGGTTGACAGCTTTCGAAGAGAGAGGGGTACTCACTACTCATCGATTTCCTCCGTGGGTGAGGAATCAACTTCTGGTTTGGACACGATTACGAATTCACACTCCGTGCTGTTCTCGATGATCGCCTTGGCGATTCCCTTTGACTCGGCAACATCAACCTTGATTGTGTCCCCAACCTCTGCATCAAATTGGTCGAGTTCAGGGCCCGACAGATTCACCCGGCCCGATTGACCGGTGTTCTGTCCAATTGTCTTCTGAGTCATTTTGATACTCACATCACCTGACGGGAATGTTATAACCTTTACTTAGTCTAAAGCGAGTGATGGCCCAATTTTTAATTCACCATCCTACAGAGATAGTTCTCGATTAACTCTATCAGTTTGTAGATGTAGTCATTGGTGATGATTGACCCACTATTGAGACCCTCGAACAACCCCATTATAGCTGGGTTGGAAAAGGAATATACCCTTAGCAATCACCAAGTGAATCTATGACGAAAGAACTCAATAGCCTACATAGGGAGATTCTCTCGGAGTTCAAGCGGCGAATTGAGAACGATGAGGATATTCCAGATGACGTTATCGCTGCTCTACAAGACGAAGACGACCTGGGACTAGAATCGGTCGATATCGTAAAATCCGCAGTAAGTAAGGGAATTACTGATGAGACTGAGTAATCTTAAGATCAGAGAATTTCGGGGTATCAGATGCCTTGATATCAATTTTTCCTCCGACGGAATTCTCATCTATGGACCGAATGGAGTCGGTAAGAGTAGTATCATTCAGGCAATTGAGTTCCTACTCACAGGAGAAGTATCGAACGTTACGGGCACCGGAACTGGCCACAAGTCACCAACTGATGACATTCACCATCGAGAAGCTAGTCCAGAAGAGTGTGAAGTAACCGCTACCTTTGAAACAGAAGATATCGAAGTTTGTGTCCAGCGATGTCTTGAAGACGGTGAACTCACCCTTGTATCCAGAAGTGACGAGAAAGACGACGAAGGACTCCCCCAATCTATTCGAACTCTTCAGGCAGCGACGAAAAGCAGACTGAATTTCCTGACTCGTGAGGACTTGCTAAGATTCGTCGATGCTCCAGACAGCAAGCGAGGAGAGGCATTAAACGAGATGCTCCGGCTGGACAGGATTGATCAGTACCGGAAAACGCTCCAACGGGCCGAAGGAGACTTCGAAAGCCAACGGAGTCAGACTGAAGAGGAAATGGACGAGGCGCGTAGAGAATTTTATGACGAATTAGAAACGGGAGCAGAGGAAATTCTCGGCAAAGGGTCTCCTGCCGTGGCTTCCGACACGACTGCGCTTGAGGTGGTAAACGCACTTCGAGCCGAGTACGACGCAGATCCAATAGATGATCTTGGGACGATAGAGTTCACCGGCGGAATCACCGAACCGAGCCAACCCTCCGTTCATCCACTTGCCCGCACCAAGACCGTCGACAGACTCGGTGACGTCGCTTCAGGCGTAGACGATCTCCGAGAGGATATAATAGAACCTTTCGTAGATTTGACAGGCACAATTGAGAAGCTGGATTCCCGCCCAAAACTGAGACGGGATATCCAGGCACAAAGCCTGATTCAGCAGGGACAGAAGCTCGTTGATGACGATACCAACCAGTGTCCACTCTGCTTGGATGACTGGGGCGACCGCGACTTGGCAGGGTTACTAGATGATCGGCGTGAAAATGTTACCGAGGCTGAGCATCTGCGAAACCATATTAGCGAACGGATTGACGATCTACAGAGTGCCTTTCGTGATCTGGAGCGGCCTCTGGAGTCGCTGATCGAAGATCTTGAACACGAGATTCCAGAAGATTACGAACCCCTCATATCAGAACGGGAACACCTGGTAGAATTCAGCGAACAGCTGGCAGAGACACGGAATGAACTCACCTCAGGAGATCTCCTTGATATTCCCCACATAGAAGCGGATTCTACGGAACTCGAAGCTTCGTTGATTCCAGCAGGCATCAACGAGACGCTCAATCATCTCCAGAGGATTGCCGAGAAAGTTGAAGAACCCGATAATCGGATGGCCGCCTATAGAACGCTTGCAGTAGCGACCGAACGCTACGAAAAATACAGACAGACTGCAGAAACTCTTGATGAAAAAGAGCACCTTCATAGGATCGCCGAAACGGTTTTTACAGAGTTTCAGAGTGTCCGACAGCAGCTTATGGACGACACGCTGTCTGAAATATACAATGAGTTCGTATCTCTCCTCGATACTTTCTCCAGTGAGTTGATGGTAGATCCGGATGACGGGACGTTTCAATCAACAGATGCCGGAGTCGAGTTCCGGGTTCCGTTCCACGACGGCGAGACACATCGTCCGAACCTGCTGTTCAGCGAGGGTCAGCAGGACATCATTGGGTTAGCACTGTTTCTTTCAATGACCCGTGCTGTCACCCCGGAGTCGGTCGATCTTGTGCTACTGGATGACGTTCTTTCTTCCGTTGATGCCGATCATCGAGCAAACGTGGCCAGCATTCTAAATTCTGAATACGGGGACGAGTTTCAGTTCCTATTCACAACTCACGATTTGGTCTGGAGCCGCCATCTCCGACGCAGCGATCACATCGACAGTGAGGAAAACGTAGTTCATTTGAGTAGCTGGAGCTACCACGCTGGCGTACACCAGCACATCGATATCACCCAGCCTCGTGAAAATATCGAATACCATCTCAAGAATAATGATCTAACGGCAGCAGCAGCTTGGGCACGGAAGATGTCCGAATACTATGTTGCGAGAGGATGCGAGAATTTCAATGTAGAAGTTAGATTCGACAAGATACGAAATCTTTCGCTAAGTGACTATCTTAATTCGCTAATGCCTGTGCTTTCCGATCGACTAAGAGAAGGGGAAACAGACGACGAGACTACACTAAATGATGGAGAAGTTGATGACTTGCTCGATACTATCGGCGACATGCAGATGTTTATCGATCAGAATCTCTGGGGTATGAATAAGAATGTCCACTATTCTGAGCCTGAGGCTGCGTCATTCACTAAAGGTGAGCTCCAGTCAAACATAGAGGCTTTCGAGGAAATCTTCGAAGTAATTCACTGTGATGACTGCGAATCCTGGCGAAGTGAGAGTGATACAGGAATTGAATGCGATTGTTCGATATTATTGAAAACGTAACTACCAGACATCCAACGAGAATAACCTGCTCTGTTGAATAGCGGTGCTCCGAGAGAGGGGCGGAAATTGAGAAGACTTCTGAGCGGTTGATGGTCGCAACCTCAAAACCGGCACCGCTTCAACAACGCTCAGAGGACGCTATTCAACACAGCAGAATAACCCTATCGCATAGGATGACCGTTAATTCCGACTGAAATGGAATGTGAGATCAGATGATCCCGGAAACCACAGGCTCCGATTGGTCAAACCAACACACAGCGTACGGATATTGCCTCTCGATTTACTGCTCAGGCTGCTTTCCGGAAACAACCCAATCAGGCTTTTATAATCTGACCTAAAACCAGTTTACCAGATATAGATGATCCGCGATGCTCGCGTCCTCCGTGCCGGGTTTGTACCTAAAGAAATTGAGCATCGCGATGCCGAAGTTAACCACCTCTCCACCGTCCTCGAACCAATCACGTACGGTGAACCCGCCGACACCGCCATCGTCACCGGCCCCAGCGGTGTCGGTAAGACCTGCATCTCGCAGTTTGTCACCGAACGTCTACGTGAGGAGGTTCTCGATGTCGAGACCACCTATGTAAACTGCTGGCGGAACTATACCCGATTCCGCACGCTCTATCAAATCCTCGAAGACATCGGCGCGACGATTGACATCCACAGGCAGTCGACACCACATGACGAACTCGTCGACCGTCTCCAGCAGCATGATGACCAACGAACCGTCGTCATCCTCGATGAGGTGGATCAGCTCGAAGATCCGAGCCTCATTTACGACCTCCACAGCCTCCCACAGTTCGCGATCATCTGCATCGCGAATAAGGAAGAGGAACTGTTCGGCAGGATCGATGACCGGCTCGTGAGTCGGCTGCGCTCCAGCGAGCACGTTCGAATGGACAAATACCGCGACAAACAAATATACGACATCCTGAGTGCTCGCTCGAAGTGGGGTCTCGACGAGAACGTCATCACCGACGATCAGCTCTACCAAATCGCCGACGCGGCCGCCGGTGACGCCAGACTGGCAATTGGCATTCTTCGGACGGCAGCCAGCACGGCCGACCGCAAGAACCTCACCCGGATTACTGACGAGATTCTGCACGACGCCGCCGAGGACGCTCGGGCTCAGATCAGACAAAAAAGTCTCGATACGCTCACGCCACACCAGCGGATCGTCTATGAGATTGTACGTGACCACGGCCCGGTAGGGCCGAGCGAAATCCACGACCGCTACACCGAGGAAGTCGACGAACCTCGAACCAAGCGGACAATACGGACATATCTCTCAAAGATGAGCCAATACAACTTAGTTAAGTCCGAGGGGACGAGCCGAGACCGGCAATACGCACTATTAACCGAGACAACGCAGTCACCGGCAAAGTGAGTATAACTTGTGTCGGGAGCAAGGAAGCACGGTTTTAACCTACAAACTCGCGTGAAGAGTTCGTAATTGTTGGTTAAAATATCCCATCGTGGAGAACATCGATTATCGCTAGACAATAAGAATCGTATCAATCAGGAAATGAGCAAGAAGAGCCAGTATGGGAGATAATGAACGGTTTCGCCGTTGAATTCGCCACTGAAGGTCTCCCTGGACTTGAGTTCTCGTGGGAAACTATCTGTGAGAACAAACCGAGTCGGACAGTCATAGTCGAGATCAACAGCATCACCTGTTGTGTCGGAATGATTCCCATCTGAAGGGTCGAATTCGACTACCGCATGTTCGGCTTCAGCGGTGTATGGATGATACGATAGTGCGAACGGAACTACAAGCCCATCACCTTCCAAAATGTAGTCTACAACGCCGCTTTCAGTTGTCTCATACTCAACAGATCCTGATTCAGTGGGACCATCTGGCATCCGCCAAGCAAGCCGGCGAGCATGATCGTAGAGAACTGACTTGGCCAGCTTATGCTGGAACTCATGATTAAGCTGCGCAGGAGAGCCGAAGGTTTCATATCCAAAATGCTCCTGTTTCTGTGATAACGTTACTAAATGTCTAGGATTCCGAAGATACAATCTTGTTCTCCGGTGTTGACGTATCGAATACTCGTTGGCCTCTGAGACCGCTTTTCCGGCTTCTAGTGTCTGCAAATATGAATCGATTGTCCGCCGATCAACGCCGATCTGATCTGCAATTTCAGTATATTGGAGCTCTTCACCGGCTTCTGTCGCAGCAATTGAGCTCAACCGATGCAGATTTGCTGGCTCTTGTACCCGCTCAATATGGGCGAGTTCCTTATACAGATATAGTAAGAACCGCGATTTGACCAGCTCATTCCGAACGATGGTATCGGGGGTTCGATATAGAATACCACCGTGTCGTAAGTAGACCTCTGCCGCTTGATGCAGTGTCTGTCGCTCCGATTCAGTGAGTTCGTCGAAATAGAGTTGTTCAAGGGACTCAAGGAATCCGTCCATCTCACGATTTTTCAAATGTGTTTTAGCCTGTTTGATCAGCGGTGGCGTATCGGTATCTATTCGTGTTTGATATCCCCGAACCCTCTCGCTTAGATTCGTATCAATGCTTAACGAAATGTCTGCGATTTTGTCAAAGGTTCTCTTTTTTATCGTATCGATAAACTTCATCGTCAGCATTGGGAAAACCTTGTTTCTAACATCAATGCCGTCAGGAGACAGATTGCTGTCAAAATCTACTTGTGATTTAGTGTGGCCAGCAACGAGCACGACAGATCCGGGCTCGAAAATCTCTAAAAATTGTTCTTCCAAATTTTCATCTAAGCGTAGAGCACCAATATCGTCGAGGAAGATGAATCGTTGTTCAGTAGGATTAGCAATATGCGATCTGAAATAATCAAGCACATTAGATAGCGCAAGGATTGCATCTTGTGGCGAGTCGAGATTATACAAGGACTCTTCTAATGGAATATAGAGGATCTGACTCGGAGATACCGACTGAACCAAATCCTCCGATCGACTCTCTGGATCCCACTCGAACTGAGTTGACTCGATCAAGCCCGCGATAAATTGTTGTATCAACGTCGTTTTGCCGATACCAGTCTGACCATAGATCGCATGTATATTTGCCTCGGTGGTGGCTGCTGATTCCTCGAAATCATTGAGTAGCCTGAAGAAATCTGATCGCGGCGAGTACTTCGTTACTTCATCAAAATCAGCGGAGGCCAAGGTCGATTTGACCACCATGGATTGTGATGTTCTGCATCGGAGATATAATCCTCAGCACTGCCAGCGGTCCCAAGCATAAACTCATACAAACACGCTGTAGCAATAAAATTTTACATCGAAATGTACTCTCTTTCGGATATAACGTTCCTTCGCATACAGATAGTATTATTCGATATAAATACTGTTATAAGAACTCTACCGCACTCATAGACGAGTACAATATTGAATTATATATCTTCATCGCAAATCCATATTTCAGAGATTTATTGAATTTACAATGGTGTCTTCCCTAGTTATAAGTACGACCATAACATACGTGCCAGTAACCACTGACAGAAACTCAGTCGATTCAAAATGTCGCAACGAAGGAAGCCGTCCACGAATTGCGTGGAAACCTGGAGTGGACGGCTCTCGACCGTTGTTCGCCCCGACAAACATCCCAACCAGTCACCCATGAGTGGGATCCTGGGAGGTGGGGCTTAGCTTCCCCTATGAACACTCTAGATAAGTGTTTTTCCCTTCCTTCTAGGTGACTGGTAGATATGTATGAGTACTGCTACAAATCCAGCCGACTCAGGTCGCACCCCATGGGAGAACCTCTCCCATCATCGACAGCGACTGCTCAAAGCGATTGCCGAAGTCCATGGCCGAGGCAAATTCGAACGGCCTGATCTGCAGGCTGATATCGAAGCCTCGTCAACAGTAAGCGACATCGTCGATTCTCAAGCAAAGGTCGTGAAATCATTGAATTCCACGACACTACTTAACGGCCTTGTTCGAGACGGTTATCTCGACAAGACTCACCAAGGTGGTGAGAGTCCGATCGTACTCTACTTGGAGTATGATGACAGCCATGACAATTACGAAGTTGCCCCGTTCGGCAACCTTAGCAAATTCCATGATCTGGTATTCCAGATCTTGGACTCGCATGACCTCTCTGAGACAGCTTTAGGCGAGGTCGATATGACGGATTTCAATGCCGTCGTTGATGCTGTCAACCGTGCTGTAGGTCACACAGTACTGGTTATCGTCTCCGAAACGAGCGAGTACAAATGGACCGACGATGAAGCCTACGAAACGGCATTCGAACATGCGACCGCCGTCCGAGAGGACAACTGAAACATGAAGCATCGCACACTAACCAATTGTCACTACCAAACGGAGGTGAACTATGCATAAACGACATGCTCAATCCCAGACAGAGATTGACTTCCTACCACCATTCGGTGAGCCGGAAGTCGTGACGACGGGTAACGCAGCCGGCGATATCGCGATAGCTGGTACGGTTGCTGCCGTCGGCTTAGCTGCACTGGCAAACAACTAAACTTAAACTAACCACACACCGGTACAGTACCGTGTGTGGTATTCATAACTAAGAATCGCTGCACCGTTAATGGCTCTATCATTCACAATCAGTAAATCGTGACGAATTAACCAACGATATATTCGGATACTAATTTTGTTGGTTAATCAGATTGGTATACCCGCTCTCATCGTCGCACCGGCCGTCTACGCCCAAGAACGAGCCGACGATACCCTCAGCGAGACTCACGCTGAAATCCTGCAGGCCCGAACGCTTGCCCGGCTGGCAACCTACGCCGATGAATACGATATCCCATTGCTCGTTACAAGAAACGAACGAAACGAATTCACCGAGCCAATTGCGACGGCTGCCGACCACCACATTGAGTGTGAGCAAACCCGGATGGGGATCACGGATCGTCGGCGAGGACTTTGAAACACTCGTCTATTCCGTTGACGACGGCGCGTATTACCAGACGACGTTCGCTTACTGGCGACAGCTGCTCTCAGCGCGTGCCACGCAGGTTGGAGTGGAACCAACACATCGTCAACGCCAACCCCAGAGGGCGTCGGGACAGGCATCACAGTTGACGATGAAAAGGTAGCAGCCACCGCAGATGCGCTGCTCGATGCGTGGATGGCCACCGGTGAAGGAGGCCGATAGCGATGGGACGCACGAATCCGACATATTGAGATGCACCCCGAGGATCGAAGAGCGGTGGGCAGGGTTCCGCCGGGCACTCCGCCGGCGAGATCAACCACGATTCGACCGGCTGTTCGAGTACGCCCAGGAGCACGCTGATGCAAGCAGGCTGTTGAACCACCAGAATCCGCTCCTGTCGGCCTTGTTCAGCATTTGCCTCGAGCAGGAGAGCCGGCTCGATTACCACGAACACCGATTGGATATAGAACAGGCGTTAGCACACGAGGACGCGCTAGAATCTGGAGATGAAACTATGGAGAGTGAGACTCGATGATACTTCCACTGCGGTAGGCGGACGCTTATAAGCGAAGCCACGGATGAATGCCACAATGGCTACCCCACCGGACGCTTCCACCGATATTCTCAAACCCGCAGAGATTGGCGAATATCTTTCGCTCGGTCAGTGTAGCCGATTTTTTAAACACCGGATCGACGATGTGAGTAAATCGGAGCATCACGACGGCGACGAGTATGACGAGGCGTTCACCCCGCTCAATCTGTTACTCTCTGAGGCTGGCGAGCAGTTCGAGCAGGGTGTCAAGAGCCGCTACGAGCGTCAGGTTGACGACGTGGTCGACCTCACGAATGATGACGAGGGCGACGAGTTTGACCCCGACCACGGGACGGTTCTTGAGACGATTACAGCCGCTCTCGCCCAGCCAGCCGAGACGGGATTCACCGTTCTGTTTCAGCCCACACTGAAAGGTGAGGTTGCGGCCTACAATATTGCCGGCCATGCGGATTTCGTGATCGTGTGGCCGACTGAGTCAGGGGCTGGCGTTCGCGTCATCGACGCCAAATCTACGGCCGAACAAAAGAGCTACCAGCAGATTCAGGCCGCGATCTATACCCGATTAATTGAGCAGGCAGTAGAAACGAGTGCTAATATAGACAGCCAAGCTGTCACCTACTCCGCCGGTGTTGTGACCCGTGAGACGGAGTGGGAATCCGAATTTGATATTTCGAATCACCCCTCATTCGACTACCGTTCCCGGATTGCCGACGTAACCCGGATGCTACAGGCCGACGGTGAGATCGCCTCGACGAGCGAGCACGACCTTTCCGACGCCCCGCACGCCATCACCGACAAATGCAGCCAGTGTCCCTACACAGAGTCGTGTACGACCGAGGCGTTCGAGCAGTCCCACGTTCGATTACTTGGCTTGAGCGAATCCGAGCAGAAGGTTCTCGTCGAGAACGGCATTACGACTATCGACGAACTGGCCGACCTGTGTACTGCCCCGAATGATGATGAGTGGGATCCAACAACGCAGAAACGAGCCGGGTTCGTGTCGAAGGATTCGCTGTACTACGATCTGAAAGCCGATACGACAATCGGCGACAGCTTACCAAATCTCGTGTATCAGGCCGAGGCGATTCGCCGACAGCTATCCGACCCTGACGACTATCAGAATGGCTTGTGGATACCCGGAACCGGTAAGTTCCAACTCCCCGAGGACGATCCATTCGACCCCACAGAGGTCGAGTTCGCTCCCAACTCGATGATTCGGGTCTATCTGAATGTACAGCACGACCACCTTCGGGACCGACTTGTCCAGTTGAGTGCGCGAGTATCGGTTAGCGACCCGGATATTGATTCCATCCGTATATCGAAGCAGCGGAGAACGACCAGTCGGGTGATGAGCAGATCGGGTTTGACTCAGCGGCTGCCGATCACAGCGAGCAGTCGTTGCTTACGAGATTCGTGTCCGATCTAAATACGGCGATAGAGGCTGTCGCATCTCGAATGGATATTCCAGTGGGTTCGGCCAGGACAACCCGCTGTTGCAATTCTACACCTACACAGCGGGTGAGTATGATGCGCTCAGAGAGGCGATAGAACGAGCGACTGACGCCGCTAGCGGCGACGCTGATAGCGATGCGGCTGATACCGATACGAGTACATACCCCGAACCGATGACCGGTGGACGAGTCGAATCCCCGGAGCAACTGATTCAGGCGTTTGCGGATACGCTTGAGGGCCAGCCGGGAACGGACACACCACGGGTTGCTCACATCAAGCCGGAGATCAAGCCACGGCTAGCAATACCGACCACGTCATACGGCTTGCTCCACGTCTACGACTTTCTCAATCCCCCGTCGGACGAATACAGCAAGCCGAAAACGCCCGATGGGTGGCAACACACGCCCGTAGACGCCGCTAGTGGCGAATCGGTCGATATTCGGTCGCTGTTCCGGCATCGACTGTTTAATACCGAGCGAGCATGGCGTCGGACGGACGATGGAATCAGTGTTGACCCAACCGATTATCCCAACAGTCAGGGCCTGAAAACCCGATATCGCTACGGTGCCGAGATACCACTGGGATATATTTGGGCGGCGATGGGCCGGATTGATGAGCAGTGGATCGATGACGTCGAGATGGATATTTCCGATGACGCCTACAACATTAAAACCGACATCAACAGCTATCTCTACTACGACCCTGTTGACCGCGAGCGAAAGATCAGCGAGACTGATGTGACCGCGCTTGGAAAGCATCTCGTCGACGCTATCGAACACGTCGAGCGGGCTGCCTTCTATCGAAGTGAGAAGATCACAGATCGGAATCCCGAGGTTGACCCGGCGACACTGTGGACGGATACTCGCGAGACGGCGACAATCGCCGAGGCATCACGCGACTATCTCGCCGTCGAGCATACCGCCCAACAGCAGGAACTATACGAGTTATACCGAAAGCTCCCCCGACAGCGAATCCTCTCCGGGGAGACGATCCCAGTCAAGATCAAGTCCATCGATACCAATACAGGCCGGAATGGCAGTATCGTTGTGTCGGGCGATATTCCGTATGGCCACCCCAATCTGTTCGGCGAGGAGAACGCTGAGGATGCCAAACTCGTCTGTAAAAAGAAGGGGAAAGAAGGCACCTCCGGCGGCGATTGGATGGTGGCTAACCGCTACTACCCGACAACGCATACCACCGAGGCGACCACGCCAGCAGAAATTGAGATGGGTGTCAAGGCGACGATTCGTTCAATTGACCTGAAAGCACAGGAGATCAGCGTGGAGCTACGCAATATGTTTTGGGATCCCGGCCGGTACGACTCTGAACACCGGGATTTCACACTTGACGGAGTTGAGGCTCGTGGTGACGGTTTTATGACGTTTATTGACACCGACGAGTGGCTAATTCTCGATCCCACCACGCAGAGCTTTTCGGCCGACCGTGCCGACAAGGCCCTCGAAACCGCCGATCAGAACGCGCTTCATACACTTCTTGAGGGGTTGCGGTGGGGAGAGGACGACGCTCTCAGCGATACTATGTTCGATGCCGACCAGCTGGATGCCTTCGCTGGCTGGATGCAGGACAACATCGATCCCGACACCTATCCGAACGACGAGCAGGCTGAATTTATCACCACCGCCGATCAGGTGGCGTTACTGCAAGGCCCGCCGGGAACAGGGAAAACGGACGGGACGCTGCCCCGACACTGTGTGCCCGGCTGTTCGCTGCCGGACAAGTCGGACAGAGCGTGTCCGGGCTGATCACCGCGCCGTCGAACACAGCCGTCGACGAGGTTTTAGAGAGTACCGCTGACCGACTCAACACGCTCTCTGAAAACGGCGTTCACGGACTCTCCGAGGAGACAGTCGATATCGTCCGGGTGACACACGAAACACCAGACAATCCCGTAGATGGTGTCGAATACATCCACTACTCCGATGGCGAGGGAGCCAAACGACTTCGAGAGTTGCGCGATCAGATGCAAAGGACCGACAACCGGGTTGTTCCTGCCTCCCAAGCTGACAAGACGCCGACAGCCGACGGTGGATCAACACAAAGCCAGTCCGGACAGGCGACAATCGATGTGTTCGACCAAGGAGAATCCACGGAGACTGACGTGACCGACGATGGGCCGCCCGCTAGCGAACAGTCACACACGCTCATTTTTGCGACGCCGACATCCAGCTGGGGAATGCTGAAGAAAGTATGTACGGCGAGTAGTCCCGACCCCGAAGATATCGCTAACTTCGATCTATGGGACCTAATCGTCGCTGACGAGGCTTCGATGCTCACACTGCCAAAACTCATTCTTGCCGGCACCGCGATGAAGCGGTCGGGACAACTCCTACTCGGCGGCGATCATCGGCAGCTGCCACCCGTTCAAAAACACGAGTGGGAAGATACCCACCGGAAGTCTATCGTCGAGGCCGCACCGCACCTATC
Organism: Halonotius sp. GCM10025705; assembly: GCF_042662885.1. Lineage (NCBI taxonomy): Archaea > Methanobacteriati > Methanobacteriota > Halobacteria > Halobacteriales > Haloferacaceae > Halonotius > Halonotius sp. GCM10025705. The sequence continues at coordinate 17,328 of NZ_JBHSZD010000003.1, read as the reverse complement.
GGCCCTCAACTACTTCCGCTTGCTCGGTGGCGATCTTGATGATGACCATGCCCATACGGACAGTGGCGAGGGTGACAGTGATACCGACGAAGAGAGGAGCAACGACTCGGTAGCGAACAGCGATACTGACGTTCTCGATGCCGATGAGCGCGACCGGCTTGCCACCAATATTGATCCCGACAACAATCCGATTCCGTTGATTCAGTTGGATACGACGTTCCGTTTCGGCCCGGAGACAGCGGATTTTATCGGAAACACAGTGTATGATAAGGACGGGATCGACTATTCGGCGACCGAGCATGACGACATCCCAGAGCTGCATAGGGCCGACACTGAGCCACTACAGGCAGTATTTGCCGACAATCCGATTACCGTCATCACCTACGATTCCGACCGCACGTTTCAGCAGGTAAACCCAATTGAGTCAACGATCTGTAATATCCTGTTGTTGAAACACAGCCACGAGGCGACCGCCGGTGTCGTGACACCCCATAACGCTCAACGAAGCCGCCTTCGATCCAATATTGCAACCATCCAGCAGCGTGTTGAGAACCCGCCAGTCGACCTCGATAACGGCACGCAGGTCGAGACTGTCAATCGGTTTCAGGGTGGGCAGAACGACATGATGATCGTGAGTGCAACCGCCTCTAATCCACAGTTTATCCGGTCGGAGAGCGATTTCCTATTGGAATTAAATCGAGCCAACGTCGCGTTCAGCCGTCATAAGTACAAACTGATCGTCGTCATGGCCGAATCCCTACTCTCCCACATCCCCGATGATCCCGACACCTACGATCAGTCGCTTCTGTGGAAAACGCTGTCTCGCGACGCCGGCGAAGCCCCGACAGTTGACGCCAACCCAGTGTGGAACGGAACGCTTAGCGAGTTTACCGAACCGGTGACGCCGCCGAATCAGGAACTAGCTGACAATACCGACGTGTCAATCTTTCACCTCTAACAGACAGATTGAGTTCTAGTGGGCCACAGAAGGACGTAATATACCAAAGCTCTCTGTGGGTTAGAATCCCACAGAGGTTGATCTGTAGTCTGAATTTAGCTGGAAATGCAGAATTGCTTATTCCTGAAGTATCGACCTTCGAAGCAGCTTCCATAACAAACATGCTATTATTCGACTGTCATTACGACAGAGAGGTCTGTGAAGATGGGTACACTTGTCATCGACATTGAAACCGCGAGTCCGTTCGAAGAGCCGCCGGAGAATTCAAACGATACCCAGTACTTCGAATTGTTCGCTGTCAGCCTCGCCTATGCTGACGAGGTGAATAACATGCCAGAAACCGAGGTATTGTTCCGACGCGGTAACTGGGACGAACAGTACACAATCGATCTATACGAACGGCTCTTCGATTGGTGTGACCAGCGGAATGTGGATCGGCTCCTCACATACAACGGCACTTGGTTCGACGGCAAGCACTTACTGAATTGGGCCCGCGATACCGATGAGAGTGGTAGCCGCAACTTCTCGGCACGCATAGAGACTTTGTTCGAAAACCACGTTGATGTCGCACTCGCGGCTGCCGACGAGTATGAATCCGGCTCTGGGACGATCAGCACATCCTCCCTGACTGGAAAGTCTACGACCTCACCGGGATCGAAAACGACAGCATCTGGTACGACGACTACGACTTCCCCGACACCTATCTCTCTGAGATCGAAGGGAAAGCTGTGCAAGGCAAGCACATCGGGCAGACTCTCGGCGAGAAATACGTGCAAAACGTCGAAGCAGGTATCGAACATACCGGCGTTCACCGCGAACTTACACAACTACTCAACGACTACTGTCTAAGCGATGTCGCAGATCTCATCGACCTATACACAGCACTGGGTGGCCCCCGTCTCGACGATACATACCGCCGTACTGCCGCCGACATCGGCTGATTTTGATAACACAACCGGGTTCGTCGAGTAGGAAGCGTAGCGTTTCTGTTTCCTGTAGAATCTCTCTGGAATCCATTGCCGTCAGATCTGTTGTAATTTTAGCTCCTCCGGCATAACTGGGCCTCGGTGCAGTAGATTTACTCTGTTCTGATGAAATCTCACATCACCCAGAATTTTGTCCAGAGCATCCAGAATTAGCTTATTTTGTCTGTTAAATCCTCAAAAAATGCTTTTTTAGGATATCATCTTCTTCATCTATTTTTTCACCATAGAATTCACCACTTCCAACTCCTATAATACCCACATTCCTACCATCATGGAAAATAAGTGCCTGGGTTGGTTGTACTGTGAGATTATCACCTTCCCCAGGGAAATCAGCTATCGACTTTGGCCCATCTAAGTCAGGATTTAGTACAACATGCCACTCCTTGTCCTCACCGAAACTAGATTGAAATCGCTCGGTGATAAGCCCGGTATCTGTCGAATCTTCTAGGTCAACATATTCTGTTAGCCGGACAAAAGAATTCACAGAGTCGGAGGCATCCATACTTCAGTAGTAACATTCGGGACATTTGTAATTTAATGCATAAGTCAGTGATATAAATCAGAAGGGTATCGTGAGCTGGCTGAGAGTTTGAATGTTGGTCTATTGCTGGATTTGCGCGATCTATTCAGCAGCTGGCGAATCAATCTAAACGCTAATTGAGGGATAGCCGAGTGACCGACAGAGAAGAGGTACGTAGCAACTGGTCGTCGTTTGATTTGCTCCATAAGCGATGAAAGAGCCGTTAGGTAAACGTGCGAATTAATTCACATGACCAACGAAAACTCCCGAATCATCTGAGGGAAGAGGAATCACATACACTTCCATCTGTTAGCCGTTAACGGCTAGTGTAAAGTAGTGCGACGGTTGCCCCGAGAATCATACCGGATAAATGGGCGATACCTGAAGCTCTTTGTGAAAACGACAGATATGGTGTGAAGTCGTTGAGTAGTTGTCCGATGAGGATAATGAGTGCAGCGAGAATAAGTCCAGGACGATGATCTGTTGGTGATGTAACTGTGGGAGGGCTCCCGTTGAGCGGTTCCAGCAGTGCGATGACCGCAAAGGTAACGATTGAGAATGTTGCCCCACTCGCTCCGACCATCCCGCCTGTGATGCCTTTGATGTTGTATTCAATTACCTGAAATAATGTGGTGATGAGTCCAACTGTGAACAGGAATGTGAGATACTGTTGTGTATTGAGGCGGCGTTCGACGATACTCCCGAAAAGTAAGAGTTGTCCAGCATTTGCGAGGAAATGGGTGATACTGACGTGTGAGAGCATCGCTAGAATCCACCCAGGAGACGGGTTTGCTGTTGCGATGAACCAGTAGGTGGTTGTTGACTCGTCGAAACCAAGCGGGACGTACCAGATGATGACGTACCAAATGAATAAGAACGCGAAGACAGTTCGTGTAATCTTGGTGTCGGCAAACCACGTGTTGATTTGATCTTGAACTTGTCGCAGGCTTTGCTTGGTACTGGTTTTTCTCATCCCTAATTGTGAGTAGTGTTGCATAGAAGACTTGTAACGATGGTTGTTTTACGATCTTACAGACAAATCAGGCAACGCTGATTCTCGGTGAACAGTGTGCTGTATTCGTACCCTCTATCTTCCACTCAATTTTCTCCTGCAGACTATCGCTTGCGCGCTCGATACAACGACACTCTGTGCGGCAGCGACCTTTGTGGGGTGTTTCTGCACCAGGTTCGCTTAGAGTCGCGTCCCGGCCCGTGCGTAGTCGTAGGTTTTGTGTTGGATTTCAGCTTTGCTCGTCTAACGGTAGGTAGACTCCGTAGTAATCGGGCATTGCTGAAGTTCTATGTATTACTATCTCTTTAGAGATAACTACGAACAAGAGTACGGCCGCGAACAAGGCACTACCTACAATGATCGAATTGATGGATGCTACAGCTGGAAAGATTGTCTTAGCAGTCAAACGTGGGGATTCTATCAACCACATCGCGAGTAAGATCGATGTCTCGTACTCGTGGGTATACGACTGGGTTGAGCGGTTAGAAAATGCAAATATTATCGCTAATACCGATAACGGACTTCAGATCATCGATCACGAGATGCGCCAGCAGTACGCCGAGATGATGGCTGCGTTGTACAGCCGCGACACCATCTCGCAGGACGACGCGTACGTCATTCCACACTTCGCTGGGATGGAGTTTGCGTTTACAGAGATAGATGCTGCGTATGTCTGGACACAGGGCGGCTACCAAATCGCGCGGAGCCACGACGACTATCCGGTGTTTATCGAAGTCCACGACCGTGACATCGAACGGTGGATGGCGTTCTTCCAGCAGTTTGGTGTCGAGACGACACTCAACGAGCGTCCAGACGCCAACGAGGTCACTGGGAATGTTCACTACGTATTGTTCCCGAAGACAACCAGTATCGAAACCGAGTGGGTCGACGGTAACCCTGTCATCCCGTTAGAGGATGCAATCGACCAGATGATGGAGAATCACCCAGCATACGAGCCCGCCTTGGAGATCATCGCCGACAAGTACGACAGAGATATCGATGCGTCACACCACGATCCGCCGAGCCCAGATTAACCAACAAACCGCTCGTGAATTTCATTTTGTTGGTTAAGCCATCAGCGTAGGTTGCGACTTGTTCTGGAAACGTTCTCGGAAATAGTCGCTCATTTACAGAATCTCTACCATAGGAGGCAGTTTACATCCGTCTCGTCCCCTTCCCTGAAGCACGGAAACATCACGCCGCGAGTTATCGGGGACAGTGATAACTAGTCGAGTATGCCACCCCATTCAACCTCGAACCGATTGGCGGTCGACCAGCCGACCCGCGACGCCGACCGTAATCAGGCCTTCGCTGACCAAGCCGATCCGGCTACTGACGAGATGCTGTTGCCGCAGCTCGACGACGGCATCACGCTGCTCGATGTCGAGGAAGCCGTGGCGTCCCGATCCTGCAGTCGCTCGTCCTCGATCATCTCCTCCTGCACGATGGGCCTGCCTTTTGGGTCGACGCAAACGGTCACGCAACAACGACTACACTCGCCCAGATCGTCCCCAGCCAACGGTTGCTCAACCGAATCCATGTCGCACGCGGGTTCACCGCCTACCAGCACTACAGTACCGTCTGTGATCTCCCAACGGCGGTGAACAAGACTATCCAGGCATCGACCGCCAGTCCCGGCGCAAAGAGTCGACACCCACCAAATCGTAGCAAGGACACCTCTCCCCACACACCTGCCCTCGTCGTCGTGCCGGCCGTCGACTCCCAGTACCGCACCGACAATACGCTCGGTGAAACGGACGCGGAAACGCTTCAGGCCCGAACGCTGGCACGGCTGTCGAGCTACGCCGATGGGTACGACATACCCGTGCTCGTTACGCGAAACGAACGAAACGAATTCACTGAAGCAGTTGCGACGGCCGCCGATTACCACCTGGAGTGCGAACAGACTCGGATGGGACCACGGATCGTCGGCGAGGACTTCGAGACGCTCGTCTATCCCGTTGGCGACGGCGCGTACTACCAGACGACGTTCGCGTATTGGCGGCAGCTGCTCGCAGCGCGTGCCACACAGGTCGGTGTGGAACCGACGACGACGGCGGCGTCGACTGCCAAGGGCGTCGGGACAGGCGTCACAGCCACCGGTGAGACAGTGGCGGCCACCGCAGACCCGCTACTCGATGCGTGGACGGCCACCGGTGGAGGGGGACGATAGCAATGGGACGTACGAATCCGACATACAGAGACGCGCTGCGGGCCATCGAAGAGCGGTGGGCAGCGTTCCGCCGGGCACTCCGTCGGCGGGATCAACCACGATTCGACCGGCTCTTCGAGTACGCACGGGAGCACGCTGATGCAAGCGGGCTGTTGAACCACCAGAATCCACTCCTGCCGGCACTGTTCAGCATCGATCTCGAACAGGAGGCCCGAATCGATGACCACGAACAGCGGCTAGAAGAAATAGAGCAGGCATTAGAACACGAGGAACTGCTAGAATCTGGAGATGAAACACAGGAGTGCGATAAGTGATGACACACTTAAAGACAGTCGCCTTCGACATCGAGACAACCGGGTTCCACACGACCGATCAAGTAACCGTCATCGGATTTGATGCCGACATCAGCTCACGAGTCTTTCTGAACGCCGGCGACCGTGAAACGCCGAGTTCTCTTGCCGAACGGCTGGACGAAGAAATGAATCCGGCCGTCGTGCTCTCGACACATGAGAGCGAGGCAGCACTCCTAGAAGCAATGACTGACTTCGTGGAATCGAACCTCACCACCCAAGAGATCAAGCTGGTCGCCTACAACGGCGAAACGTGGAAGGGTGGCTTCGATCTCCCATTCGTCCGGACACGGCTCAATACTCACGATATGGAATGGCCCTTCATCGGATTGCCGTACATCGATCTCATGGACGTTTTCGAAGCCCGGTTCAATACAACTGAAACGTCGCTTACAGCGGTGTACGAGGAATTACTCGGAGACGATCTAGGTAAACTGGATCCGTTCGATGACAGCGGCGAGGCCGTTGATGCGTGGGAACGTGGAGATTTCGAACCGATTGTACGTCACAATGTGGCGGATATTCGACGGACACGAGCCCTGATGGAGGTGGCTGAAAGATACTGCTCGAAGTCGGATTTCTCGATGAAATCACTCGATCCCGTCGCGTGATAGTGCAACAGTCCCGTGAAGTATGTCGGGATAGATATAATTTTAGAAGATAGTGCAAGATGTAGAGTTTCTATGTAGCAGTCGGTAATGCTTAGTGTCAAATCGTTGTAGACCCTACAGCGCGCCTCGTTTAATGGTTGGATTACTCAAATAATTCAATCAAACAGAACTATGCCGGAGCCTGATTGGCAACATCGTTTTGAAATAACTGTTAGGACAACTGATATAGTTCAACAAGCAGTGAGATCCGATTTGCTAGCATACGAAAACCTGATGGGTCAGATGATTTCTGGAGAAACGAATCAATGCCCGCCTCAAGAGCTTCCGAAGCGATCGTATCGCTGTCCTTACTGGTAAATAATATGAATGGAACCTCTGTGCTGTGGGATGCGACCTGCTCGTAGAATTCCAAACCGTCCATTGTGCCCATCTGGTAATCGCTGACGATACAGTCAACCTCGTTGGCCTTCAGATATGCTACCGCAGCTTGTGGATCTGACCGAGTGATAAGCGTAACATCGTCAAGTTCCTTAGCGAGATATTCGCTGGTAAGTTCAAGGAAAGCACTCTGATCATCGACATGAAGAACGGTTGTACCATTACAGGAGGATTCACCTCGTTGTGTATTTTTTTGTCTCAGTTGGGGGAATCCATAGTTCTCCCTACACCCCGTAATTGATATATCCGTTTTGTATGGTAAAACCGCCATCTTAATCATATCAATACCACCGATGGGTCGACAAAGGCTTCCATAAATTGGTAGTGATATTCGATTGGCTCCTCAGTTTCTCTGTGAGCTTGTGGGTTTGTCTATCCAGCCCGAGATCTGTATCGTATAATTTGCTGTATTTGCACTGTCTATTCAGCAGTTAACGAATTAATTTATACAATAGTTGATAGATAGTCGAGTGACCGATACACCTACGGCGTAGACGGTATCCGCGCTCTTCATGCGCGGACAGGACGTGCTGTCGGTCTTTGAGGTTACGGCGTTTACTGGACTCTGGAACACCGTCGTCCCTGCCGTTGCTGTGCTTCTGGGGTTCAACGTCGTTCTTGGCGGCAGTGCCGTGGCACTCCTCAAGCGAGCTTCGAAGTCTGAAGTTCAATAGAGAGTTCTCTCTCTGTTTTCGCTACCGGTTGGACGCATATTCGGAATTAATAGTGGCCGAGTGCCAACACCGACAGTAGCTGGTTCACACTTAAACGGCCGAATAGCTGAGAGACAGGGTTTCACCCGCCCTGAACCAATCACAATCTGCACTATGCAGACAGTCGCTTCAGCAGACGGAACCAGTATCGCTTTCGAACGTCACGGAGCAGGCCCGCCACTGATACTACTTCACGGTGGCTCCGCTCCGCAGTATTGGAAGCCAATCGTACCACGACTTGCTGACGATTACACTGTAATTATCCCGCACCGACGTGGCGTTGGGGAAAGCGGTGACACCGAGGAGTACACCCTCGACCGTGGCGTCGAAGATATGCGTGCGGTTATCGATGCAGTGGAGGGCACTCCGGTGCTGTTTGGCCACTCCTTTGGCGGTCTCTTAGCACTCGAAACGGCTCGGACTGCATCGGTCGAGAAACTCGTTGCGTACGAACCGGCGGTTCTCGTCGGCGAATACAGGGAGAAGGCCGATCTCGCTGGACAGATGCAGGCACGAATCGATGACGGCGACCGTCGACAGGCCATGAAATTCTACATCCGCGAGGTCATGCACGGTGGCGACATCGATGATCTCGACGGTTGGCTGCCGAGTGGCCACCTTGGCCCGACATCGTAGCGTTGACCGAAAACGTCGCACGAATCAATCGCGCTATCGAGCAGTACCAACTCCCCGATTCCATAGACATCGATGCACCGACACTTCTACTGACTGGGACTGAGGACCGCCTCACCTGAAAGACGGTGTTCGTGCGGTGGACGATGTTCTCTCGGATAGTCAACTCGTGGAATTCGATGGAATTGGTCATGGTGGCCCGACGGAAGCACCTGATCGTGTCATTTCAGAGGTTCGGACGTTCATTGAGGAGACTGAGGCACCTACTCCTGCGGGAGCGGACTAATCTCAAACCACTCCAACAGGTTCGGAATAGCCACACAGATCCGGTCTCGTTCAGGCGGTTTTAGAAACTAACGTCTCAAGTTTCTCAAGGTCGATATTCCGACCTGAAATCGGGAAAACGACGGTAGCACCCGAAAGTTCGTCCCCTCGCTGTCGCATGGCAGCGAGACTCGCTGCACACGCACCTTCCATCGGGATCCGTTCACCTCTGTAGAGATCACCAACACCCTGTTTGAGGGCATCTTCACTCACAAGCTGGAAGTCATCAAGCCGATCACGAAGCAGCCGCGTTGTGAGCGCGAACGGCACTCGTGTGGCTATACCCTCGGCAAAGGTTTCCATTCGGTCGTGTGGTTCAAGATGATCGTTCGCCCAAGCCCGATACATCGCCGGTGCAGCCTCGGACTGAGCACCGATTACAGTGGCCTCGGTCAGTGCCCCGACCGTGAGGCAATAACCCGACGCACTGGAGCCACCGCCAACCGGACAAAACAGATAATCAATATCAGGCAGTTCTTCGACGATCTCCAGACCTGCTGTCCCCACGCCAGCGACGAGTGCAGGCTCGTTTGCCGAATGCACGTATCGATAGCCCTTCTCGGAGGCTAACGTTTCCGCCTGGACGCGAGCTTCATCGAAGTCGCCGCCGTCGAACAGCACCGTCGCACCGAGACGCTCCATCGCTGCTACCTTGGCCTGATTCGCATCCTCTGGAACCACGATTGTCACTGGGATATCGAACTGGCGTCCGGCGTAAGCAATGGATTGTCCGTGATTACCTGTGCTGGCAGCGATCACACCTGGGTCGTGAAACTTGGAATCAAGTGTAGAAAGCAAGTTCACGCCACCACGAACTTTGAACGCACCGGTCGGTAGCGTATCTTCTCGTTTGAGATATACCTCAGCGTCAAATTCGGCAGATAACGCTTCACTCCGAACCAATGGCGTTTTCGGGAGATGCCGACTGACGCGGTTGCGGGCACGCCAGATGTCAGTGGTCGTCGGCGGGCTCAGCTCATGGTACGGAAACACAGTCGTTTCGTCCGGTGATTCAACTGGATCCTTTGACATGGTTACATAAATTATAGCGTGTAATAGAGGCGCGTCTGTAACGCTCATTCGTGACTGGATGTATTTGAGGATGGTGGTGGACCTCATGATCCATCCGCTGTTTTACTCATTACGGTGAGAGTCGCAGTGTGTCCTTGATGGACTGCAACGCGTATCTAGCGGCCATGCGCGTTGGGCCACGCTTGGGCGCATTCCGGACGACCGACCATGTGCTCGGTGTTTCGGTTCCATCATGATCGAACGACCATTCTGTGTCGGCCTCGAACCGCTCCATCGCCGCCTCAACCCGGGCGAGGACGGCGTCTGAATCCATCGTCAGTACGTCCCCGTCACGCATCAGCAGCTCGCCGTCAACGATCACCGTCTCTACATCGGCCCGGGTCGCCTGGTTAGCCACGTGGGCGTAGATGTTGTTGATCGGCGCGAACTTCGGAGAGGAAAAGTCCAACACCAGCAGGTCTGCCCGCTTGCCCGCTTCAATGCTGCCGATCTCGTCGCCTATATTCAGCGCACGTGCTCCCTCGATGGTGAGCATGCGGACAAGCTCCCGGGACGTAAACTGTCCGTGCCCCCATTGGAGGTTTGCCGCAAGTCGAGCCTGTCGGGCCTCTCCGAGCAGATCGTATGAATCGTGCCAGTAGTGGTCGTCAATGCCCAGTCCGACATCAACGCCTGCATCTAGCAGGTCGGGGACGGGCGTCCACTGCATACCTGCATCGGGGTTCCAGTAGCTAAAAATCGACGCGCAGTGTGCGACGCCGGCATCCGCGTTCGCCGTCCGCTGGATGTCCTGTTCGTCTGCCACCCGGAAGTGAGCCGCAAGCAGCCGGTCGTTGAGGAGTCCAGTATCTTCCAGCAGATCCAGCGAGTCGGTCGCACCGTTAGACCGGGCAATCGTATTGCTCATCTCCAGTTCGAGCAAGTGCGTGTGGACGAGTACGTCGGGGTACTCGGCGGCCACCGACGCAGTCCGCTCCCAGAGTTCACGGGTACACGACCAGTCGTCGTGGGGACAGATCGTCGCCTGTATCCGCCCGTCATAGGAACCGTGGTACGCTTCGACGAACTCCCGGGTACGGGCAAACTGCTCGTCGACCGGGATGTCCCAGAACAGGTCTGAGATCACCGAGCCGAAGAATCCCCGCAGGCCAGCCTCACCGAAGACATCCGCACCGAGACTCGGACGAGTGTCCATCGAATTCACCGTCGTGACCCCGCTGGTGAGAAAATTCAGTGCCGCGAGTTTGTATCCGGCCTTGCAGAGATAGTCAAACTCACCGTCGAAGAACCGGGTATAGAGAGGCGTATTGTACCCCCACAGTTCGAACTCACCCAGTTCGCTGGCACCAGCAATCGTCGGGGTGAGTTCGAGATGTGTGTGGGTGTTGACCAACCCCGGCATAACCAGTTTTCCCGAGCCATCGATGACCACGTCCGCCTCCATATCGGCGTCGCTATGGTTCGATTCCCGCACCGCCACGATCTGTCCATCCCTGATGCAAACCGTTCCCTGCTCGTACAGTTCCTTTTCGTCGTCGACTGTCAGCACGAGTGCATCGTGGATCACGATGTCTGCGTCGCCTGCTGAGCTGACGGCACCACCGGACGACTCCTGAGCTGTTGGTGCTGTCATATGTTGATGTAGGGACTTAGAAGTATAGCTAATGGAGGTGTTTCAGGATCTGAAACGTGATGAGCTTGAACACACGAAGTTATGCCCTGCTATAGATGTTATTCGGAGACCTCAGTTCTGTGGGTTTAGGGGTGACTCTCGCCGTTCGAACCGTACCTCAAGCGCCTCGGCGGGGAGACCGTTGACCCGATATCAATGTCGACGGTCTCATACTCGTGATCGATGTGACAGTGACGGACGATTGTTGCGAGCGCAAGTTTGAGTTCCATCTGTGCGAACCGCATACCGATACAGTGTCGAGGGCCGCCACCGAACGGGAAGTACGCATACTCCGGCCGGTCACCCGGTGGCTCCGAGATGTCGTCCCACCGTGATGGATCAAAGACTAGTGGATCATCCCACCAGCGGTCGTCTGTATGGACGTAAAACTGCGGCAGGACAAGGTATGTATCCGCTGGCAACTGATAATCGCCGAGTAGGACATCGGTGTCCGTCTCTCGAAAGATGGCCGCTGCCGGGGGATACCGACGCAGCGTCTCTTGAATCACCTGCTCGGTATATTCCAACGCCGGTAGATCCAAAACCTCCGCATGTGAACCGTCGACAACATCGTCGACTTCATTTCTGAGTCTGCCAGCCACCTCCGGCTTCCGACCAAGTTCGTATAACGCCCACGTCAGCGCAGTCGCACTGGTTTCATGCCCGGCGAACAGGAACGTCACGAGTTGACTCCGAATCTCACGCTCTGTAGGGCCTTCATCATCGCTATCCATTGCCGCGACGAGCAGCGATAAGAGGTCCTCTCCACCCGCTCCGTCGGGTTGGTCTGAGAGAAGTTCGTCGATGACGGTCTCAAGCTCGGCGATCCCCTGTTTGTACCGACGGTTTCTCGGGGTCGGGAGCCACTCGGGAATATCGACGGAGACTGGGCTTTCACTACTCCGCTCACGGATCGCCTCAGCCCCTGCGCGTATCGCCTGTCGGTGCTTCTCGGCTTCGATGCCAAACAATGTTTTCCCGAGTACTCGGAGCGTATACGTGGAGGTTACCTCTGTCAGATCAACTGGGCCATCGGAGGCTGCCCACTCCTCTGCGGACGCAGCTGCGTACGTTCCCATTGTCTCAGCGTATGTCTCGATGCGATCCTGATAGAACAGTGGCTGCAGGCGTTTCCGTTGCTGCTGCCACTGCTCGCCATCACTCAATAACAACCCCTCGGAGAGAATATCGACGCCCCCGGCGTCGGCTGGCTTCCGGTACTTGTCGAACGCTTCGACCAAGACCTCCTTGATATTTCTCGGATGCAGTACGGCGGCCATGTCCGTACTCCCCATCGAGAACCGAACGATATCGCCGTAGGTTGCCAGATCCTCGTAGAACGCATAGGGGTCACGAGCAAACGAGACTGCGCTTCCGACCAGTGGAACGCCTGACCGTTTCGGAGGGAGGTTCCCCTGCTGGTCTGTGTCTTTGTCTCCATTGTCCGTCATTTGTGAATCACCATCCTAACATCGTCAGCAGGCTGTAATGTCAATTCCATGTTTATCTCGGGATCGGCTGAACTCACGAGTTCGAAGTCCACGTTTCGGGCGAGAATCGGGATGATATGTTTCAGTTCCATCATCGCAAAGTGCATCCCGATACACTGGTGGGGGCCGCCGCCAAAGGGGAAGTACGCAAACTCCGGTCGCTGGTCACTCCGGTCGTCGGCAAACCGCTTCGGACGGAATTCATTTGGAGCCTCAAACCACCGCTCGTCAGTGTGGACAGTGAACTGTGGGAGGAGCAGTTTCGTCCCTTCAGGGATTCGATACCCGCCGAGTCGTGTTTCCTCGGTCGCTTCGCGGAATAGCATTGCCGCGGGCGGATACAGCCGCATCGATTCCTTGGCTACCTGTTCCGTGACGGAGAGGTTAGAGAGATCCGCAGCCGACGGCGGGCCGTCCAAGACGGTCGTAACCTCCGTCTGTAATCGGTTGCGTTCTTCGGGGTTGGTTGCTAAGAGGAGCCACGTGAACGTCAGTGCCATCGCCGTCGTCTCGTGACCGGCGATCAGGAACGTGATCAGGTGATCGTGAATCTCCTCATCGCTCATCGAATACTCGTGATCGTCCTCCTTTTCGAGCATCATCGTCAGGAGGTCGTCGTACTGGCTTGGATTGTCGCGGCGTTCTTCGATGAGTGTGTCGACGGTCGCATCGAAAGCCTCCATCGCCTGCGTGTAGCGGCGGTTCCTGTGTGTCGGCACCCACGACGGGAGGAGCATCTCAACGGCCCCGAGACCACTCATATCAGCCATCGCTTGCAGTTCGTCGGCAGCGTCAGTGATCACCTGCCGGTGCTCCCCGAGATTGAAATCAAACAGCGAGTTCGTTAGAATCGACAGAGTCAGCCAGGAAAATTCCTCGTTGATTGCGACTTCCTCGCCGTCGTCCCACTCTGTGACCAGCTGTTCTGTCGCCTCAACCATCGCCGAGCTAAATCCTTCCAGCCGATCCAATCCGAACATCGGCTGGAGAAAGTGTCGCTGTTGTTTCCACTCCTCCCCACGGGTGAAGGTGAGTCCTCGGGGTGCGATTTCATAATCGAGGAGCTCTTTCAGTTCATCGAAGTTCCATCGCTCATAAGTACCTTGTCCCAACAATACGTCACCGATGTAGTCAGGATGAAACACAGCGACAGCATCGATACGCGGGAACTCACAGTGGACGAGGTCGCCGTAGCCTGCAAGCTCGTCGAAAAACCCCATCGGCTGCTTGAGATATTGATGTGTATTTCCTACCACTGGGAAGCCATCGGGTCCGGTGGGAGTTCGTCATCGCCACGCTCCGGAGCTGAACCCATGGTATCACCTGTCATACGATTGTGAATGACCAATATTAGAGATTTCCACAACGGAAATCGTGTTACAGAGCAGCGCGTCAAGTGCCCCGAAGTGTGAGCCTGTGATCATATATCGACGAGTTTGTGACCACGATTAATAGAGTGGTACTGACCGTTTCAGGAGCTGAAATGTTGCCTGTACGTGTTTTTATGCTACTTCCGAAGGTACACCCGATGAAGCGTCCAGCATCCAACGATACCTCAGGGCTGGCATCGGTCATTCCCCTCTCGGTGGGGGTACCAGCGATAACTCCCGTCGGATCCTCGCTGGCGGCGGATATGGAATCGCTCTGGTAAGTGCGCTATGTAGCGTTATCGCTCATGGAATACTCCCGGAACAGATGCGAATCCATTGGACACTCGGGATCGGGCCGTACTACGGGCCGGAATTTGCCTCAACAGTACTCATGCTCACGGTGTTCCCGGTAGGGATCGCCGTGGCGGCAAGTCTCACATGTGTGGTAGATGCGAGGCTGCGAGATGCGCCGGCTTTTGCTGGTCTTCGGGCGGTCTACATCATCACCGTGCTAAGTACGCTCGGCATCCTGCTTGGAGTCCATATCACGCTCATCCTCGGCAACCTGTAACACAGCTTCAGACTCAAAATCTCATTTTCACCATCAAGGGTGCTTTAGTCATCGCTTGGCAACTGTTCTTCAGATGTCTTCCTCACCGCTATTCATTGAGCATTCAACGGGCACCCTCGATACAGACAAAATCATAACGGAGTCGATCCCACTAACCAAGCTTATCGGCCTCGTAGGGGTGGTCGCGCTGATTCCGTTTGCGGTTGCCTCGACCTTCCGTGTTTTCGAGGGTATATTTATTCTGCTCACGCAGTTCATTCTCGCTGTCGGATCCGGTATCGTTTTGTTGTATATTATCACCCGAGCTATCCAACTCGCTGAGGTGTGATTCCATGCGAAAAGTCGGACTCTGGGTCAATGTAATTGGAGTCACGATCAGCTTCATCGGAACCGTGCAACTCCTACTCCATGTGACAAGTAAATATCATTCCGCTATCCAAGATATTGGCTCAATAGCGGTGGGCTACCTCGGAATCATTTTATTCGGGGTGTCGATATCGGTCACCGGCGGCGCACTCGTGGTGGGAGCCAAAGGATGAATATGCGTCAATTGAATAATTACCAGGGAAATTCGAAGCACATGGTGGTTCACTCTGGGAGCGGCGGCCACGTTGTCGCCACTGTTTCTTCGATAAGTCTCGTCTGAGCACGCCGTAATCGTTCGGAAACCGATGAGGCAGAAATATCTAACTCAGCCGCGACTTCTTGCAGCGAGGCTCGACGAGGGATATCGAAATAGCCCATCTCGTAGGCTGTCCTGAGTGCCTCCTGCTGATGGTTGGTCAGTCCATCACCAGGCGGTTCGGACTCGCCGTCACGAGTGAGACGAGACAGTTGAAAATCGGCGTTCTGTTGCCAGAACGAAGAGAATTCGCTGAATGCGTCTCGGGTGGCAAACCAACCCGTTTGTCGCCAGCCGTCCGGTAATACCTCGATCCGTTCGATAATCGCGTCTGCAGCAAGCGACTCAAGACCCGCCAGATCATCTATATGATCGCCGAGTTGTTTCTCGAAACTAAGTGCCGGAACCACCTGATACCGACGCGTGTCACCTGCCTGTCCAATAAGCGTCCACTCAGCGACGTCGTAGGCGTCAGTTAGCGCGTTCGCTACCAGTTTGTGCGACCCGTCTGTTACGGTCACGAGAAAAAGCGGTCGTTCTCCATGGTTGAATTGCAGTTCGAGGAGTATCGTTGCCTCGGGTACTGTTGCTGCGACCTCGACGAGCGGGAGCGCGTCGCAGTTGATCTCGAATTCAGCGACGACCCTCATATTTCGATGGTAGCAGTCGATACTATTGGTAGCGTCGAAAGAGTTGGGTAATACGAATCGATTCACGGTGACTACACCGACAGGAATCCAAGGGTTGAGAGCTGCCAGCAGAACGCGAGGCCCAGGAGAGACAGCACCATCTGGTGGATGCGTGCAGGCAGTGACAAGTATCGGTACCGCCATGCCAGCAGGGCACCGGCAGTCTTCCCGAGCGTCAAGACCGCGATGAGATACGGGGAGTGAGTGTGATTTGCATCGGTAGCGGTCGTGTGAAGATCGTGAGATCGCCGCTGGACTCCAAGATCAAATAATGGTACTGTCGAAAGATCCCTCGCAATCAGTGGTTGTATGCTCAACAACGGCCGAGAGTACCGTATACGACGGCTGGCACGGATTTATCACCAACTGTAGCGAAGGTGATATCCAGTCCAATGGTGATGCATGACTGGTCACCAGCGTCTTCAGTCAAATCCACGTGGATGGGTGGGTCATCGTCGGATTCTGAAATATGTGCATACAGTTCATATGCTCCTGCTTCACTCGGTAGATCTTCCGGATTAGCGAACGGATTTGCCCTGCTGGAACTGACACTGATTGCCAGTACGCAACATCTCCGTCTTCTACCAACAACACGCTTACCTCAATTTCACGATCGATACGGTTTCGAATCGTTATCCCCGAGACCGTCACTGTTGAAGCAGGTTGATTCCCAAACCCCACACAGCCACTGAACGCGCTGGTGATCGCAGTGCCACTGAGTTTAATCATTGACCGGCGATCCATATTCAGGTTTACCAGATGGGCTTGTTACGGATTCCGATACCGGACAGAGCCGAAGCAGCTCTTAGCAGAGTACTCGCGGTGTTCACGAAACACTTCCTCACAGCCGTCTCAACGAAACGATGGTGGCAGTCACAGCGGGGTGGTAAAGCCTCCAAAACAAAGCGAGATACCTCAACTAGGAAAAATAATAGGAGCGGTGACAGTGGGTAGTTCGGACAGCCAGTTCTACTTGTCACCCTCCGATGTGTCCATGGTCACGATGAACGTTTCACCAGCCTGTGAGCCGGCTGTGCTCGCATTGATGTGGAACTCTGTCGACTGTTCAGCAGTGTAGGGTGAACCGGTCTCCGCAGTATTCTGAGTGTTCTGGTTCAGTTCGTAGTCGGTTCCGTTTACCGATACATCGCCCTCGCCACTGGC
>NZ_JBHSZD010000002.1:0-272075 GCF_042662885.1 Halonotius sp. GCM10025705 | reverse complement strand
GATCGTTGATGTGTTAACGAACATCAAAAGAGATTATCTCGTGCGATCCTGAATCGCTATGTGATACATTTGGGTTTGTCTTATTTAAGCAGTCCGTCAAACTGATATCTCGTTGGGCGTCACTGAAAAGCAGGAGACGAGTTGAGATCTTCAGTGAATAGTCGACCGCGTTTGAAATCTGTGTATGCGTCTTCGAATTGACTTCGAGACAGCACCATCTCGTCGACATCGTCATCACGCATCCCGATCGTTACTGCCCGCTCACAGATAGCTGCAATCTCAGCGCCAGTGACAGTCTCCGTCATCTCGGCGAACCATTCTGGGGTTACATCCTCGGTAAGTGGAATATCACGCGTATGAGTTTCAAAAATATCCTCCTGTACGCTGGTTTTGGGGCGATCGATCTCAGATGGTAGTCAAACCGGCCCGGACGTAACAGGGCCGGATCGAGTGATTTCGGCCGGTTCGTGGCAGCAATCACCATCACTTGATTAAGTTGCTCAACCCCATCGAGTTCAGTCAAGAGCGTATTGACAGTCGTGTCCTCGCCCAGGTTACCTCGTTCACCGCCCAATAAATCGAACTCGTCGAAGAATAGAATCGTCGGTGCGTTCCGTTGTGCACGGTAAAATAGGCCGGGGATCTTCTGCTGGGCATTTCGCTTGAGCAATGAGGAGTTGACTGGGATGAACGTATAGTCTAACTCGTTTGCGAGAGCCCGAACCAACATCGTCTTGCCGGTTCCCGGTGGGCCATGCAAAAGGATTCCACTGCCGAATTCCACACCCATTTTGGCACCGATATCTTCGTGTGTCAATGCTTGTTCGACTTGTTCGAGGAGTCGTCGCTTTGCTTCCTCGTGGCCGCCAACATCGTCGAAAGTGACTTCGGGCACATCCACATTGGTCAGTGTTTCCTCGTCGACGAGTTTTTCAACACGTTCCGTATTGACTTGCTTAATAACAGATACGATGTCGGATTCGTCCAGCGGCGGGGCAGTCCCGGCAGTGGTCGTTGCGGTGGCTGCGAGTCGTCGCATGAGCCGCTGGAGGTCTTTGGTACCGAACTGATCGGTCTCTCTGGCGAGTCGCTTGATATCGTACTCTTCAGGTGTAAGTCCCGATATATCCCCACCCACCGTTTCCAGTCGGTTTCTGATGATTGCTTCCCGTCTGGATATCTCCGGTCGCTCAATTTCGACCACGACATCCATGTGTGGGAGATATTCCTGAAGGTGCCCGTGTAGTTGATGATCCGCCATCGAACTCAACACGACGATATCTGAGCCATCCTCACGGAGGGTATCAAGTTGTTGTCCGAGTGTTCTGATCACGTCGTCTGAGAACATGCCATCTAAGCAATCCAGAAGAATCGTGACCGGCTGATTGGAGACACACTCCTCGAAGAGCGAGGTGATCATTTCTGGCCCCGGCGGCCGATACTCGTGGAGCGACGTTATCTGGATAAACTCGTACCCGTGTTTGCCCAACTCGCCGGCCGTAGCTCGTAGGAACCGTCGCTTTCCAGCCCCATCTGGTCTCGAAGATGGTGGCACTGATTGGGCGGAATTGGTTTGGAAGGGTCGTATCGGCGGTTTGGAGAATCGTTTTTGCGCTTCAACTTTCTGTGGTTCGAGACCGCAGATATCTTCGAAATCGATCGCTGGGGGGATTGTGGTTCGAACTCGCGTGCTGGATCGAAGTCGTCTTCCATTGGGATCAGTAGCTCAGGCTGACGTGAAAATACCTGCTGTTGACAGAAGAATTTTCTCTGATGCCTCGTTGCGGCGTAGTTGACATCCTCCTCCGCGTGAACGCGGAGGAATCCCGACGGCGGTTGGGATATTAGAGTAGTAGTTCGGAGTGAGAGAGACGAGAAGCCAACTGTGAGCACTGACAACGATGTCAGCCATCAACATGCTAACCAACAAATAGCGGGATTCAGGCCTAACTGTAGGTTCAGATGTGGTCTGACTAGTTCCTCGGCTCAACTGGATACAGCTGCCGTAGCTTGATACGAGCGTCACCGGTGGTAAATTGCCAGTCGATAGGTCGATCAACCGCATTGTGTCGCCCTTTCCACGCAGCGACCTCCGCTCGGAGTGTCGCTGCGTCATAGATACGCTGGTCAAGACACTGCCGTTTGAGCACACCAATCTTGATTTCGGCCATGTTCAGCCAACTTCCTCGCTTCGGCGTGTAGTGGAACTCGAATCGATCAAGATACGCTTTCGCTTGCTCCGGTGGGAAGAAATCGTAGAAGGCAGCCGGTTTGTGCGTATTAGGCTGATCCATCACAACCCGGATGCGATCAGCATCCGGGTAGTGAACATCTGCCAGTTCAACCATCTTGTCGATCCATTCGGTCGTTCGCCGTCGGTCTGTCACCTCGACAGCCACCCAGCCGGTCAACGGTTCAGTAGTGATGTGTAGCCGCTGTTTCCCGTTAGGTTCGTAGCGATGATCGACCCGAGCGACCGCTCCCGGTTCGGCCGGGAGCGGATCGCGTTCATGCCTACGAAGTGCCTTGCTTGACTCGTCAAAACAAGTGACTGGGCGGGTTTCGTCATATGGCTCGTGGTAAAGAGCAAGCACGTCCTCCATGCAGTAAACGAAGTCAGCGTCTTGGTCAGGCGTTATTTCCCAGCGCTGGAGAGATGCGGTTTTAGGGCGTTTTTTACACGCTGTCGGACAGTTTCGTGAGAGATCGACTCAAGTCGATCTCGTCGAGCATCACGAGTTCATCAGCGAGGAGATGGAGCGTCCAGCGAGAGTGTCCTTTTGGTGGCTCGCTGCAGGCAAGTTTGATCAGTCGCGCTTCGGCATCGCCATCGAGTTTGGTCTCGTATTCGCGGTCGGGCTTGCGGCGATGAATCGCCGCGAGCCCTCTGTCACAGTAGTTTTTGCGTGCGTTGTGCGGTGTTCCGATAGAACAGCCGACGTGCTCACAGATTGCCGCATCTGTGAGCCCCTCGTCAGCCTTCAGGAGAATACGCGCTCGCGTGATATCTTCGGCTTTGTGCCCACCAGTCGAGATGAACCATTCGAGCGTTCTCCGTTCTTCATCAGAGAGATTAACAACGTGCTGCTTTCATCCCATTCCTGCAGATACGGTCTCAGAGAACTTAAGCTATCGAGTCTAAGTCTGAAGCCACACTCAGCGTGCTGAAACTCTGTTTGCACTTGGCTTGATATGTCCATTTCGCAGAATGAGCAATCACCGTCAAAATCCACTGATCGCTGCTGGAGAGGGCTGTTCATGCCCACTTCAGTCCGTCAGCAGCGGGAATAGTATTTGTGGGTAAGAGACAGAGATGGAGAGCGTATCGGTTACAATGGGTGGTCAGAATCAGTGCTATTTAAATCGCTCGATACAGCTGTTTTCGTCAACAGTTCGGTTGATTATTGTAAGTGTTGATGCTGAACACTTTACAAAGAAGAGGTAGAATGTAAATAACCTGTATACGATCAGTTGTGTTCTACTGAATGTTGACAATATACTTACTACATTCTGGGCACTTGTACCCGTAGTCCATACTATCAACGTTGTGCCCATCTTTACAGGTAAATGAATTAGATTTCGATGTTATAAAATCAATTATGTAATCACCACAATCACACTTGTATCCGTATTTCAGGTTATCGGGAGTGAAGATATGCCCCGATTCACACTGCATATACTCTGGATCACCGGATCGCCTGAAATCAATTATGTAATCACCACAATCACACTTGTATCCGTATTTCAGATTATCGGGAGTGAAGATATGTCCTGATTCACACTGCATATACTCTGGATCACCGGATCGCCTGAAATCAATTATGTAATCACCACAATCACACTTGTATCCGTATTTCAGATTATCGGGAGTGAAGATATGTCCTGATTCACACTGCATATACTCTGGATCACCGGATCGCCTGAAATCAATTATGTAATCACCACAATCACACTTGTATCCGTATTTCAGATTATCGGGAGTGAAGATATGTCCTGATTCACACTGCATATACTCTGGATCACCGGATCGCCTGAAATCAATTATGTAATCACCACAATCACACTTGTATCCGTATTTCAGATTATCGGGAGTGAAGATATGCCCCGATTCACACTGCATATACTCTGGACCGTTTTGAACAGATTCAATAGCTAAGTCACCACAGTCACATTTGTAGTCATAATTAAGATTATCTGGAGTGAAAAAATGGCCAGATTCACATTTAAGATACTCAACTGCCGGTGAGGGCGAGAGTGACGTATCATTACACGACGGACATTCATCATCTGTATTAACGTAGTGACCTTGAGAACACTGATGGATCGACATATGTTATAATTCTGAATTGCCAACTTAATATTTGCTATCGGTACTTCTGTGGTTTATTCTGATATCCATGTTAGGAGCAAATAATGACAGAGTTCTGAATGAAACCTCTATATTCAGCATTCCGCCCATTTCCATATCACACTTCAGACAGTTGTTTCATCAAATTTGGCAAGAGCCCTTTTTTAGATAGAAATGTTGATTTAAAACCGTATCTCGAAACCGCTGGAGAGCTACGCACAATACACCCAGAACGTTGCAGCACTTGAGCGCGCGCGACCAAGAGATCAACGTCCATCCGGGACAGGATATCGAATACGTGGTCGTTGACGACGAAAAATCGTCGCGCGAACGAGTCACCCTCGCCCACGAGACGACTGACACCTACGATCCCGACTATTATGAGACACAATTGGTTCGTGCTGTCGAGAGCATTCTCTCACCGGTGGGATGGAACCGAGGCGATATACAGCGGGCTCTTCGTGAAACAGAAAACAGCAGCCTCGATGGGTTCAAAGAGAAAATCTAGTATTTCTTATACATCTGCACCAGCGATAGAGAGGGATTAGCCCATAGTCGTGTTGGGCTTTAGGAAAAAGACTAGGGCCAAGAATTAGATTTGTAGTAACTCGGTGATACTTACACTACACAATTACCGTATGCGATCCAACTCACTTGGCGGCGATCTCGATTGCAACGCATCGCCGACTCAATTATCAGTTCTTTTCGAGAGCTCAGTGACACCGATACCGGCCAGATTCAGGACGGGTATCCAACCTCCCCAGCATTTGTATACAGCCATCCGTCGTCGATCCGTACATCTGGATGAAACACACCTCTATTCTGCACGGCCCAAAATCCAGCTATCCATCCTTCAGACTCCAGTTTCATCGAGTCTGCCGTATGCCACCCATCGGGCACTCCCCAGTGTTCGAAATCGTTTATAGCGGTTGACAGTACTACAAGACAATGATTTCTGCTCTGTTGAATAGCGGTCTCTGAGCCACAGTGAGACAGCACCTATCTTGAGATAACTATCGTCAGCCGCTAACAAGCCGATTCAGATTTCGATCCCCTCGGCCAGCACTGCTATTCAACAGGGCAATGATTTCAACGACTGTATCGAAAACTGGTTGCCACAATCCGGATTAAGCTACTGCGGTAGTGTAATGAGTGATAGCTTTCTCCTCGTCATCGATCGTTTCGACGGTTGCCTGAGGTTTATCGAAGGAATCGAGAACCGCCCTGGGTGCGAAATAGTCCTTTTCAATTTGTCCAAAATACGAAAACGAAACCGTCTGTATCTCATGTTCTGTGTGTTCCTCG
This sequence comes from Halonotius sp. GCM10025705, assembly GCF_042662885.1. Lineage (NCBI taxonomy): Archaea > Methanobacteriati > Methanobacteriota > Halobacteria > Halobacteriales > Haloferacaceae > Halonotius > Halonotius sp. GCM10025705. The sequence goes on along the minus strand of NZ_JBHSZD010000002.1, from coordinate 266,422 downwards.
ACGAAGCTCAGCATATATTCTGAGAGAACCTTGATTTGATCGTCTCCGGGCCTCGGGAGTTGTTCCTCTGGAGTCCCGTGGTCTCTGATCAGCTCTGCCCATTCCTCCTCGGATCTATCGGTCGGGGCCATACGGAAGATGGTGCACGGAGTGGAATAATCGATTCGGAGGCAAATTCTGGAATCCTAGCACCTCTCTGTCAGGAATGAAATATAGTAGGATGGTTTCAGTTCGACGGGCTCGTGTGGCAACATCAGTCAAATAATATAGGATGGGCCAATGAAATTTGATACTCGTGGGTAAAATCGAGTTCGAAGGAGATGATGAGGTTCGGACAGTAGAAGGCACGTGTCTGTACAGGCAGGATACCGAATCGTGGTGTGTCGAGGAAGACTGTGGAAATATAATTTTGATTCCTCGTGAACGGGTCATCAAAGTGGTGCAATTCGCCCACGAGGGGGATGGAATCGCCGTCGACACGGACGAGTAATATCTGGCCGGAGTGGAAATCGAGTTCAAAGACACCGATAGGCGGTTCGAAAGACGACACCGCACCGGTACTCGGTCAGTCTTCGAGTCGATCTCTACCACAGAATCAAAAGAATCCAACACGAAAACGAACGTCAGTACCTCGAGCCATGGATTCGATCAGGTACGAAACACCCGACGGCAAAGTTTGGATCACGACCGATGACCAGGGTGCTCTCGATTTCTCACGACCGGGAGACCCGTCATTACGAAATCAGGTATGGTGATCGCATCGATGGTCAGGCCCAGCCCGTGAAGATGGTGAGCATTCCCGAATCTCGCGTGTACGAGGCGATTTTGTAATCTTCCTAAGTTGAAGAGGCCACCAATAAGATGCTGGGTCGACACGATGGTGACAATGGATGACCGTTCTGTCCGGATGTACAACCCCACCCATCGGTTCGACGTGGCCACCGAGACAGTCCAGACGACTGAACCCACAATCGAGCGATCACTACAGTTTCACCGGGGGATTCACGAAATAGCAATTTGGGACGACGCGCTGTATGTGGCCCAGGGTCATAGTATAACGGTGTCTGATTTGCAAACAACCAACGAGAAACGCTGGCGATTCGACACGGATGGGGTGGTGTACTCTTCCCCGGCTGTGGTCGATGGATCAGTATTCGTCGGTAGTGCCGACGGGCACCTCTACGTGCTGGATGCAGCCACTGGCGACCGACGGTGGTGTTTCGAAACCGATGGTCGAGTCGGCTCCTCGCCGGCTGTGGTCGATGGGACTGTCTATGTCGGGAGTTTCGATCACCATCTCTACGCGCTCGATGCGACGACCGGCCACGAACAGTGGGCCGTCGAGACCAGTGGATTCGTGGACTCCTCGCCAGCAGTGATGGGTGAAACCGTATATGTCGGCAGCGCAGACGGTCACGCCTACGCCCTGAATGCAGTAACTGGCGATAGCATGTGGAATTTCAAAACTGAAGGTGTCGTTGAGTCGTCGCCGACGGTGTCAAATGGCACCGTCTTCATCGGGAGTGGCGACGGGTATGTCTACGCACTGGATGCTACATCTGGGAGTGAAGAGTGGCGCTTCGATACGGGTGCGGCAGTGAGGTCTTCACCGGCGGTGGTGGGTGATACCGTGTTCGTCGAGAATCAGGATGACCATCTCTATGCAATCGGGGCTACCACGGTTACTGAGCAGTGGAGCTTCAAAATCTCCTCGAATACAGATGGATTTGTGGAATCTTCGCCAGTCGTCGTCAATGACACAGTCATCGTCAACGGCATCGATGGGAGTGTCTATGCGATAGCTGCAGACACCGGTGATGAGTGTTGGACATTTGATACCGGAGAGTGGGTTCAGGCGTCTCCGGTGATCGTAGATGGGATCCTCTACATCGGGGATGAACACGGAGCCGTTTCCGCTCTCGATGTTTCCAAGCTATAGATCCGTTGATGTCACACCCACTAACTGTTTAATTACTACATACGGGTGCGAACGCTACTGGTACTTTGATAATATTTTCCGCGCTTCTTCCTTGGAGGCTACATCCATTTGGGGAACTATTCGACGTTCCAAGCCTCCGTCAACACTGAATTTTTGAACACTGACGAAATCATGCTCACCGTAGTCTTTGTACTGAAGAAACAGCGTCCCGTCACGATGCCGCCGCCAATAATGAGTCCCGGCCTCCCACGTATCACTGTCCCAATCGTCTATCGAGACAGCGGATGCAGCCGATTTTGTACTCCCGACCCCAAACACGGCAGCCCCGATAAGGGAGAGTAATTTCCTGCGGGCGGTGGTTCCACTCTGGAAAATGGACTTCATACTGTTAGATCAAATAGGGTGTGAGATTATAAGCGTTGGTCTCGGACGTGAGTTGCTGAAACCAACGGAGGGCACGGATGCGTACAGCGGTAGCAGGGCAAAAGCCTACCCGATCCGGGTGATTTTCCACAGTAGCTCTCTATGGAACGGATCGGCCTCTCACGTCCGATGATAATATACGGTCAGCATAGAACAAGTAACTATGACTTCCCTCGGCGACGATACGGATCTAACGAAGTCGGATCTGACACCGCACGCCGACCTCGGCGGGGCGAATCTGTCTGGGTTCAATTTGAGAGGAATCGATCTTACCGGGGCGGATTTATCGAATGCAGACCTCTCCGAATGTGATCTCAGTGGCGGACAGTTCGATAGGGTCGATTTCTCCGGGGCGAAATTGGTGGAATCTACATTGGGTGGTGGCAGTTTCGTGAACGCGACGTTCGTGAATGCCGATTTGACCCGGATAGATGCATACCACGATGTCGAAACGACTGACTTCTACGGGGCCGATTTTACCACCAGTTCACTGCAGAATGCAAATTTGATCCATTCCTCCTTGATCAATATCGATGCGGAGGCTGCAGACTTCTCGGGGTCCTGTCTGTCGTTTACGGATTGCAGAGGGGCAAACTTCCTCAACGCTGATTTGTCGAACATCAAGTGTCTCCACGGTACCCTGAGCAACGCAACGCTCCGAGAGGTGACTATGGCAAACTCGTACATGGCTTATTCCACCTTCGATCACTCAGATCTCTCGGCGGCCGATTGTATGGACTGTGACCTGAGAGGAGCAGACCTGTCGCATGCCGACCTAATGGAAACCGATCTCTCTGAATCTGACCTTTCGGAAACCACCCTCGGCCACGTGACTCTGGATGGAGCCAAGTTGACAGATGCATATTTCTCTGGCTGTGACTTCGAACATGCCACGATGGAAGACGAGAGTGTCGATACGGAGGTCATAGAGCGCTCTGGTGGTCGATTGGACTAACGACGATCATACATTGTACTAGCGCCTTGACGAATCGTTCACCGATACCGGTAGTACCCAAGTATAATTGCTAATTATCTCTTATACATCTGCACCACCGATAAAGAGGAATTAGCCCATAGTCGTGTTGGGCTTTAGGGAAAAGGGCTACCGCCAAGGGTCTGCTTTCAGGAGAGGCTCTTGCCTAATTTGGTGAAACAATCATCCGATGTTTGATATGGGAATATCTGAGTGATGAATATAGAGGATGAGTACAGCACAACGCCTTCCTCTGCTTCGGTAGGTCTCAGCTGTGTCACCTGATCAACAGACGGGCGTATTGGGCGACGCAGCATCAATCAAATCTCATGGTAAGGTTGAATCCTACCCACCAGTCACAAAGATTATACGGCGTTTCTCGTATCTTGAGCTGTCTAATGGATGTTGAAAAGCCCCGTCTTGTGTCGTTCGCAGTCTTGGTGGCTCTCCTTCTTGTTGCTCTCCCATTTTATCCCGGAACTTTCAGTCCAGGACACGACCCAAATTCGTATAAGTACAAACATCAGATCGAAGAAGGGCCTACAGAGAATGTTACCGGCAATTTGGATCTTGGTGGGGAGACCGACGTGGAACATATCACGTATGAATACGAGGAACTGTCCCCAATAGCACAAGTGTTGTTCGAGCGGACTCTGAACGCCGAATCGCTGACGCACACTCCAGTCGTGTGTGAAGAATATGTGCTTGTTTGTGACAGCTACTACAAACACGACCTCCCGTCAGAATTCAAATACGGTGCAGCATGGGAAGAAGACGAACTTTACTACTCGATTATCGAGTTCAACGGCAGTCAATACCTCCTTCAAACTGGCGTCTTATCACCCGGTGCTGGGGAGAACTTTCTCATTGCGATTTTGGCGTTTTTCTTCCGTGCTCTGACGCTTCTCCTCGGTGGAGCGATTATTACTGCCACAGTTATTCGGCTCTCAGACCGTTGGACGGATGGTGACGGGAGTAGATACTCTGCCCTTGTCGGTGCAGGAGCGATTTTTGCCGTCCTCGGCTTCCTTACGCCGTATCTCGAGATGTATAGTGGGATCGATTTTACCTCGGTTCTATTGGCAAGCGGAGCCATAGCCGCAATCGGTTATATCTTTGTCCGGTATATATTGCGGACTCGTCACTGAAATTGCCTATGGTGGCTGTCGCCACATAAATTTCAGCGAGAGTCTGTACGAATAACAACACCGGTAAAGATGGGTCGGCGATGACGACAAATCCCTCGTAGGGAGCATCGTGGACTGATCTCGCCTTGTACCACATTCGCGCTTTCTATTTATGACCCGAATTGTGAGGGTATTCTAAGATGAATTTGAGCCGGCGACCGATGCAGAGCATATACTTCTCGAAGTTATTTTTCTGGATTTGGGAGTCCTGTTTATATTTCCTCCAGTCATACCGCTCACATGGAAGGTGAAATGCATCGAAAGCTTGTCCAAGAGTTCTCTGATATAGCGACGATTATCGATTCAGACGGGACGATTACGTATGTGAGCCCCTCGGTCACCCGGATGCTCGGATATGAGCCTGCGGAACTAGTCGGGGAGGTCGGCTACGAATATCAACATCCGGACGACCGTGATAGTGTTGCCGACGCCATTGAGACGATCCAGACGAATCCCGACGACACCCAGATAATCGAGACACGGTTTCGTCGTGCCGATGGCTCGTGGTGTTGGATCGAGGCGACACTACAAAACCGGCTTGACGATCCAGATTTCAATGGAATCCTCGTGAATAGCCGTGACATCTCCAAGCGAAAACGACAGGAACACCAACATCAGGAGCTTGCCAAAGAGTACAAAACACTTCTAGAGAATGTCGATGATAGTATTTTCTTCATAAACGTCGAGTCAGTAGATACGGAGTACGTGTTCCGGTTCGAGCGTTTGAACCGAGCCTACGAGGAACAAACCGAGATTTCGACCGAGGAAGTCCGAGGAAAGACCCCAACCGATGTGTTTGGTGAGGATCTCGGGTCAAACCTCCAAGCAAACTATCATCGGTGTGCCCAAGTTCAGGAACCGATCTCATATGAGGAAGAGGTTCCAGTCGAGACGGGCGCACGATTTTGGGAAACGGTTCTCACACCGGTTCTTACCAACGGCGAAGTGACCCAGATTATCGGTATCACACGGAATATCACCGAGCGGGTCAAACAGGAGCGACAGCCCAGAGACAGAAGGAGCAACTTGACGAGTTCGCAAGCGTCGTATCCCACGATCTGCGGAATCCACTCGGTGTCGCACAAGGCCGGGCAGAACTACTCGCAACCGAATGCGACAGCGATCATCTCCCTCCCATCATCAGATCACTTGACCGGATGGAAGAAATTATCGCTGATACGCTTACACTTGCCAGACAGGGTCAAGTTGTCTCAGATCAAGAGCCGATAGACGTAGTCAATTTAGTCGGGAAGTGCTGGAAGAACGTACAGTCAGATGAGGCCACCATCGAGATTGAAGACAACGTCGTGATCACCGGTGATCCGGGTCGACTCCAACACATATTCGAGAACCTCTTTCGGAACGCGATTGAACACGGCGGGACGGACGTAACTATCCGAGTCGGCCAAATCGACACACACGGAATTTACGTTGAAGACACTGGTTCAGGGATTCCTGAAGACGCCCGTGAGGCAGTGTTTGATGCTGGGCATACCTCGACAAGTGGCGGAACCGGGTTTGGGTTGACAATCGTCAAACGGATCGCAGAGGCCCACGGCTGGGAGGTGAAGATTGTCGAGGGGATTGATGGCGGAGCACGATTTGAGTTCACTGGTGTCGATATTGATCAGTGACAGATACGCGCTGTGCATCTTGCACTGGCCATCTTGATAGAATCGTGATAGACCTGTTTCGCTGTCTTCGGCAAGAGCCTCAGGAGAATCCGTGCCCGCGTAATGTCCTCAGTTTTGTGCTCACCGGTCGAAATGAATCACTCAAGCGTCCTTCGCTCCTCATCAGAGAGATCAACAACGTGCTGCTCCCGGCTCATTCCTGTAGATACGTTCCCAGAGAGCTTAAACTAGACAGTCTCAGTCGATCACATCGGGTTAGAAGTCGGGTCTGCTTGGAAGAGGTGTGCAACAACCCCAAGCAGACAGTGAATTAGAAGAACAGCATCTGATTAATTTTGTCGTTAACCGGCTTGAGGATACACTTCCGCTTGACCTCGGTGAAGAGGTAGAAGTAACGCCAGCAGAGCTTTACAAGGTTCTCGTCGGCGCATGCGCCGACGGAACCTCAATCACACATATCTGCGAGACCACTGATGACTCACCGCACGATAACACTGTTCGTGAGTATTTCACCGATCAGTTTGACCTCGAAACACTCGAACTCGCGGGAAACACGCTCCTTCAGCGGGAGCTCATCGAGGTTCTTCCGAATCGACCGGTGGAGGTCGTCGCCGACCTCCACCTCGATCCCTACTACGGGAACGAAGACGAGACAGCCCATCTCTACTCCTCTGAGGCCAAACGAGGAACAACTACCTTCCACGCGTACGCAACACTCTACGCACGTGTCCGCAACAAGCGGTACACGCTCGCTCTGCGAAAAGTAACCGACGGTGAGACGACCAGTGATATCCTCACAGAGTTCCTCACCCTCCTTGACGGCCTTGACCTCGGCGTCAAGGCCGTCTACCTTGACCGTGGTTTCTACAACAGCGACTGTATTGACCTCCTCTCAGCGTACAACTACGCTTACGTCATGCCAATCGTAAAATGGGGCGATGAAATCAAAGAAGAACTCAACAACGGCTGGAGTCGAATCATCCAGCACAGCATTGCTGACAGCGTGACCTTTCCGATATTCATCGACTGCGTCTACCAACAAGGCAGATACGACGAGCATGGCGTGGCGCGTCACGGCTACGCCGTCGACGCGCCGTTCATCGACACGCCTGCCGAAGCACGCAGACACTACAGCAAACGCTTCGGGATTGAAGCCAGCTACCGACTTGCTCAGGAGAGCCTCGCTCTGACTAGTTCTCGGGACGCTGGCCTTCGCTATCTGTTGTTTGTGACGAGTCTCCTCCTACAGAACGTCTGGCGTTACGTGCACTGGGAATTTGTGGCGACGACCCGCCGTGGCGGGCGTCGCCTCTGGAAATGGCCCTTCGTTGAGTTCTGTGAAATGCTCACCCGAGCCGTCTGGGCAGCGTTCAACGTCCGAAGGGCAGTCCCAGCCAACAAACCTCCAGACGATCGGTTCAAGCGATAACTTCGGTAGCTGAAAGAGCGTTGACCAGTGGCAACGCCGTCGCGTCGGCGGCAGATCGCCGCCGACAGCGACTACACAAGTGACCAGTTTCTCTGAACCGTCCAGTGGACGAATTGAATCGGTGTCTATCCGGTTGATATCCTCGTCAGCTCCGAGCTCTCATTAGTGCAATGTGATCGACTGAGTCTAAGTCTGAAGTGCCCTGTTGAATAGCAGTGCTGGCCGAGGGGATCGAAATCTGAATCGGCTTGTTAGCGGCTGACGATAGTTATCTCAAGATAGGTGCTGTCTCACTGTGGCTCAGAGACCGCTATTCAACAGAGCAGTCTGAAGCTACACTGAGCCCGAGCCGATTACAAAGTAGTTTTCAAATGGTAAATTACACATACGCTATGGCTAAGGAGAGACAAAATTTACTGATACCGAACCGACGAGGAATGATTAAATCAATTGGTACCATTGGGATCGTAGGAGCCGTCGGAAATGGGACAGTCAGTGCCCAATCAGGGGCACAACAAATCTCGGATTGGAATGATCTCCATGCGATACGAGATGATCTCAATGGAGAATATGTATTGACTACCGATCTTGACGAGAGCACTGCCGGATACGAGGAGTATATCGGTGATTCGGAACCTGGGTTCGAACCAATTGGGAAAACTCATACAGAGTTCACCGGGACATTCGACGGCCAAGGAAACGAAATTCGAGACTTAGTAATCAAAAAACCAGATAGCGAACTCGTCGGTCTATTCGGGTTAGCTGGTGATGGGGCGGTTGTAAAAAATATCACACTTTTCGGTGTTGAAGTCACTGGCGATTACGATGTCGGAGCTCTCATCGGTGGTGGCAATGGTACTATTAAGACCTCAGCAGTAACCGGTACTGTTTCTGGAAGGCGCAATGTCGGTGGTATTGTTGGCAGAAATAGGAAGGCCACAATAAGAGACTCAGCAGCTGGTGTCACGATCACTGGCGAATCGAATGTCGGCGGACTTGTTGGCAAAAACGATAATAAAATCAGAAATTCGTGGGCTACTGGTGAGGTCACTGGCGATTCAAGTGTTGGTGGTCTTGTTGGACTCCACAGTTATACCGGTTTCACGCCGGGGACGATAATTGAGTCGTGGGCTAGTGGAGACGTTGAGGGAGACAGTACTGTTGGTGGGCTTGTCGGTGGGAGCTTCCATAATGATTTGGAAGGTGAAATAATGACGTCCGCAGCCAGCGGTACTGTCACTGGTGAATCTGAGGTTGGAGGTCTTATTGGTTCAACTAGTGCCAGTACAATAATTACAAATTCCGTGGCTCTTGGTCAGGTTACTGGTACGGAAGATGTGGGCGGCTTTGCTGGATATAACAAAAATACAATAAGCAACTCCTTCTCGTGTGGTGCAGTCACCGGAGACCAACAGATTGGCGGGTTTCTTGGGAGTAATTCTGGGGAGGTAACAGATAGCTACTGGGACTTGGCCGGTAGCGATCAATCTGAAAGTATTGGTCGACAGAATGGCGACAGCAACAACATCACCGGATTGTCAACAGTAGAAATGCAGGGGAAAGTGGCCGAGAAAAATATGTCGGCACTTGATTTTGACGGGACATGGAAAGCCGTTAAAAACCCGGCTGACTATCCCGTTTTATCCTCACTAACGGATAATAGAGATATTCAACACCTACAACAACAATCATATAGGGACGATGTACCAACCGAACAGCAATCAGCAGGAGAAACTGAATCTTCCGAACAAGATTCAGAGGAACTTAACGAGTCAGGAACACAGGAATCTGTAACAGAAAACGAATCCACCCAACAGGAGGCAACTGATGATACTTCCAGCGACTCAACGCCAGGATTCGGAATAACAGGTAGTATAGTTGCCTTCGGTGGTGCTGGGTACATGATCAAACGTCGTCTAACTGGAGATCAGGTTGACGAATAAATTCCCTGTACGTAGCGATACGTGAGTTCTCTGTATCAATCTATCCGACTATCTGGATTCCCGAAGAGATTCTGTGCGAGATACGCGCGAACTATTCAGCAGTTGGCGAACCAACTCATACAGTAGTTGACAGACACCGACTGACCGATAGGGAGCCTGGATTCAGCAAACTGAATTACGCTCTTGTGAAGTACCTTGTTGGTGGAGAACTGTCTTGCGATTCATGGAGTACTGAAATCACATTTGGCTGAGTCAGATTGAGTTTGTCACCAGCTGAAGACGGGTTTCTAGTCCATTAGAACGAGTCTCGCCAATGCTACCAACAATCTGCTTCCCAAAAGCGAATTCTAAAATACTTTACCTGACATGGGGTGGAATAGAATCCGTCTCTGGGCCTGAGGCAAGATGTTTCAAATGAGATATTCTTGAAGCGCTTGCCAAACAGAGGCTTGATCCTGAGCCCAAACTACCCAGTGGAACAAGTTTTACTATTTTGACTTTACAAAACGGCCCCTATACTTTAGGCAAAAACATTTTAACCTGTCATATAATTATTCTGCCTATGTGACGATTAGAAGGTCAACTGACACTTGAGGGAGAGTGGCAAGCGTTGGATAAGTTGGCCAAAGAAAAGGTACGGCAGGCTTGGCGGGGTTATGATCGGCGCATTGACGAACCACCATTAGATGGCAGTAACACGTCACGTACCGCAGATGGAAATGACCTTCTTGCGGAAATATCGACCTCAAAGATTGAGGGCGATGAGATCTATCCACTCTTTGGAGATGATAATCCACTCCGATTGCGGAGATTGAGGACGATGCGATCTATCCATATTCGTTGGGCGAAGATGATAATTCACTCCCGATTGCGAAGATCCGAGACGGCATCGTAACTCCTTGGGAATTCGATTGTTGAATAACAACTTTTTCAGCGGCCCTTGGGGTCGGGATGTTGGAATAGTCCAATACATACGTCCAAGACGATAGATCGGTTTTAGCCTCCCAATAATCAAAATCTTGGTTTCATCGCTGCTGGATACGCACTGTGAATGTCGGAAAAATAATATAGAGAGTGCCGACAGAGCAGACTTTCCAGCCTAACGACAACACTAAGATGATCGACACTCATCAGCCCGATATGTCGGATGACGAGTCTGTTTTCAGCACCCTTCGAAAAACGATCATCGGAAAATCAGCAGACGAACAAGCAGAAGCGTTGAAACAAACCGCTATGGAAGACCCTGCATCGATTGACGAGGGAGATATTAACGCGTTGATTGAGCTCTTATCTGAGGTAGACCCTGATGTCGTCACCGACGCACTGCATGCGCTCTCAGCAGTCGCAAGTGACCAACCAGACCTGGTCACCAAAGCAACACCTAACATCGTTGGTGACCTCGCAAACCGACCCCCAACCGAGTGGAGTGACACACCCATTCGTGACATGTCCGACGAGTTCATGCAGGATCTCACTCGTGGAGAGATACTATTAGAGCTCGCTAAAGACGATCCAGCCTATCTAGATCCAGTCGTCGATGACCTTGTCAAGAAATTCGAGAAGTCAGACGCGCTTGAACCCGCGTCGTACCTCGCTTTGGCACACGTCGTAGCCGATCAATCCGGTCAGACTGGCCTCTCACGAGACCCATTTGTCGACTGGGTTTCCTCCGAACTGACTCATCTCGTCAGTAATGAGGATGAGGTATTCAATATACAGTTAGCCGAGACGACGCTGTTCGTCAATCTTCTCGGCGAGCTCGGTGGAGATAAAGCGCGGGAGACGCTTCAACAAGTCAGGAACGAAAGTGACGACGAAGAAGTCAGACGCGTTGCTACCGAAGCTATCGGGGATCTTGCCTAATCTGGTTCAGAGTGCAACCGAACGTAGCCATCGCGAATCGAACCCGAAAACAGATCTATTGCACTCGTCTCTTACCCAAGACAGCGAAACGGCAGTATACGTCTCTAACATTGGGGAATCTCGGTCTGTGCAAGATACGCGCGTTCCATCTTGCACTACTCATCCTGATAGAAATACGATAAACTTGTTTCACCAACTTCGGCAAGAGCCATATGAATTAAGCAGGGTTTGGGTCCAGCACCAAGATATAACATGTTAGACATCAGCTAATGATGTAAATGGACACCGAGAAGTATATTGAATCAGTCAAAGAACAACTCAAAGCCTACGACTTCGAGAAAGTCGATATCGTTGAGCAGTCCGGATACATCTGTTTTCGTAGGGTGAGAAGTCGGTTACTAAGAGAACAAGAAGAGCTTGTATTTATCACCGAATTAGAATCGAATGACGTGGATGATTTCAAAGCTCACTTTGATGACGTGATAGATTCTGGGCAGGCAGTATTCTCTAAAGATCAAACACTCGCCAAGCGGCAGTGGTATTTCGTCGCAGTGACGCGATCGGCTTCAAGAGCGTTACGTGTCGCGACGAAACGTGGCTCGAAAAAGTTCTCAATCGGAGACTCATTTGGTGGGTTCTTTTTGCCTGTATTGATCGATCTTGAAGAGTCGAGACTCAAATCCGGAAGCGTATCGATGAAGCACAAAGTGACTCACCTGACTGAAATGAAGGACAACGCAGATGATTATTTCGTAATTTGATCACCCCTTGTTTGTGGATTTGAGTTACGAATCCCAATCCGGCTCCTCAAACAGAGATTTAGTGTCTTCCTCAGACCCTTCCAGTGGCTTGTCATCGCTATCTTTCCGAAGATTCTGTTCACTAGTAGTAGAGTCTGAAGACATTAATGAACCTCGTCCTTCCCCAAGAGTTTCAGCGGAATAGAGTGCGGAACCATTTTGCAACTCAAGGATATCTTCGGGGAGAATCCCGTTCTGATGGAGCGACTCCGGTGAGAAAGAGTCAATCCCGCAACTATCCTGAGGGTCGTGGGAGGTGTTGATCCAGCTCGTCTCAGAGGGATAATCTTGGGTGAGCGGCTGCGAAGACGCACTGTCATCGAACAGCGATTCTTTGAATCGATCGAATATTCGCTCAAAAAGTCGAGCGATATCGTCCCGAATCATCGACGCTGCGGCTGTCACCGATTCCTGTTTTCTGAGTCGGTTGAGATACGATGTCAAATGCTGCTCCGGGGGCTTCCAACAAAAGACATGTGCACCAACCAATGCCCAAGCTGCTCCAGTTAACGCCGTCCCCGCCAATGTGAGATGCTCGTTGGCCCCAGTGGAATCGGCACTTACCCAACCCAGCGCAAAGTTGTGATCGGTGAACGGTTTCAACAACTGAAGCGCAGTGCCTCCGGTACCCTTTGTTGGAACGTCGCCCAGAATGTGTCCGAAGATACCGGTTCCAACGGCATTGATGACCCAATCGGATAATGATTCTAATGCGTCAATCACTGCTGCAGTGTGATCGGATAAATCAAGTCTAGTGGTCAGCCACTGGCCGAAGTGGCTGGCACTGTGTCGTAACAAATGTGCCGTCGTCATTGCCTTCCCAAGCAGGGGCAATGAGTGTAGTTCACGGTGATGTTCTAATCGTTGATGTAGTGGGCGTCCATCGGCAGGATCCGAGAGAACCTCCAGTTCGGCAGTATCAAAATACCCAGAGACTGTGGCACTGAGCCCGGTGAATCCGATACCTGCCGCCACCATTGGAAGTCTCCGCGATATCAATTCGGATCTCTGTGGCGGTTCAGCTGTTGGATCGAATTCGGAAACCGTTCGTGACCGAATCCAACTGGCAACGACACAGGAGCTCGTACCGGCTACGATCGCTGTGTGTGCCTTCGACTGCATACACATTGCAACGATGAGGACTGTGATAAATTTGTGCTGAGGTTATAATTGAGGTTGGTGTCGTATTCGCGCGTTGCATCTTGCACGACACGTTCTGCCAGAATCCAGATTTCTTTGTTTCGCTGTCTTCGGTAAGAGCCATAGGGGTCAATATTAATTATAGCCGGTGAACTGGTTAGAACTATCAAAGATGTTCGGCAAAGAGGAGGTATGGGATAATTGGGTAGCGCAGACCATTCTCTCTGATATCCAGTCAGCAGGAACTCCAGATCCCGTCCCGATGATTGACCACTCAAGAAGTGAGTTAGCGATGACCGACGAGTACGACTCTTACCGCCTAGGACGAGGACGTGGAGAATATTTGTATCTCTTGTACACTCTAAACGAACCCGTTGAATCCCCATCTGATATTATTCCAGTATATATTGGTGAATCCAGCAAGGTTACCAGTCGGCTGTTAGATCACTTTAGGAGGCTTCGAGATGCGCTTCCCATCTCGGAGTGGGAAGATGATGGTTCATGGGGGAGTTACGGAAAGTATGATCATATTGCGACCGTTTATGACCGCACTGACTCCCCACTATACGCATGGGTAATTGATGTCGATGAACTAGAGACTGGGCCATATGGATTACCAACGTACCGACACGAACTTGAAGGAAAATTAGTCGGGCTTGTGCATTCACTCCCCCGGTTCGATCAGGTCTTCGCCAATCGAGATTTTGTCCCGAATCGGGTCGTTCATGAGATGGGAAAAGTCGGCCCTGGTGGGTGAGCGATAGTCACAATACCTCGAACGAAGAAGCACAACAGATCGCAGAGGCACCTGTGAGAGAACCAAGTGCGGACTCTAAGATCGGACTCTGGCACGAATGGGTTGAGAACACAATCTTACAGGATATCAACAGCTCAGCAGAGGCAGATCCGATCGAACTGTTCGAAACGAATGAAAACCTCGTTGTCGAGACCAAAATAAGCGGTGATACAACGATTCTGAGACGTAGCGAAGGGATTGATCGAAGAATTCGGCATGAGGGAAAGAAATGCGTGGATGAAGATGGGGTCAAAAGAGGGGCAAGCGGATTGATATATGTACTCTACCAGCTCACATCGGATGCTAAAGAGCCGTCACCGGAGGATATCATTCCACGATATATTGGAAAAGCAGAAGCATACGGGAAGAAAAACGAATTAAGCGCGAACTTTGAGGAGATTGCAAAGGACTATTCATCGACAAGGAGCTTTGCACGTTGGGGTGACGGTAACGCTTGGCACATAGGAGAGCTTTCACGAACGGTATATGGCAAGGACTCGAAGAAACTCAGTTGGGCAGCGAACTTTTCGAACAAGGAACGACACGACTTACAGATCAAACATATCTCTGGATCAAAGCGTGGGATCCGAAGACCAATCCAGGGCCATATGGCTATCCAGCATACCTCGCGGAGATTGAGCCGCTGCTGGTTGGACTCGCATATGAGGCGTATCCTGAACAGTTGCTCAATCATAACGAAGTTCCGAGCGAGGCTCCTGCGAACAGTCGAGAGTTTGCGTTTACTTCTGCTGATCCGAATCACCGAACAATCCAAGATTATCTAGAGTGATGGCAGAACCTCCTCAGAGCTTGCCCTCAAGTCAGTTTAGCCTCGATTCGATTGCCAGAGGATAGGATAAGTCTTCGACACGATCCTCGCCAGAAAATCCTTAGCCTTGGTTGATCCTTTGTCGTTAACCACTTTGCATTTTGGTCAGAACTCTTCGAGAGATGACTGATGATCGGCATCTGTTTCGCCAACAGATTCTGATGAATCCTTGTTGGAAGGGTCAGTTTCATTCTGATTGTCGTCGATTTTACTAGTTGCCCATTCTGCAAACGACATCCCAGCGGGTTTTGACTCAGGATCGATCGGAACACCGCCCTTAGAAATTAACTTCTCATTGCCTGGGGCATCGTCTTGATGGGTGCAAACGAATAGCTCTGAAAACTCATTTGAGAGGTTCTCTGTTGCACCTTCCCATGTACCACCGGTCTCATCTCCACTCCGAATGACGAATGTATATTTCCCATACCCGTGTATGAGTTTATTTCGGCCCATAGCCCCTCCAATACTCCAGGAAGCATCAGGTCTATACATCGAAGCAAGTGTGAGATCCCCATTGAGTACCGACTCTCGCAGGTTGTTGTTTGAAAGTGCGTTCTTGATTCCTTCAGCGGGGAATTCAATAACCGGCCCCGCAGCATTCAACCCTGCTTCCTCAGCAGCACTGTCAACCCCTTTCGCTCCTCCTGAGACAACAGCAAATCCATCTTTCAGTGCCATATCAGCAAGATCTCTCGTATATTCTAGGTCAGCGTCAGTTGCCTCACGTGAGCCAACAAATCCCGCAGCCTCCGGCTGGAAATTCTCAGCATCTCCGGCAACATAGAGGAACGGCGGAGCTTTTCGTCCGAGTGTCTCGGTTAATTGAGAGGGAAATGAGTGCTCAAATTCTGTTGTCACCCATATCCCGCTTTGATTCAAGTCCTCGAGCTCCAACGCCAATCGAGATGCATTTGACAGCCGCTCTGTGACCCATTCACGACTAATCTTATCTGAGAAGGGCGTCGCTGGCAACTCACTGGTGTCAAGCGAAAGAAGCTCACCAATTGAGTCTAGTGAGGATTCATTGACAGCCCTAGTAAAGTCATGCCACTGTGTGGGCCCGAGTGTATCATCACTCGTCTCATCGACAGCGGCTCCCAGATGTGATGTGAGCAGCAATGTAACATTGCTCTCGTCCGATAAGGTAGGTTGTTCCATCGATCTATCCTCTCCGTTTAGCTAATGCGAATGGGTATACTGAACCGCTCCCCGACTTACTAAGTTGTCGACCAACTTCCGTAAGCGTCCACCGCGAAGCCACAATATCATCGATCAGTAAGACTGGGCCGGATCTCACGTCGTCAGTAATCTCGAATGCTCCTCGGACGTTGTCACATTTCTCAGCTGATCCACTCAGCTCTTTTTGTGGGACTGTATCATCCACTTTCTGTATACAATCAACAATCTTCAACCCTAAATCATCAGCTAACCGGCTTGCATAATCAGCTACAAGCCCCTCATTCGATTCTGAGGGGACATATGTAATCCACGTTGGGGCTGGGGATGGATCCCACTTGTTTTCGATCATATCTACTGCGCCGGTTACGAGTGATTCTTCAAACTGACCAGTCTCGTATTTGCCTTCTCTGACAGCAGTTCCCCAACCAGGCTCCTCATAGACGGATAGACTCCGCCCAGTTTCGAGTTGGTTTTCGGGAGGTATTTTTTCACGACCCCCGCTCTCCAAGTATCGATACACTCGATTGCTAATGGTCTCTATTCCACTGCTCTGATAGTGTTTTACAGCTTCATCAATCAGACTCTGATCTGTGACTGTTTGTGGATAGAAGTTACCAGTACAGTTTGCACACCTCCCACAGGGGTCGCTCATCTGGCCATCAAGCTGTTGATCAATAAACAGCGTCAGGCATTGATCTGTTCGCATGAACTCCTGAATTCGTTCCAATTCTGTATACCGTTGCTCAGTGATTCGATTATACTTGTCCTCATCATACGTCCATGGATTCGCGGTTCGGAAATATCCCTCATCAGTTCGTTCAAGCGCACCATCTACTTCGAGCATTTGGACGCACCGATATACTTGAGATGCATCAGATTCTATCCGGAGATCCCATTTGGAGAGCGGCTCTTCTGCATCGCTGATCGCCTCAAGAACAGCCTCGAAGTTACTGGCGGATGGGAACGAGGATTCAATGAAGTACTCAGCTGTCTCATCATCGTCAGAGCCTGAAAGAACGACAGCATCCGCCGTGTCTAGATCCCGTCCAGCACGTCCGATCTCCTGATAGTATCGAATGAGATTCTGTGGCCGTTGGAAATGAATAACATACTTCAAATCGGGTTTGTCAAAACCCATTCCGAGAGCGTTAGTCGCCACTAATGCATCAACATCGTTGTTGAGTAACATTTGCTCTCGTTCTTGTCGTTTGTCAGTATCGAGACGCCCATGGTAGGAGTTAACATTGTATCCCTTTTTCGACAACCACTCCGTAACCCGGGTTACATCATCGATAGTCAAACAGTATACAATTCCTGCACGGTCACCCTCTGGGAGATTCTCCGCCAGCCATGCTAACCGTTTTTGCCGGTCACCCATATTGATCGCCTGGATACGTAAGGAGTCTCGAACCAAATTACCCCGAATTGGTTCTAATCCCGGTAACTGAGTCGTAATATCATCGACGACGCGATCATTCGCCGTTGCAGTAGTCGCTGCCACAGGAACATTAGATGGGAGGCGGTCAAGGATTCTTGTGACGCGTTGATAATCAGGGCGGAAGTCATGACCCCAATCAGAAATGCAGTGAGCTTCATCGACAACTAACATACCAAATCCATCGTCCATCTGACTCAGTACCTGGTCTCGGAACTCCTGATTCCCCAGGCGTTCTGGAGAAACTAATACTAAATCGCAGTCACCCTCGATGATATCCTCATATATTTGCTCCCAGTTATCCTCATTTCGTGAATTGATTGTCCGAGCTGACAATCCAAGTTCTTCTTCAGCATTCTTGATCTGATCTCGCATCAATGACAGCAATGGACTGATTATTAGCGTTGGGCCTCCGCCGTCGTTCCGGATTGCTTTGGTAGCGATAAAGTAGACTGTGCTTTTGCCCCATCCTGTCCGTTGGACGAGAAGCAATTGGTCTCTCTCATTGGCCAGTTTGTCAATCGCTTCCCATTGTTGAGGTCTAAATTCTGCTTGATGACCAACACTTTGGGCAAGTAGCTCATTGGCTCGGTTTCGGGTAATCCGTTTGTCAGTGATTTCTGTGCTGTATGTCTTGATTAGATAGTCAGTCAATTCAGAAGTATCTGCGTCTAAACTCTCGTATCTTTCATCTCGGGCTGCCTGCTGAAGCTCCTTTACTCGGTCAACTGAAAATTGAGTTTCGCTTGCGATCCGTTCTGGAACAGCGGTTTGAAGATCATCGATTTGAGTGATGCCAGATTCTACCAGCTGTCGCCCACTCAATGGCCCTACACCCTCAAGAGCAAATATGCCCTGCTCACGGAGCATATCTGCAAGATACTGACAGTACCACTCTCTTGCTTCCTCAGGTGAACAGCCAGCGAATTCAATCTGTCTGAGTGTATCTTGGATATGACCCTGATCTGCCCGCTAATTGCTGCTAATTTTTCAATTGCTGGAGGATCCCCGAAGGTCGGATCGGAATTATCTACACCGTCGTCCGAAGGATTCTCTGAAGTTTGTGTCTCTGAGTGATCCTCTGGGTCGTCATCGTCTGTATCTGCAATGTCTGCAGCATTGTCCTGAATAGTATCTACATTTCCTTCCCCGATTTGCGGGACTTCAATAAGCTCATCCGCATCTGCTCTTGCAATAGCACTTGGCGTCTTGTAGCCGTGATCAACGAGGTGATATGCGGCTCGACGTTGTAGCCCGTCGATATCAAGTAACGATAGATTCGTATGGAGGTCAGTTACGATTTGCCGGGCCTCTGAACGTGGAACGCCTGTTGCACCTACAACTTTCAGTGTTTTTTCCACTGACTCAATATCACAACCAGATTGCGATGCGATTTGCTCTGCGGTGTTCTCATCGGATTGCAATTCTTTTGCATGACCTCTCATTACCTCCGCTGCACTTTTTGAGATTTCAGTAACAGCAGAAAGCTCAGAAACCGGGGTCGTAGCTAAGTCTGTGATCGTGGTATACCCTGCCTCTTGGAAGCGAGCAGCACGTACTACCCCTACCGCATCAACTGAAAGAATTGATGAAGTACTATCTGAATCATATTTTTTTCGTAGAACGGTAAATATAGTAGAGAGTGAAATGTCCCTTTTATCTAATTTTGACACGTCACGCCCAATAGAGGATGTAGTCGCCCCGGTTTTTTCAGAGACTAACTCAATCACCTCCTCTGAAGAATCAAACTCGGTGTCGATTTCGGAGTCATTGTTCTTGAGCGTATCTCTGTGATCTTCAACACCGTGAGACTGAAGATAACTTCTAATACTCCCGTATTCCTGTCTGATCGCTTCTCGTCCCTGTTTATTTAATCTTGAGAAATTGAAAGGTTTGTTACGTGTGTGACCAGCGTACCCATGAACACTTTCGCCCTCAATAGCCACGTCGAATGGTGATTGCAAATACAGACAGTAGTCCCACCGATCGAGGGCTTTTGTGTCAATGTCGTTGTTTGAGAATGCTCGTTCCAGGGACTCGACTACGTTTGGATTCTGCTCTATGGCAGTAATCTCGGCAGCATACTCATACTTTCCATTATCAGTGTAAAATAGAACAAAGTCACCAGCTCCCATGTTTCTATATTTCTCTGCCTTTTGCTCAGGGATTCCCCAGACATGGAATGGATCACTTGCGTTGTCGGCTGTGACATCTATATCAATCTTTCCAGTGATTCCAGTAAGCACAGTCTCTTCAAAATATTGAGCTAAAATAGGGTTATCACAGGGAGCAAAATAGAGTCTTGAATCTGCTGTCTGAGAGTCTGGATCGGTTGCACCGCCTTCCGTTTCTGGGGACGTAGAGGGGCCTTCTGTAGAGGACGTTTCACGGGATTCGGTGGGTAGGTTATTGGATAATTCCACGGGGGGCTCGGATGTGAGAGTTTCTACGCAAAGCGGCTGATCTTCTGTTGACTTTGATCGTTCATCCCAGATCTTACTCACCGATGTCTGTTCCTGTAACCACTTCTCCAAGCTGTTCTTCGAGAGAGGCTCAGAGCCTTTGGGGCCTGCCAACTGCATCAATACAGTTCGGTCAGCTGCTTCAATACCGTTTTTTAGCAGTTGAAGATCTTCAGCACTAGGGCTTTCAATACGGTACAACACAAATGGACGATGCGGGATTGAGACCTGCTCAGTTGTTGATGGCTCAATAATCCGGATTGAACAAGGATACTCTGGTGGCTCTTCAAGTGCCCACTTTCGTAGTAGGTATTCAATTGGCCCAGCTTGGAACACTTGACAGTCAGAGACCTCGGTTGGGGCATGTGATTGACGATGTCGGCGATCGCCAGCCATAATCGCCTCAAATGGAACTGAAGAAGCTGACTGTATGTCGTCAACACTCAACCCTGTATCAGACACCGGTGGAGCAATTGTACCGGGCACTGCAAGGACTGCCGACTCCACGTTATGGGGCATTGGATCGAGTGTACGAATCTCAGACAGCACATTTTTAGAGTCAACCGGAGAAGTTCCATAGATCGCCACATCACCGATTACAACAGGTGAACTGGACAATGGTTTCACCAGGCCATCCGCAGTCAATTCATCTACCAACGCAAATTCATTATCGCGTGGCGACCCCGCTAATAAAAGTGGAATGTCATTGTTACGCAATTCATTGAGTGACTCGCGCAGGGCCCGAATATCCTTTTTTGCCGGGCTTTGCGTTGCAAATAGTTGTCCGGTTAAGACAATCGAGTCAACGTCCTGTTGAATAGCGGTCTCAATCGCCGCATCGAGTGCCCGCTGAAATTCTTGTTTCCGCCTCGCTGTGATATTCGATGAGGCGTAATTCACCGGCCCTACATGCATCAAGCTCGTGTCTTGATTCGAGGTGAAATTATGACCGGTATTGGAATAGTCATCTGCGGCGTCTGGTATATCGATTTGTTCTGCGGTCGTTTTGTTCGCCCCATTTAATTCGATCGTAGAAGACCATTTCTTCACTAACGCACCCTCCAGCCGATACCAATTTCCGACCTTCCAATCAGTATCTACAGCTGGACACTCATCCCAGATGCTCAACTTGAGTTGCGTTTCGTCTGTGGTAGATACAGTAAATTTGTACGCACGGTTGTCTCCTTCAGATCGAAGGATTTCGTCTATTCTGACCTCTATTGAGATCAAGTCATTATGTTCATGCGTGCCAAAATCTACCATTGATGTGGATTTTAATGTAATTGGTATATAATATTTTTGAAGAGAGCGAATGATTTCTCGTTTCGTGGTTTCGATCAGGTTGGAGTGACACACGCGGAAGCTGCGACACCTGTGAAGACCTACCGGTATCGCGGGGAATGACTTTAGATGCGAAGATATAGACTATGAGACTTCTCTATTGTGATTCAAGATTTCATACGCAAATAGTGTGCGAAATTCGGTTTGCTCTTCCCACTTTTCGAGCAAAATTCAACAGAACAGAGATATCAACGATCGAGTGGCCCATCCCGTTGATACGTGTTGAGGCGACCACTCCGATCAACAGAAATCTGTCTGTCGTCCTCCAGCTGCCGAAGTTTGTTGTAGATTCGGTGGTCGGGGAAGTCGAGTTCCGTACGGAGGTCTTCGATTGTTTTTGGCGTCTCCAATGAGACAAGCAATGCATTCTCAAGACAGTAGGAAACAAGCTCTCGTTTGATTGGCGCGACAATATCATACCGCTCCGCAAGGATATCAAGCGTATCCAGTACCGCAAAGGAAAACAATTGCTTCGTGAGTCGCTCCTGTGTTTTGATCTCCTCGAAGATCCCGTCCCAATCAAGCGACGCTTGCTTAGCAATCAATGCAACATCTTCGAGATCGCCTTCCCGCTCTGTGATCGATTTGAACAGAAAGATATCCGTTAACGAGAGCAGATGAACGGTGAGATTCCCATACGTGAGTGACTCATCACACCGCTGTATCATCGCCTCGGTCAGCTGGAGTTGGCCTGCGACCGCCTCGACAAAAATATCCCATCGTGGAAACCCCTCCTTCTCAAGAACGATGTTCGGATCGAGTTGGGCGTATGCTGTCTCCAACGCTCCTCGTTCCTCGTAGCCTAACTCCTGTAGTGTCTCAGCCGTCGTCAGAAACGTCTGTTTGTCCTCAACGACAAGGTCGACATCCTTTGTTGCGTCTTTCAGACCCCGCAAGATGAGGTTGCCACCGCCGAGGAGATACACATCAACACTCGTTGCAAGGCTCTCGCCAAGTTCTTCGAGGCCCCGCTGGAGACTATCTTCCGGATGCTGCCCGCGGGGGTAGACGCCGTAGTCATTGGCAAGATCAATGAATTCCGCCCACGGAAGAAATAGATCGGCGTCGTGAACCGCTCGCTGGTCAACATAGGCCAACAGATCCGCCCACTGCTCGACACACTCCCACTTGTTGGCCAGCCGCCAGCACTCACTGGTATCAAGCGTCCCGCGGTGGGTGAGATAGAAGACGCCAGCCATCGCCATCTGTTTCTTGGTTTCTGCAACAGCCACTGCATGGATCAAGACCGCCTCAAGATCGAGTTGCCGATCTCCCTCATAGTGGTAGGTTGTCGCGGAGTGAAACTCAACACCGTAGCGAGTGAACGCAGAGAACGCAGTCGGTGTCCCATCGTCATCGTCATTTCTCGTTTCGATGAGTCGGGCTCCGTTTGCTTGATACACTGTTTCAAACGGGTTGCCTCGCGTTCTGGCCCTGAGAAATGAGCGCAGTGTCTCATCAGTAATAGCATACCCGTTATCGGTGTTGGCGATCGCGCCGGTTTCTTGGATCTCGTTTAGATGTTCATAAAGCGTCGATTTTGCAAAGCCCGCTTGTTGTAACTCGCCGATGGTTTTCGGATCCGAAAGGAGTGCACTGAGAACATCTTCTTTCGTTCCTGTCAGCACTTTACTGAGTGCATATCTATCGATCAAGTCAGCACAGAGCGTTGCTTCATACGTATCGGCCAGCTGTACGCCATTATCCCGTTCTACGAGATGCTCGTCAGCTAGGTCGCTCACGACCTCCGAAGTCCAATTCTGACTCTTGTCGATCGCATCAGCTAACTCGCCGACAGCGTACGATCGGTCGCGTAGACACTCGATGATTTGTATTGCTGTCCGTCTCATATATTCCAATTTGACCGATTTATTTATAAATATATCGCTTAGATTGGAATAAAATTTATACTAAACTCCAAATACAGTATGCCCGATGTTGTATCCGCTTCAATTTCGTACCTGGCATCTTCATTGTCACCGGAACCGGTTATTAGTAGAACCTACTAACGTGTTACTGTCAGTTTGAATATAGTCAAGCCAATCTACTACAACTGAGCGATACAGTTTGAACCACCAATTAGCCGCCCAATTTATTGCACTCGGGGTACAACAACTGCGTATGTCAAGTGACTCAGACCCACGCGTGGAGGCGGAATCCACGATCAACGACAGTTATGGAACGACGATCCCAGCACCAATTCGGCACGCACTCGATGACGCGCTTGAGCCGGGAGATACAGTTCGGTGGGTTATCTCAGATGGAGAACTTTCGCTTGAGATCGTCCACGAAGAATACGGTGCGTTCGAAGACGCCGACCCGTTCGACGGGCCGGCATGGGAGAGCGAAGCTGCGGCTGAGAGTGCTTGGAGCGAGTAATGCAGGCAGTCTGTATTGATTCAAATATTGTTCTCGCCGCGCGAAATGCGAATGCGGAGCGTCACGACACCGCTGCGGCGATATTCAGCGGGATCGATACCGGGGAGTTGCCCCGTGCGAGACTGGTAAACTACGTTGTCCCCGAAATTCTCCATCCACTCCAGAAACGTATCAGCAAGGGGGCTGCATCCGAGACTCTTGATCGCCTGCAATCGAGTCGCGGGTTCGAATTTGTCTACGGCTCGAAAGCCGTTAATCTATACGGCGAACAGTTGTTCCGGACCTATGAGGCGTCATCAGGGCCAGAATGGGTCGATTCGATCCTCGCTGCGTACATGCAGAGTGAAGACATCGAATACATCTACTCGTTTGACGATGATTTCGACGTGTTTGATGATGTGACCCGACTCACGACGGCGACAAACCCATTCAAGCCAGATTGAGAGTTCTGTGAAGCAAAGTCAGTTACTCGCCGCCGTCTGGGATCGATTTATCAGCTCGGTGGAGTAAACGCGGAAGCCACGGGCCACCGTGCCCGTGGTACTTCAATTGCTCCACTCTTCGGGCGTGATCCCGACTGACTTCATTGCATCAGTTGGTTCTTGTGTGTCACTCGTTGAGACATCCATTGATTTCTCCTCGTAAAAGTCTTCAACAGCCTCTTTCATTTTCTCTCTAGCGGCCGGTTCTTCGGCGAAGGACTCTATTATGAGATCAAGTTTTGCTTCCAACTGGACGATCCGAATGGTAGTTTCCCAATTTGATAATCCGGCCGTCA
The DNA here is from genome assembly GCF_042662885.1 of Halonotius sp. GCM10025705. Lineage (NCBI taxonomy): Archaea > Methanobacteriati > Methanobacteriota > Halobacteria > Halobacteriales > Haloferacaceae > Halonotius > Halonotius sp. GCM10025705. Next base: position 241,892 of record NZ_JBHSZD010000002.1, on the reverse strand, counting down.
ATATCATATTGTGGGCCTTGCTTTTTGAAACATCCAAATTGGTAGCTAATTCCTCAATTTGATCGTACCTATCTTGAGGGATATATGACGTGAATTTTTTTCTTTTCTCGGTATCCATAGCTCTAATTATTTGCTATCGCCTTGCGGCTTAGTCATTCGCTTTTATTTCAGATAGCACATTATAACAACCACCAATTAGATTTGGCTGCAAATCTTTTTGTTTATATTATGTCGAGACTCGAACGGATAACAGATGACGATACGAAGCTGAGAGAGGAGCAGCAAGGTAGAGAAAATCCCTGGTCACCGGCTACATAGAGCTTTACGAAGTGAGATGCCCACACAACCGCGAAATCAACCCACAACTGAGCCGGACTAAAATTCTGGAACGCTTCGGTGGGAATAGTTGTAATCGGCCGATCACTCAAGATTTTCACGAACAGCTACCGCCACTCGTTGTCGGCCCGCTGCAGTAAGACGGTACATATTACGGCTAGATACAGTTTTGACTTCAACAAACCCCGTATCTGTGGCCAAATTATTGAGACGGTCACGGACAGCTTGCACCGTTCCAAGAGCAACGTTTGATTGTATTTCAGCAGCTAATACGGATCGATCTTCAGAGATGAGGATCTCGAATAGTAATCGCGTATCGGACACCTGCCGCTTTGGCCCAGGTGATCCCATACCTAGTAATTTCTATCTATCTTCTTAGCCGGTTCGGTACTAATACTTTTGATACCAAAACTATTAGTGGCGGCCATCATATGGTGTTACATAACGACGCTACTGGACGAAATAGCGAGGTATCAACATCGACGACTGAGAGTGAGCCTCGACACGCGTTGGTGGCGTCGTCTCACAACGCCAATGCTAGCACCCACATTGGCCGCCACAAGAACAGCGGTCACAGCCGGAATGGAATTGCCTTCCAAGCAACGCTGTTGGCAGCCACACCTGATTGACCAGCAGCCCAACTGCGTGGGCGATAAAATCAACAGCTGCCACCACTTGGAGCAGTGTGATCACTATCCCTGGAGGCACCCATCGGATCGGCCGCTTCTGGGAGGCCTCTCACTGACAGCTGCTCCGACGACGCCTACAGCGAGCCACAACGCTGTTCTGGCAACAGTCGCCGACCAGCAGATAGATCGCACACTCAGGGGTGCCGAGATCACAGCGAACCGTAGTGTGGGTGAGACCGGTATCGTTCACCCTCTCGACGTACATAGAGATCGCGGGGATAACTCCCAGCGTGCTGATTCCACGGACGATCGGAACCGTCAGATTGTCCGTGCTGAAGACGGCTCGAAAAGTTGCCACCACCGACACGCTCAGAACGGAGAATTCGACGCAAAGAACGCGGTAGTACGGGACACTTTCAGTATCGATCTGGCTCCCAGCTACTGGCTCATCAAGAGGGTAGAATCATGAGTGACTCCTCGGCGTGCTCTGTTGTTTCTAACCCAGAAGTAAGATTAGAAGACGTCCGATGGCACGATAGATCAAACACCTGCGACGGACGTGGGCGGGAAACTGCATCCAGCAGAGGATACAATGCTGAACGCCTCGCGCATGTCGTCATGAATCAGCTAGGGTTCAGATCAGTTTCCTTCGAATCGTGGTATGATGATTATGTGTTGTCAACCGATAACATGTCATACGAAGTTGAAGTTAAATCCTGCATAGACAGGTATGAGACGGCTTCTGGTGAGGAGGGAGGATATGGACAGTTCCGAATTTGGAAGCCACACCACGACCGCATCCTTGAAGAGCATGAAAAACTGGCCGAACACGGCCAAGGAGGGCTTTACTTCTTCGTTGTTTACACCGTTGAACATAGCATTGAAAAAGAAATAGGGAAACTTGTGGCCCCGGTTGAGATGGTCGACGACGTACTCAACACGTGGCTGGTTAGTGATCATGTGACGATGGGATCAAAGAAGAATCGTCAGATATCGTGGCGATTGCTCTTAAAGAAGCTAGGTGTCTCACGAGAGCGATTTGAGAACGAGCCCATCATCAATCTTCTCGATGAGTGATTCCGAACTCTCTCCGGTTGCGTTCGATATCGAGACCTCCGGATTCGAAGACGATGCGGTGATCACAGCCGCTGGCTTTAGTCACACACTCGGCGAATCACTCGTGCTCAATACTGCCGGACGAGATGATATTGATCGGAAACTGCTTGTCGGCACACTCGACGAATGTTCGAGCGGGACAGTCCAGTTGGATATCGTCGCTGACGAACGAGAGTTACTAGACACAGTAGCCTCGTTTGCGACCGAGCAGCTAGATGGCGACCGCCACTATCTCACCGCTTTCAACGGCGAGACGTGGAATGGTGGCTTCGATCTCCCGTTCTGTCGCACACGGTTCCTCCAGCACGATATGTCGTGGCCGTTCGGCGACCTTGCCTACGCAGATATGATGCAGATCGTGGATCGCTTCGATACAAAGTGTCACAGCGACCTTGTTGGCGTCTACGATGCTTTGCTTACCGATGAAACGTGTGCCCCATTCGAAGATAGCGAAGAAGCTGTGGCCGCCTTTGAGGCGTCTGAGTGGCTGCCACTCCTCAAACACAACCTTGCCGATGTTCAACGGACTCGTGAGCTCGCACGATTGGCAGGCCGGTTCGTCCCTAAGTCCGACTTCTCGATGAAGAATCTCCAACCGCCCAACCACTAGTGAAATTTGTTAGTATTAGCTACTAACTTGTTCAGTATGGATACTCAAGAGATCCTGGGCGAGCCGACGCTTACTCCCATTGTAGACGAAGATCACGGCCTTCCCAACTGCCACCGGTGCACTGTCACCGACCTCAAACCCAGCATCTCGGCAGCCAGGGAGTTGGATCTGATAGCCGTTTCCTGCAATTTCAACCGTCGCAACCTCTCCTCGATGGATTGAACTACTATCGCGAGCAGCAGCAGCGACTAATTCTGCTCGATGGGAGACAGCCACATTCTCACTGTCAATGAGCAATAGCAGATCATCAAACCCGTATACGTAGACTTCGGCACGTCGAGTAGCTGTTCCTTCGCTATCTTCAACGACTAGCCCTGCCTTGCGTGCCTCTTTCGTGATCTGGAGAGCCAACCCGCCGGCTGATTTCTTGATGCTGTTCGCCATTGTTAGTAGCCAATACCAACTCAAGCATCATATTTGGAATGGAGTCAGGTACTGGCTTTCGGCCACTCTATTCGCTCAATACTATAGCTTTCACAATCAGGACAGCAGTGATACTGGACGCTAAATCGCTTCCCACAGTGTCGACACTCGTAGGGATAGCTCGATTTCTCGCCGGTGAAGACAGAAGCCAGCAGTCCGAACATCAGTATCAAGTGAGTAATTGCCCAGAGCCATCAAAAACATTGGTGACCGTTTAATCGCATGCAAGCACCGGGTTCTCAAGACTTGAGTGAACTCGTCTGTTAGGGGTCTGCGTTCGACTGTGTGTGGAAGGAACGACCAGAATTGAACTCAGTGAGTTCCTCAATACGAGTTTCCAGTTCTTCGACCTCTTGTTGGGCTTGTTCAGCTTCTTCACCCTCGGCAGCGGCTAATTGATCCTTCAGTCCTTGCAAGCGAGTTTCTTTCTGCTCTTCGTGTACCTCGGCCTTCCGAACGTATTCGCTTTCCTCGATCTCGTAGACTTCGGACTCGGATACCTCGATCACGTCCAGAGCCTCATCCACCTTGCTGCTGTCGACGCTCGTCACACGCTCCCGATCGATGCCGGCGTCTTCGAGTACCTCCAGCACCTCCTCATCGTCTTTGAGTGACCGATTGCGGCGGGCAGTGCGCTGTACTGAACCGTATTGCCCAGCCACTGGCTGATCGTGGTGCAGTCGGTCGAGCAGGACGCTACGAACATCTTTCCGGAGCTCGTTGGCGTTGCGTTGAACATCTGAGAGCAGCGTGTAGATATTCACGAGCGCGTCAGTTTCCATGCCTTCCAGATACTCGACGTCGTGGCGTTCGAGGGCGTCGACCAACAGCAGCGCGTCAGCATAGACCGCGAGGTCGGGTTCAGTCCGATCAGCATCTGCAACATCGTCTTCGGCTCCAGTTTCGAGGAGTTGGGATGAGGTTGGCCCCTCACGTTCGAGGATGACACCTTGCTGTTCGTCGATCTCGAACCGGGGGTGAACACTCCAGACAGCCGGGTATGCATCCGCATCTGGTGGGAGTCGGTCAAGGTCGAAGCCACCATGAGCGTCGGTGATCCGGCGGTATAGCGTTTCGAACTGGTCACGTTGGAGTGGTTGATTCGGATCGATATCCTTGTCGAGGAACTGAACGACAACGCGCTGTTCCTGCACGCTGCTGATGGTAAATCGTTCGTGAGAAAGCGGTGTGATAAGGGTGGCTCCGTCACCCAAATCCTCCAATTCTCTGAGGAGAGTACTCCAACTCGCACTGAAGGCCATATCTGCTAATTAATTCGGGTTCTCAAAGGCCTGCGGGTGGTCGGATCGTCACTCGGTAGAGCCGACGTTGTTGAGTGCGCTGTTCAATTCATGAAGTTCTCGAACTACATCACTGTCCGCAACTCGATACCGCTGTGGCGACGTGTCAGGGACTTCCTCAATGAGTTCGACTTCCTGAAGCAGTTCAGTGTAGTTCCCGACAGTCTGGCGTGTGACGCCTGCATGGTCAGCAAACTCGCTTTTGTTGAACTCGCGGTTTGTAGGGAGATCAAGAAGAGCGTCCACGAGGATTGGGACTGCCTCATGTTGGGTCAGATGGAACCACCCACTGGGATGTTCTTTTCTGAGCTCTTTCTTTTCGGCCCGTTCAGTGGACGCTTCGATGCTGCTCATACTAGTAGGAAAAAGAAAGTGTGTATAAGCGTTTCCAATCCTGTAAACAGCCATTAACAGAGTTTATTAGATAGAGGATTTCTGTTTTTTCACTCATGGAGAAGCCGTCGGTGAAATGTGCGCTGTTAGCGACGATGTTGGCGAAACATAAGTGGGGGACACCCATCTCGGAAGAAAACCTGATCAGATTGTCCCCTATCGATGAGCATCCGACAGCCCGTGAGGTCGACGACGATCTCCGGAGTGCAGCCTACATCATTCGCTGTCGCTGTAGTATCTCGTTCGCGTCTGACGATGGTGGCCGCTGTCGCTGTCGCGGTCAAGGATAATAAGGAAAGCACCGCCTCGGAGCCGTCGTTCTCAGCGCGGCCCTACCGCGCTCGGGCGTTGGCTAGAGAGCGCGGTATCCCGCTGAGCGGCTTCGAGGCGGTGATATTTCCTTAATCAGCGCCGTCACCAGCAGTAGTCGCTGAATCAGCAGTAGCAGTAGTCGCGCCGCCATCACCACTACCGCCGACATTCCCGTCTCTCCTGGCTCCTCCATCTCTCCCAGTGTCTCTCCCCACACCCCCGACGCCGACGCTGATCGTCCCGGCATCTCCACCACCATTACCATCTCCATCGACTCCCACCCTGTTGGCTGCTTCAGCGTCCTCCCCATCGTCTGCTCTATCGTCCCCCTCGTTGTCGTTGTCGCCGGCGTCCCCCTCTCGTCACTCTCGACACCCACCACCGTATCGTCGTTGTCGTCCTCCTCCACGTCGTGAACGTCGTCGTCGCCCCCGTCGTCGTTGTCGGCGTCCTCCGCCTCGTGGGCTTCCTCGACCTCCACCCTCGCGTCGGCGACTCCGACCGCGCTGACTGTCTCCACCTGGTAGTGTGCATCCGAGTGGTCGGCATACCAGTGATGCCGGTCATCCACTCCGTTCACGTTGAACACAACAACCGGCGTATCGGTCAACACCCCGGCAACCTCGCCGGCGCGGTCAGCCCCACGTGCCCCACCGGAGACGATAGCATCGAACTGTATCCCCGCCTCCTCCAAATCGGATACGAGCTGCTCTCCGTTCTCTCGGGCACTCCCCGTCCGTTCGTAGCCCCGCGAACCAAACACGACGAGCGGATCCGAGTAATCAGGGAACGACACACCGGCTGGCAGCGACACGGTTGATGACATCTGACTAGACATCTCGTTCTCGGTTGCGATACAAAAATACCGTCGTCGAGAGTCGCTTTGCTTACAGCGTTGCTCCGCAATCCGCGCACTTGTCTGTTGGACTCGCCCGTTCGGTTGCCGGGCCATGTTGTTCGACCTCCAGGCTTCCACACTCGCACCGTCCGACGAGCGGCAGATTTGAGGCGACTTCCGCATGGACACAATTCGCTCGGGCTCGTTCCCCTTGCGCCGCTTTGGCTGGCATCCCGCGACCGATATCTGGCTTCTCGTTTTCGTCGCACAGTGAGCACTCACTCCCGGTCGTCTCGACCGTGATCACATCATGGTCTTCGTTGATGAGCTTCACCACGCTCGGCTCGCCTTTCTTGAACTGTTTGAACGCCGCGACGAGGTCGCCGCCGGCTATCTGTTGATGCTCGTAGATTGCTCGCCGCTCGAATTGGTCACAACTCTGGAAGTGTCGAACTGGGCTTGTCTGGGTTACAACCATCTCGCTCTCGTTTGCGTTTCAAAAATATGGCCTGCGCCGCTCGGCCGATCTCCCCAGGTCTCTAACCCGTAGTCGATCCACGTGTGCCCGGCTTCGCATTGGAGTTTGTACTGGCCGACTTCGCGCCCGCCTTTCTCAACTGTCCCTATTTGGGCTCTTCGTTCAATCGGTGATCCGCACTGGCCGATTTGGCAAACTGGCTCAACCATCTCGGTTTCGTTCGCGTTTGAAAAATATGCTCGCTTCGCTATCCCGACAGCCCACTGGCTGATCACTCGTTGATGATCACACCGGTCGTGATATGGACAGCGTTGGTTCGCGCCGCGAAGTGAAATGCATCTGTCTCATCTTGCATTGCTTCTTCGAGGGCGACTTTGCTTCCCACGGGTTCGGCTTCGGTGTCGATCATCAGGCCGGCGGCTCGCAACTCGGCTAGCCCTGAGTTTCGCGTGTCGATTGCGACGACGATTGCATTCCGGGCTGTCGCCTCTGCGAACACTACACCCGTCATCGAATCGAGTCGTTTCTTGATGGGCTTGCCTCGCTGCGCTTCGGGGCTTGTCGCTTTCGCTGTCGTTGTTGTTTGCGTCTCGACTCGCTGGCTGCCTGACCGACTGTCGAATCCAACCATCTCACTCTCGTTTGATCTGAAAAATAGTCTCCCGGTTGCCCTCCGGTTTCCCCACGGTTCGATTCACTCTCTCAGAGGGCTACCCGCGCTCCAAGAATAGGCCACGTCGACGATCGCCTTGAGCGACTCCTTCGACACGCAGCTGGAACCCCACTCTACTCTCTTTCTGATCTCTCACTCTGTTGTTGTCTGGGCCGCCGCCCTGAGTTTCATCTTTCCTTACACTTCTCGCCTCCGGCCGGGTTTCCCCCTGTTCGCTCTATCTCGCTCACATAGGTTACGCTAAACCCCTAATTGTGTAGAGAGCGGAACCTATGTTAACAGAGTCTCGGCTATATTAGAGATGCTCTAAAGCCAGTAGAATCCATAACTACCTATGTTACGGATTTAGGGGTAAAATCGGTGCTTAACTTTACCCCTCAATCTCGACGCCGTACGGGCTTAATTATGTGCTTAACTTTACCCCCAATTCTACCGCCGTATAGGCTTAATTGGTTCCAAAGTGTAAATGAAAAGTAAGAAAAAGTGTGCTTAAGATTACCCCTCAATCTCGACGCCATACGGGCTTAATTATGTGCTTAACTTTACCCCTAATTCTACCGCCGTACGGGCTTAATATTTTATCGGTGTGAAATGAACACCGTCTGGGCAGTGCTTAAGATCACCCCTCAATCCCGACGCCGTACGGGCTTAATTATGTGCTTAAGATTACCCCTCAATTCCGCCGCCGTACGGGCTTAATATTTTATCGGTGTGAAATGAACATCGTCTGGACTGTACTTAAGATCACCCCTCAATCCCGATGCCGTACGGGCTTAATTATGTGCTTAAGATTACCCCACAATTCCACCGCCGCACGGGCTTAATGATTTTCTCGGGCTTGTTTTCAGCTGACAATGTGAGAGTCCTTTGAAAACGACTGCACAGAGATTTTAAATTGACTGAGAGTCCTTTGAGAGCGACTACACAGATATTTTGAATACTCAATCTGGATATTGGACAGCGATCTCACTTGGATCAGATAGATATAATCTAAGTGCTATTATGCCTCGAACTAAAGACTGTAAGTGAGAACGTTAGAATTTGTGATGGCCGATGCTACTTGTCAAGATCATTCACGCACGGTCAAAGGTGAGAAAAAGCTAATCCGGGGCGAGAGCGATATTCGGACTATATCATACCCATTAGATCACTCATACCGATTATCTTTGACATCCCATTGGAGTCAAGCTGCTCATTGAGTTCGTCGAAACTCCTAACATTCGTGTCGATATCTTCTGACAACCGGCCTTCTTCAATCAGTGCTCGAACTAGAGTTATCGCATCATCGTACGTCTCTACAACCCAGATCCCGTCTCCGTACTCTTCTGCCATGCTGTCAAAGTCATCTGCAACGTGCGGGCCAACGTCCGGCGAGGTCTCTACTTCGATAATCTTGCGGTGGGGGTCGGGCGAGTCTTTCGTATCCAGCGCGTAGATATCGTAGAGATTTCCTGGCCCATCGTTATCATCCGAATCATCTGAGCCGTCTGGATCGTGATACATATCAACATCGTAGCCCAGCTGGTCGTAGTGTGTGGCAGCAATTCGGACACCAAAGCGATGCTCGAAGCTTTCTGTTCCTAACTCTCCGCCATGATACGGCTGGGGATTCACTTTCGGGAACTGAGCTCCTTCTTTCGTGACCCGATAGTATTTTTGTCTGTTGCCCATCTCGTGTTCAGTCAGGTATCCTTTGTCGATAAGAGAGCCTGCGGCGTTGCTCATGGGGAGTTTCTTCATCGATGCACTCAGGTTGTACATCGTATCAGTTCCGTCCGAGAGCGCGTCTGCAACGTGCTGGAGGAACGCGTATTCATCGTATTCCAACCCATCAGGAACACCTGAGCCTCCTGTGTCTTCTTCCTCATCAAGCACGTTCTGATTCTTGGAACTGTAGTTGCTGTCGCCTATCCCGCTTATGAAGGGATCGCCTTTACCGACACAGTAGTTCTTGCGACTGCTTTCACGGATGTTTTCAACGTCTGATGGAACGGCAAACTCACCCCCGAGTGACCTGGGGGAACGGGTAGAGCCTCCATTGTGATTATCTCTGCTTTGTCTCCGAGGAATTCAGTTGACGGTAATTCACACACCCACTCACCCGTTGCGAGTCCTGAGATACGGTCTTTGATCTGCTCAGAGTCTAAGTCCTCATGGAACAGCGAGTCTGAGAGATCGTCGTCGATGGAGATGTTCCCAATCAGTTTTGTCTTGACGTTGTTCAAGAGTTCACTGTAGGCAGTCTGATTCGCATCGGGATCATCGCCAAGAACCTGCTCAGGATACTGCATGATGAGCCCCAGCGAAAGGCCGAATTTCCGCCCTTCAGGGAGTATGTTCTTGACCACAACGTCTGAGCGAGCGATTGGAGCTGACTCCTCGATGATCACGTTGGCGCAGTAGTTGTCTTTTGATGGCGTGTAGAGTGACTTTGCTGATGACCACAAGTGCGAGAGGAACAAGACAGAGAACATCTTACTGGAGTCTCCTTGGATGTTCCCTGTATCGATGAGAATGACTTTGTTTGAGTTGAAGACCTCTTTCAGATCGAAGATTGCGCCGGCGTCTGGCTTGTACCAGTTCTCGCTGTCACTCCACGCCTCGTCGGGGATGTCTACGGAGAGCATGTCCCAGATGAAATCTCGCTCTTTGAGTTTCCGAATACGATTGAGCACTGCGTCTGTCGTATTGGTGAACTGGCGGGCATCTTTCTCGAAGTGAGATTCTAGCATATTCCGCAGCTGGGGATCGCTTGTGTTGGGGAGAGCTCTTGCCTTGTTCTGAATCTTATCTTCTCCACCTTCTGCGACACGCTTCCCGTATTTCGCGTAGTCCTGAGCTACCTTGAGGAAGTCGCCGATAGAGAAGTGATCTTTGCCGTATTCCTTATCGAACATAGCCTTCAGAAGTGAGGTGAGGATCTCGTTTGCGACGAAGGCTTGTTCCACAGTGCTCCGGCCGAGAGCGTAGTTGAGCACTTCGAAGTAGTGGTCGATGACCCGTTGGATCGCTATCGGCCGCGCCAAATCTGCCCCTTCTGTAAGTGGTCGAAGATCGAAGAATGGCATACAGGGGACTTCGCCATTCTTCTCTGGAACCTGGATGTACTCTACATCATCTGTCCCTCCGAACAGTGTTCGGTGGCAACTCAGGTAATTCTCACACATGTCACCGCCTGATGGGTCGACTATAATGAGCGGGCCATCAAGATTTGTATGGGCTGTCAAAGCATCGTTTAGCGTAGCGACAGTCTTCCCGTGACCAGTGCCGGCTGCTCGAATGTAGTGGGTTGAAAGATGATCTGCGCCAAGCTGAATCGTCTCTCGCTCGTTCATCTTGTCCCACCAGACGTTTTTCTCCTCAATTTGGCTTAGCGTCGATTGTTGGAGATCGTCGTCATTGTCGCGGAGTTCGGTCTGGGCTTCGCCGATCGCCATTCCGTTGTCAAACTTGTCGAAGATATCCTCATTTGGCGAGGTGAGCGGGGACTGAGACTTCGGTGCGCCGCCACTGCCAGCTTTTGAGGCCTTTGGGAGTTCGTTGATCGGCGGCACTGTAATGAAGTTTGCTAGCTCCTCGGTGTTTGTGACAAGGATCGGCTTCGTCCGACCCAAGGATTTGTATGCCGCAGGATAGGTGATTCCATGGTTCATCATCCGGCCAAATTCGTCTTCATCTTGGCCCAGATACTCACCTTGGACTTTGTAGAAGTAACCACTGAGATGATTCAGCCCATCGCTGATAGATTTGACTGTGGATTGGCTCGTTGATGCAGCCCGAATGCAGACGTTGTACGTGTTAGCTGGATCTTTGAGGTCGATCTGAGCCATCCGAGAGGTGCCGGGCCGGACACCATTTGCCTCCCGATCAGAGATTGTGCCACCAACCTGATTTGGCGTGTCTCCTCGTTGGCGAGCACTCTTTCGCTCTTTATTCACGCCGAAGACAGCGTCCATTGCTGTCTGGAAGAACATCCCGCCCATCGAATTCACGTTTCGCTTAAGCAGCATCTTCTGCTGGCTGGCTTTCCGGCTCCAGTCCTGGCGGGGCTCCATAACGACTTGATAGACCACTTCGCCATCGCTTTGGATTGCCGTTTCAAGCAAATTTGCGAGCGGCGACCGTTCAATGTCGTTGTCTTCAAGCCCGACGAGTCGGGTCATCCAGTCTTTGCGTTTCTTTTCGACACCGTTGAACCGAACCATGTGAGGAACTTCGGTGAACCCCTCAGAGAGGTCAAACTCCTCGCGATCAAACCTGTAGTCCTCTGGATACTGCGCTCGGATATTCGATGAGAGCCGATCACAGTCAACGTCGCCTCTTTCGCCAGGCCCAATATAGAAATCAAATTCGTTACTGTCGGCGGGCTTGTGGATGATGAATTCAAAGTTACTCACCCCTTCGACCATGCCGATGTGTTTCTCAATGTCTAGTGGCAGTTTCTTACCGCCGCCATACTCGTGTAGTCCAAACAGTTCTCGGGCAATTGTCTCTGCGTTGAGGTCACAGCGAACGGGTGTGATCTTGATGTACTCTTGGTTGCTGTCGACGCGTTCGATGAAGTCGGCAATTTCTTCGCCATCTTCGCGTTTCGGAGTGCTGTAATCACTCTTCTCTCTTTCCTCCACGTGGGGTTCGTCTGGCGTGTCGATCTCGACTGTTCCAGAGGGAGTCGCCTCAGCTTGTCTCGGTAGTGGGTTCGGGTCTGGCACTGTTACGAGTGCCAGTGTCGATAGTATCGAGAACATCCGTGTAAGCTGCCTCTTGCTCGTCAGTTGGAGACCGATCTGAGCGTTCATGGCTTTCCTGAAGCGTTGGTGGTGAATCGTCTTGCTGGCCGTGTGTGGCGTCTTCTGGAGTGGGTGTGGGTGAGAGCGATTCTTCGCTTCTGTGTTGCTCGTGACTCTCTCTTCTCTGTGAATTTCGCGTACTGTCTTCACTTGACGGAGATTGTTCGCCTGACCCATCTTCACTGCTTAGTTCTTCGTCAATCGGGCCAGAGCCGTTCCAATCATGGCCCCAAACTCCGAGGCCGCTCTCTTTGTCTTGGTCAGTTTGTGATTTATCTGGCGTCACACGAGATCATCACTCCGGCAGATTATGAGGGAATCGACAGATACTGCTCAGATCTACTGCGCAAATCTATCTTCATACAAAATAAACAGCGAATACTGCACACATTGTTACAACAAAATCACTGAATATACAATCTGTACAAAGAATATATTTATAAGATTTATTATTATCTCATTCGAAAACATCCCATTTTAATATATTTATAATTCGTCAAGAAAGGAATAGAGAACCAATAATCTCCTTTATTTATACCCCGTGTTCCAAGTATATACCTCCATCTCGCAGACGGTCAATTACATTCCAAACGTAGACATACCCCGTGAATTCAGTTTCACCGCGGCTGGCTGAGTATTTTATAGAAACAACGTCTATGTCTATATGGAACTTGGAATCACGTCACACGCTCCAAGTTTCTCCCCTATGGCGACACGAAACTCGACACTGGGCGTGTGTCCGTTCTGCGGTTCGACACTCGAAGCTGGGTCGATTATTCTTGAGTACGAGGTTGATGGCCAACGACGTGTCTACGCGCAGTGTAGCGAATGTGATGAACCCGTCCATCCTGAATGAGACAACACCACGGAGTCACGCAGAAATAGCGACACGCAGATTAATTCAATGAACCGAAGCGACTGGAAAGTGCGTTTTAGCCATCCCCAGATTGAAACTTCGGAACCTCGTCCGTTCTTGCATGAAGACAGTCCTCATTGGCGTCGGGCAAGCTGGCGGGAAACTAGCCGATGAGCTGGTTGCCTTCGATTACAAGCGAGGCTATGACTCGATCCAGAATGCCGTTGCGATCAATACGGCCAAAACAGACCTCCAACCACTGTCGATTGATACCGTTTTGATTGGACAAGATCGTGTCAAGGGTCATGGTGTCGGCGGTGACAACGAACTTGCTGCCGAGATCATGGATGCCGATATTGAAGAGATACAACAGAAAGTCGGTAGCCGCATTACCACCGAGGCCGGGTCGATCATCCTCACGACAGGCCTCGGTGGGGGCACTGGCTCGGGTGGGACGCCGGTACTGGCCCGCCGCCTTCGTGAAATCTACGAGATCCCAGTTTATGTGCTTGCGATTCTCCCGAGTACTGATGAATCGAATCTTGCACAGGTCAATGCTGGACGGTCGCTCAAAACGATCACCGACACGGCAGATGCCACGCTTGTGATCGATAATGACGCATGGAAAGCCACCGGTGAGAGTCTAACTGAGGGCTACGAACGGATTAACCAACAGTTCGCCAAACGAATTGGCCTCCTGTTGGCCGCTGGTGAGATGACAGACGGTGTCGCCGAGAGTGTCGTTGACTCTAGTGAGGTGATTAACACACTCCGCACCGGCGGGATGGCAGCGATAGGCTATAATGAAGTCCAAGCCGCCGAAACCACCGAAGAGAACATCAACACCGTCATGACTGCAACCCGCAGTGCGTTATTGTCAGGATTGAGTATCACCGGTGAGACGACTGCAGAAAGAGCCTTACTCGTCATTACTGGCCAACCAGATCGGATTTCGCGGAAGGGCGTCGAAAAATCTCGCCGATGGCTGGAAGATGAAACCGAGAGTATGCAGGTTCGAGGCGGTGACTTCCCGACTGACAGCGAGCAGATCGGTGCGCTCGTGCTCCTGGGTGGGATTCAGCATTCCGACCGGATCGAGGGCTTCTTCGAGCGAGCCAAAGAGGCTGCAGCAGCACCGACTGAAACGGAGGATGACGACGCAAAGATGTTCCAAAACGACGAGCTTGATGGCCTCTAACCCCACATTACTGATAATAAGGGGTGTGAAAGCACTGTCCAGATCCAATTTCTCGTGGCTACTTGTTGGGGCAGCTATTGAAGTGGTGGCCGGATGGCGTGGGCTGGTAGCTCAAGTTCTTCACCGTCTGGCAGTCGTATCCGGTAGCGGGGTTCCTCTATTTACTCGCCGGTGATTGTCGTTAGCTCGTCTTTGACGACATCGATGATGTGGCCATGGTCGCCGTGATACTGGTCATGATCAGGGTCTGTCTCGTCAGGGATATCGATGCGAACCGTGTCTCCAGTGCTGAACGCGGTCATACTCGTAGATATCTAGGAGAGTATCTCAGTTGTGTTGTGGCCTGTGATGTCGTTCAACAACCTCTCCAAAGGCAACATTCTCTTTTGCAGTTTCAATCCGAACGGTTGCTCGGTCGCCAACCTCTGTGTCCGGAACGATGACAACGTAACCTCGATCAATCCGGGCAATCCCGTCGCCTTGGTCACCGATGCTGTCAATCTCGACTTCACGTGTTTCGCCGACATCAACAGGCGGTTGTTGGTCTTCTTCCTGTTCAGGTGCTGGTTCGGCTGGTTGATCAGCTGAGGAGTCAGATATAGTGTCTGGTTCTCCCCGCAGAATCGCCACGCGGTATGTTTCAGCCGTGTCTATCGAGCCGTTTTCTATCTCTCGGTCAGGAATCTCAATGTGATATGAATCGTCTTCAGCACTCACTTGCGCAGTGAAGAGGCAAAGCAAGTCATCCGAAATTTCCATGCGGTAAATACACCGCCAAGGGTGAAAAGTTAATTCAATTTGGTACTGTGAAGTGCAGCGATACCCACGGAGAGAGCGGTATGGTTACGGTTGATCATCGTTCAATCGCAACGATATTTTCGAGTGGCTCTCGATACTCACCTTCGCCGACAACCGTTCCATCTGCGGTAATCCGATACTCTTCATCGTATTGGGTGAGATGTAGTTCAGTCGTCTTGTGGGTGACATCCCAGCCAGCGTCAGTAAACCGCTCAGCAAGACTGTCAAGCCATTCTGCGTCTAAATCGCCAGGTTCGATCTGTTCCAAGCGACCTGCTGGAAAGCCATACTGATTGATCTCGTGTTCGACGATCTGTTCGAAGAGCGTGTCTGGATCAAGATCTTGCCACTCGTGGATTGCACCGGCAAGGGCATCTCGAAACGCCACGATCACGAGGGGTTCGTCGGCAGGATAGTCTGGATTTTCCGTAGCAGCCGTGGTCGTTCCTGAATCCGTTTCGTGTTCCCAATCGGCGATTGTCTTGTCTGCGGGGCAGTTCACGACGATGGCTTCGTCGGGGTCATCATCGTCAGTATCAGCCACTGAATCGCCAACAGAGAATGTCACGGCTGATTGCTCGGGGGCCATCTTAGTTGTTCAAAATGAGCCGTCCATCAAGTATCTCCCGGCTGAGAAAGTCCACAGGTTCCCAGCATGATTTGTCTGTCCCTTGCTTTGCAGTCACCCATCAGAAATGTAAAATATATCATTGAAAGCTAACATGCTGAAGATAACTAGAGTTGCTTCAGAGTTCGATTGAGCATGATAGCAGCGGGCTATACCGGGGATCCGTCGGACTGTACAACTACGATGTCAGCGATAGAGCCCAAGAGCGAACCGCCGGCCTCACCACCGAACTCTCAGCACAGTACGGAACCACACACGACAGAGTCCATCGATGCAGAGTGTTTTCTGGAGGTGCTCTCCGACACGTATGCACGGAATATCTTGACGACTCTGGCTGATCGTCCGACAGCCGCCGCCACGTTAGCCGACGAACTGGATGCATCACGACCGACCGTCTATCGTCGGCTGAACTCTCTTGAGTCAGCTGGGCTGATCGAAAGTACCGTTGCACTCGACGCTGACGGTCATCATCGCAAACGATTCCACGTTATCGTGGACAGCGCAAATCTCACATTCGACAGCAGCGGGATTGAAATCACGGCTTTGAGCTAATTTCTCGCTATAGTGGAGAAATCAATCCTCCAGCCCCCAGAATGCCCATCGGCGCATGCAACCAGCTCCGCTCACACACTGCGCGAAACGTAGCGGTCGGCAAGCAACGCTCGCCTTCCAGCAGTCAATTCGTAGTGTTTGTGCGGTCATCGATACCACTCTTGGCGCTGTAACCCGTGTCAACAAGCGGATTAAGATCAGATAATGCTCAACCAATCAGTGAGATGTTGGTCTTGACATTGTAGGACGTTCTATCCACAGCTGTAAGTTGGGTCTCTGAGAACACTACTATCTGATCACCGTACAGCCGTGTCCGTTTGGCTGACTGGCCAGTTTTAATGACCTGATCTTTACCGAGCGTGGATCCACTGTAGTTGATGACGTACATATCATCCCCAGCAGGGACGTATGCATTCTGTTGAGCGGCATCGTTCATGAACGCATGATGTGACTCGGAGACAGTAGTTGAATACGTATTCTCCAACACGAGCGAGTCAGCGACCTGCGGTACCGATGGATCTGCAACATCGAACAGCACCACTTTTCCATTACCTCTCTGACTTTCACCGACACCCAACAACTGATCATCTCCAACTGGATGGAGGTATTCGGAAAAGCCGGGGAGTTTCAGCGTTCCGACCTCTTCAGGCGTGTTTGAGTCGCTCAGATCAATCACGTGGAGTGGGTCTACCTGTCGGTAGGTGATCACATACCCGCGGTCGCCAATGTATCGAACCGCATAGACTCGCTGGCCAGCAGCCATTCCTTGGACTGAACCCTG
Source organism: Halonotius sp. GCM10025705 (assembly GCF_042662885.1). Lineage (NCBI taxonomy): Archaea > Methanobacteriati > Methanobacteriota > Halobacteria > Halobacteriales > Haloferacaceae > Halonotius > Halonotius sp. GCM10025705. The sequence goes on along the minus strand of NZ_JBHSZD010000002.1, from coordinate 225,120 downwards.
CATCTCTAAGTTTTCGTCAAGCACATACAGATCGTTTTCCGACTGCGCTCTGTCGTCTTCCATCACCGTTGTTGCAATCCGCAATTTACCGTCTTCCTCATCGAAGGCAAACTGATTCAGCGGCACTCCCGGTACCGATCCCATCGCAGACTGTGATAACTCCCCGTCGCTAGCGGAAATCTTCACAATATGAGACCGAAACAGATCGCGTTTGTTCGCAGCGAGATGGGCGTCGATATCCTCGGAAATGTTCTGTCGTACTTCCCGTGGGTTTTCCATTTGGCTGATGATGGTCTCAAACTCAACTCGTTTCGCTTGCGGGGACAAATCGTAACCTCGGAGTTGTTGTAACTCCTCTGCAGTGGCCGACCCGGCCTCGATCTCATCGCCCTCCAGGACGACAGTGATCGCGTCATCAATGTTGAACGAGTTTGTTTCATACGAGACGTACAACGAGTCGTCGGACATGTAGACTGCAGAATCTGCATCCGAGCCGAGGAACGTCAGTTCGTCTTTGACAGTTCCATCGCCCATATCGACGGCGAAAGTAGTGTAGACGGTATTACTGTTTGTTCTCGCGGTTGTCGGCGGCCGATGGATATCGGTACACTCGACGACAGCACGTGAGTCGATAGGTTGCACTGGACATGTGGCTGCCCGTTCACGAACGACAAAATAAGCGATATCACCTATTCGGCGGGTTGTAACGATTGAATTAGAGTCGTTCAGTGGAAGCGCCCACAGCTTTGCCTTCCTGTCGGTCGTAATGTCGTATCCTGTAATACGGCTCTCGTTGTAGACAACTAGCCGGGTGTCGGTTCGTAGTAATTTTCCGGTTGTGCTACTCGTGTTCGTGACGTTCAACCGCCCTGTATTCGGATTTTGGATGGTATGAAGGCCGCCATGTGTTGACTGCGGCGCCTGCGGTGGGAGTGATTCAACGTCCTCTCGCAGACGAGGCTCTGAGCGAATATACGTCGGCTCTTGGGCATAGTAGGTACGCCCGTCAGTGACCTTCACGATATCAGGCTCACCGACGCCTGTTTCTTGGACATTAGTCTGCCGGGTATCAAAGGTAAGCGTAGTTTTCGTGCGTCCGGCTCCATCATCCCCCGCCGCCTGTTGGGGTGCATCCATGGCGACATCCTCCGTTTCCGCCACTGTCCGTTCTTCGGTAGTACTCACACGTGGGGGTCGGTGGAGTTGCAATGCTATCCTACGGGTTTCATCAGTCCGAGCAAGATAGGCATCGAATGCTGCCTTGGAGTCGAACGTCTCAAAATCTCCTTCAAACTCAGCTGTGGACTGCGTCTCACTTTCACCATCGAAAGCATCCGCTGCTGCGAGCCCAATACCAGTAGCCACTATTGCTATGACAATTAATACGCCAACTTTTCTGTTCATACGGCTATCTTTATACTATCTAAATATACCAATTTGGTCGGGTACAGCGTGGATTTTAGTGATGTATTCTGGTAGTTAGTATCACCGTAGATGCATATTGGTGACATTCGCAGTCACAAAACTGGTTGCGCTTACCGATAGCCTTGATGACGGTGCACGCTTAGAATTTGTAAATGTTGGATAGCCTGTGTTCAGTTAGAATTGAGAGGATATAGAACTCGGTCGTTCTGATCTTTTGCTGGTGTTTTTGCACTTAGGACAACGTGTAGTTACAGTGTGATCGTACGTACGCCCACAATTAGAGCATTCAGACGTATTATTCATACACACAGAAAACCAGGTTTGAAATATAAAAATTCCCGTTGATTCATGCAAACTGATAATTGGCGAGGCTATCTTAATCGGGATTAAAAAGCATATGAAAATAAATTATAATTGAAATGATAGCTGCAGTTATATATTATTGCTTCAAACGCACAAGCAAATAATGTATGATCTAACCGCTTTTCAGCGCGATGTCCTGTACTGCATCGCCACAGATGAGAAACCCCACGGGCTCGGCGTTAAACAGACGCTTGAGTCGTACAGAGAGATCGATATCAATCACGGCCGTTTATATTCAAATCTAGATACGCTCGTTGAGAAAGGCTACGTCACCAAAGGGCGTATCAACGACCGGAAAAACAGCTACGGCTCGACTGCCGAAGGGGAAGCACTACTTGTTGAACGACAAGAATGGGAAGCTGATCGCCTCCCTGAGACACCAACAAGGTAGCTTTCCTGTTTAGATAACGGCACTCGCTGTGTCCAAAGAAGTGTTTGCCCGCAGGCTACCTGCAGCTTTTTATCAGGTGCTCGATGTGTATTTTGATCGCCGAGCTATGTCTCCCTGCGGCGACCAGAACTATTTTCGGCGGTTACGGGGTGTTCTTGACTCTCTTTGAGGTCTGTGATATCTTGAATGGCCCCTCTGATAGCGACGATTTCACCATTTTTTCGAATTGCCTCACCGTTTGTGTGTACCCAACGGATTTGATCGTCAGCATCAATCAGTCGGAGTGTCGCCTCATAGGACTCACCAGTGTCGATACAACGTTCGACCAGTCGTTTGATTTCACCGCGATCATCAGGATAATAAAATTCGATTGCTTCTTGCTTGGTTAGCTCAGCGTCGGGGTCAAGCCCGTATATTGCGTACGTTCCGTCAGTCCAGTGTGTGTCACCGGTCTGAACATCTAACTCCCACCCACCGGTGTTGGCGAGTCGTTCCGTAGAGGCGAGCAAATCCTCATTTCGCGTAAGCTCTTTTTGTGCCCGGTACTGGCTGACGGCGTTTGTGATTCGGTTCGACAGTAGTTCATAATGACTTGGGCCTACATCTTTCTGTAGATAGTCGGTTACACCGGCAGAAATAGCCTCGCTGGCAACCTCCTCTGAACCTCTTGACGTGTACAGAATGAATGGGAGATCTGGATAGTCATCTCGAATCGTTTCTAAAAATTCCAGCCCATCTTGGGCTGGCATCTCATAATCCGAGAGAATACAGTCCACAGGATCAGTTGTTAGTATTGACAACCCTTCTTCTGGGGTTGTTGCAGCCTGGACGGTGATTTGATCAGCCTCGCGTCCGAGACGATCAGCGACCAACTTACCAAAGTGGGGATCATCATCAACATGCAACACCCGTATTTGATTGCTTGTCAATCTCTTACGACCCCATGATCATTAGTCTGAAAGAATAGACAAAAAAGTAACTATTACTGAACTATTTTGACTGCGAAGGTAACTCGTTCAGTGATGCGAGAGATTAGAGTTGTCACATTCCGTGGTCTCCCGCTTTAATGCCGTTATTCTACCGACCTAACCCGATGCACGCTAGTGATTAAACACGGCCGTATTAATAACAAGATAGATGATCAGCCTCTGTATTATTCGACAGGACGAGTTCCAGTTGCGGAATAGCAAATCTACTAGCTCAGAACCTCAAACGCTTATATACGAGAAGTGAACCGCCTCGGGGTCAAGCCCCGAGGCACTCGGCCTGCTCCGCCTGTAGATATTGACGAGAACATCTGTGTTTAGCAAACCTCCACTCGAAAAAGGCGATGATCAAACACGTAAATGGGCTATAATACACCATAGAAAGCTTCTGGACGTAGAATTCACATCGATAGAGGGGTGTTATGAATAGCTACTATTATCAGTGCAAATTTCGATTTCGACAAAACCTATTTCAATATCACACATCGATAGGGGTGTGTGCTTAAATTCCCACGTGTTTACACGTTGCTCTCACAAAACACATCGATAGAGGGGTATCCTCACTGTTTTGTTCAACCATATCGACCCAGCGAAACACATCGATAGAGGGGTGTATTATTGAAATACTATGTCTCCTCTCTGATCTGTGCTTCCACGACTGACCCGACCGTTTCAGGCGCGACCATATCGATTCGGGAATCTTCATGTAGCGTCTCAATAATCGTTTCAGGTCGTTCACCAAACTGAAACTCCAGAAACATGCCGGAGCAGGGCCGTGACTGCGTCGCTCAAAATCAACCAGCGAATACGTCGTCATCTCCTTCATTTTGTTCACGTAGGTCTCTTGATGATACTGGTCGGCATCAATTGAATCGGTAAGATACTGATAAACCCGATATCCCGTTGTGCTGCGAGCAGCCTCATTATCTGCTTGCGATGCTACGGCTGCAGTCGCGTACAGACAGAGCTTCTTTTGAGTGCTGATACCACGAACCACCTCAAGAACACGGTTCTTTTCGACCTTGTCTTGTGCCGACCGAATATGGCTTTCTTGTACTCTATCATCGCCTTCTCGCTCAGCTAATTCACCGGCGACACGCATGAGATCGATTGCCTTTCTGGCATCACCGTGTGTTTGGGCAGCAAACGCCGCTGCCAATGGTATCACGTCCTCTGAGAGAGCACCCTCATGGAAGGCATCTTCTCGTCGACGGAGGATTGATTTGAGTTGCATCGCATCATAGTCGTCGAAATGAACATCTTCCGGTGTAAAGGAACTCAATGCTCGACTTCCGACCTCTTCCATCATCTTCGTGTCATTCGAGATCGCCACAACCGAGAGATAGGCAGTTAATTCGTCGTTAGCTCCAGCTCGTGAAAGCTGATACAACAGTCGCGAAAAGGCCGGATCTTGTTTATCACGGCGGCCAACCAGCATATCAAGTTCATCTAACACGAAAACCACGGAATCAAAGTTCTCGTTGACAATCCGGTAGAGTTCATCCCATTTCTCCTTTGTCGAGACGCCGTGTTTCGGAACCTGTACAGAGACTCCAGCTTCATCAGCTGCTTGTTCAGCGAGTTCATACACGGCGACACCAAGGGTATCGAGATCTTGGCAGTTGACCTCAATAGTTCCAAATTCGATGCCACGGTTCTCACAGATCTGACTGATATTCTTACAGACTGCCTTCGTAATGAGTGACTTTCCCGTACCGGAAGGGCCATACAAAAACAAGTTCGGTGGCCGGTTGTCGCCAAGAGCCACTCTGAGCATCTTCGTTACTTCCTGGAGTTGCTCATCACGGCCGACGATTCGATCCTCCGAGACGACGTGGTTAGGATCAAGGAGTGCTCGATCACGAATTAACCCCTCTTGCTCGTCGAATTCCAACAGCATCTCTTCAATGGATTGTGATGTTGTCGTGGGTTTAGTGGACTCACTTTCTCTTGGTGTCGATGAATTAACTGATGAGCTATCAGCCGTACTTGGATCATCACCACCTGACAAATCTATTTGTGTCGTCTCCGATTGAAGATCTGTGTTGTCTCCCCCGGAGTCGTCTCCATCCATACGTCACCCCATACAACCCTATGACAAAAACTTTGTTACCTATATCGAAGTGTGATTAGACTTTGGAAGGCTTATATTGCTGTTTCTGACGGGGTTTGATCTATAGGTAAGTCATAAACTCGTAACCAGTGACGAAGTGTGATCGAAGGAGGTAATGTTGAATATATAACAAGATCTCGGACAGACACACCCCTCTATCGATGTGTTTTCTAGGATAATGAGGCGGGGGAGAAAATTGCTACAGACACTCGAATTAGCCGTACTTGCTATATTCTCGGTGGAATAGGTCTCTGTAGCCCGTTTATTCTTCCTTCTTCTTCTTTCTAAAACTAGACTAGATAGATAGACAGACACACCTCTATCGAAGTGTTCGAGATGTTCGAAGCCGCCAGGCGAGTTTGTTTTTCCCTTCTATTGTAGATTTGTAGGTTATCTCGGGTATCACGGCCTCTACTGGCTGTTTGTACAACCGTGAACTCTCACATAGATTATTTTCTCCCTTCGAAAACATCCGGGAACACATCGATAGAGGGGTGTGTCTGATTAAAAAAGCTAATCAGCAAACTTGAGCCGATCAATCGAACGTGAGTCCGTAGCCCCACTCCTCTAACGTCGCTTCTGTTTCATCGAGGTGCTCTAACCCGACCTTCACAAGAGCCTCCCTCAGATCAGTCATAGAGACGTTGTCATCAAATCGCTCTTCCAGTTCTCGCATTGCCTCTCGTTCAGCTGTCTTTGTCTCAGCTTGCAAGAAGAGTGGAACTCTATCTCGATTGTCTTGGACACTGTCACGGCGGAACTTGTAAGGAATATTCATCGCCTGCTCTGTCGACTGTGATGAATCGTCTTCCGCTATATCATCTGGTTCTGATCCACCTTCCATTGCTGGGTCTGGAGCAGATGATTCTGATTTTTCAACGGCGACATCCCCCTCGTCTGCAAAGGGATCTTCACCGGCACCCTCTTTCATGCCAGTCATGCTTTGATCACCTCGTGATCGAGATCGCCTGGTTCAGGTGGGTTCGGTGCCTCAATCCCAGCCTGCTCTTCGAGATGGCGAGCAATTTGATCGAACTGTGCGAGTGTATCTAGTTCGTAATCTCGTTGCCGATCTCTGAATTCACGAACATACCGGAACGCCGAACACTGTTGCATCCAACACCCCTCCATCAGGGAAGCCCGTTCGCCGATAATCTCCGGGATTGTGTACTCTATTTCATCGAGAATGGCTTGCTGGTCACGTGTGTTTTTGAATCCGATTGGAACTGCTGCCATAACGCCGACTTCAACATCTAGTTGCTCTTCGAGCCCTGCTACGAGTGATTCCAATCCTTCTACTGCAGCGCGCCCTTAGCAGAGGGCTCGACAGGAATTACTAACGACCGTGTGGCATGGATAGCATTGTATAGATGCGGTCCTCAGTCGCCGGCGGGTCACAAATTAAGACATCATACTCATCAGGGATACCAGCATCCCGAAGTACACGCAGGAGTTGCGCATGCATGCCGAAGGCCTCACCCATGGCTTCGGCTTGGTCTTTTTCGCGTTGGAGGTACTCTGCGAGGTCAGATAGCATGTTGTGCTCTGGGATGATGTCGACGCCTTCAACAGTGCGAATCAAATCGTGAATATCTCCCTGCGGCCGACGAATCATGTGCCGGACGAGATTATCAATTGAATCTGTTCGCTGATCATCGACCCCAAACAGACGAGATAGATCGCCATCTTGTGGATCGAGTGGGACAACAAGTGGTTTCAGTCCTGCACGTGCGTGCGCAACAGCTAGATTGGCTGCAGTGGTTGTTTTACCGACTCCACCGGCTTCACTGTATGTTGAGTACGTTAACATGGTGTGTTCATTGCATGTGTTCATCTTTAATCTTCGTCAGACATATGTATGGTTAGTTACAAGTACAACAAACAATGAATACATGCAATGAGTGTATACACTGAACACACACAATGAACAAAACTATTGAATACTATTATATACACACCGCATGATCTTCGAGGTTGTGGTGTGCACAACCATTATGATTATAGAAGTGAATTCTGACGTGAGGGACAATAATGAGTAAACAGATACTGATGATTGTCGGCGACTTCGGAGAGGACTACGAACTGATGGTTCCATACCAAACTCTGGAAACTGTAGGCCACAGTGTTGATACTGTCTGCCCAGATAAAGAGGCAGGCGAGACGGTTAAAACAGCCATTCATGATTTCCGGGGTGACCAGACCTACCTCGAAGAACGTGGACACAATTTCAATGTTAACACGACCTTTGACGAGATCGATCCATCCGAGTACGATGCACTGGTAGTACCAGGGGGACGAGCACCGGAATATCTCCGCACGTACGATATTGTGCTTGATACAGTACAGCACTTCTTCGAAGCGGACAAACCGGTTGCAGCATTATGCCATGGGCCGCAGATATTGGCTGCTGCCGACGTTCTTGATGGGTATGAGATGACAGCTTACCCAGCTGTTCGAGCGGAAGTCGAGTCAGCTGGTTGTTCGTGGGTTGATGAAGTGACTGTTGACCAGAATCTTGTGACTGGTCAAGCTTGGCCAGATCATCCAGAATGGCTGTCAGCTTTTCTGGAATTGCTCGAATCTGACGTTGCAGCGGAGGAGCCGACGGCTGCAGACGATTGAATTAAACTGCGGAATCCAATTATCCGTTGTCTGGGTGTCGATAGAACAATCTGCTAATTAGCTTCTGCTGACTCGGACTCTCCAACCAATTGAAATGGATATTATATCCCCGCGGCAGATATTTTATATAGCATTATACGATTCATGGAACGAGAAATCATGATGAAACCCACGATATCAATTGGTTCTGACCCCAGAAAAGCAGTATAGTGTTAATTGGAATCCACTGTGTATTAGTCCAGTAATACACACTGGATTTAGGTGCCCCCGCGCTGTAGGGGGAGCACGAACGATGGAACCCGACACTCAGGATTCTTCCCCTGGCCCTCAGACCGTCGAAGACGCCATCGAGGAGTTTCTCAATTCTGGTACGAAGTCGGGGAACTACAAATCGAACCTTCGATCTGTCTTAGAGAAATGGTACGGGTGGCTCACTGATCGCGGCATCACCGAACTCAACGCAGTTGACAAGCGAGTGATGGCGAACTACGCTGAACACCTCCACCAACGGATCACTGCCGGACAAACTCCAACTATCGACGGTGGGATCAGTGCGGCGACCGCATGGACGTACCTCGATTACATCTCCGCGTTCCTTGATTACTGCGTCGAGTGGGACTACATTCCTCACAACCCGGCTCAGAAAGGGATCGTGAAGGGCGAACTCCCAGATCGCCCCACAAGTGACAGTAGTGCTCAACAATTCTGGTCGCCTGGTAATCGCGAGGAACTAATCACCTATGTCGACGACCAGGCGGTTGAGGCTATCGACGAGGGCGGCCTACAGGCAGTGACCACACTTCGAGACCGCGCGCTCGTGTATGTATTGGCATACTCGGGAGTACGTGGCGGTGAAATCCTTGCCGACCCTCGTGATGATCGACGTGTCGGCCTCCGATGGAAGCACGTCGAGATCGAAGACAATCGGATCACTGTACTCGGGAAAGATCAACAGTGGGAGTCGGCACAGCTCCCCAAGCAAACCCATCACCCGCTTAGACAACTCCGCCGAGCACTTGATCCTCCGGCAGAGGAGTGGCCAGTATTTCCCTCGAACCATGCCCCCTCCATCTATAGTAAGCTTCCTGACGAGTGGGAACGACCAGCAGATGATGACCAGAGCCTGCTTGACCACTGTCGATCTCTTAGCGTGATGCCGCCAGCATTGTCGACGAACGGTGGTCGGAACGTCCTCAAACGAATTTGTGACGAGGCAGACCTCGATATCGACGGTGAGTATCTGAAGCCACATGGAGGGCGGCGTGGAGCTGGGGAAACGCTCTACCGAGAGCTAGATGCTGCCGCAGCGCAGCGAGCCCTTCGGCACAAAGACCCGGCGACGACTTCGAAAATGTACTCACACATTGATGCGAGCGAACTGGCCGAAGACACTAGTGAAGCCTTCGACAATAGCTAACCAACATATCTAATATTGCACAGGCTATTGTTGGTTAGCATGGTCGATGATAAACCAAATCCTCCTTCCAACCTCCCGCAGTATCTCGCCACTGGTGTTGAGAAGCAATCGCCTGAAGGTCTCCGTGACCTCGCTGCTTACGCAGAGCGGATGGCTGAGTGGATGGAAGCCGAGGCACAACGCGAGCTTGAAGAACGGGCTGACCAGTCGGCCACAGAGACCCCCGAAGAATGGGATGACGACGAGTGGGAAGAGGCTGTTGACGATGCTCGCAAAGATGCCGATCTCCCTGCCTCAAAGGGGACACTCACCACGAAAACTATCGATGGGCGGGACTATTTTTACCTACAGTGGCGGGAGGGTTCGAAAATTAAATCGCAGTATGTCGCACCCGTGGTACCGGCTGAGACTTAATTGCGACCGAAACCATATTGACGCAAAAGCATAGTGGTCACGACAGAGTCACCACTCATCAATTAGGGACGCCGTCAGCCAAAAACTGGCCGACGGCGCAAACGTAGTGTGCTGGTAGCGGGGTCAAATGCTACGACCACCCGGAACAGGGTGGTCAGTCAATCATATGTCGACAAGCTATATCAACATGTCGGGAAAGGACACCGATGACTTTCATCACTGTTTGGGTCGGTTTCTAGTGACTTTGTGCCGTCATCTGATTTTCGAAAAATGAGTGTGCCATGGACTAATCGTCGATATACGACGGACGTATCGAGAAACTCGTAGTTACTAGACTTGATATTGGCTCCCGAAGCTATAAGACCAGATGCACTGAAAATAAACTGCAGTGCTACCACCATGTTCAGTGGAGTAGCAGGGTTCTAGGGGTCAATGTCGCCATCTCTCAAGGAGTGGAAGTCGGGGGAGACTTCCACGCTTGTTTTAGGGGTCGTCGCCTTCACTGAGTAGCGACAGCTTTGCGTTGGTCGGAAGTATAAAAATAGATACCGGCCAGAATATCAGCCATAATAACCAGCCATTGGCGGGTGAGGATGTCAATGAAACTCGGATAGGACTGGCTCACGGGTTCCTGAAAGTGCTTCTTGAATATCCGTGCGATCCCATCCGAGTGGAGCCAAGAGACTCTCGACAGCGCGAACAAGCTGTGTCTCGTAGTACGATGTGTCGTAGCTATCGATCTCCTCGTGGGCCAACGCAACGCGATCACGGGAGGTCTTCTCGTCGTCGACGACCACATACTCAATGTCTTGTCCCGGATGGACAGCGAGATCTTGATCGCGGGCCCGCTTCAGTGCCGCCACGTTTTGGGTGTTCTGGGTGTATCCCTCCAGCGGCTTAGTGACACGATTCCGTTCGATGAGTTGTTCGACTGGCACTCCTTCAGCGTGGAGTCGCTCAATAGCGTCTCGGAGGCAATCAAGGACGATATCCGGGGAGCGCGTCGCATCGAACTGTTCCAGACAGTCTCGCTGAACGGCCTCGATAAACGCCGGCGTCGACCGCTGTCGGGCTTCAATCCCTCTGAGTTTGAACTCATCTTTGTCGGCGACTTTCCCGAAGTACTTCGTTAACGCACCAGCATCGCTGTCACGCTGGGGAACAAACGCTACCCACTCGTAGTGGGCCTCATGCTCAAGCCGAATCTCGACGCGGTCAGTGATCTCCGTTGCGAGCACGTCGAGACCCTCACGATCAGCATCGTCGACAGTGGGATCAGGCGTTACCCAGATTGAGTCGACGATGCCATGGACAACGCGCCAACCACCGGCCTCAAGTCGCTGTTTGGCCGTCAGCAGAATCTCCCGCGCGAAGGCGTTGATCGCTTCATGACACTCGATCCGCCCGAACTTCGCGTTGCTAAACCCTTGGTAGCCAAAACAGGCGACGAGGATCCACTTCAACGCACTCGACTGACCCTCCAGTGCTTCGAGTCGCTGCTGGTCGGGGTCGTCTCGCTTGGATTCGCGTTGGATCTCGGCTTTGATTTCGTCGCGGGCGTCGATGAGTGGCTGGAGGACATCCACTAGATATCCTTTCTCTTCACAAATCGAATAGTCTAGTTCCGGCACGTCCTCGTGGTCGTTGTGGCAGTCACACCGGATCACATCCGGCGAGATGTTTCGTGTGCAGATGATATTCGGATACAGACTCGAAAAATCGAGTTCGTGGACGTTCTCATGAAGACCGACCTCGGGAGCAAAGATGAATCCACCGCGGTCACCATCGTGGAGTGTCCCCATCGGCTTGAAGAATTCATGTCGCCAGGAGTTCCACGGTACCAACACGTCTCGGTTGGAGGCTTCGACGATCTGCATCGCTGTGAGAACGTTCCCGATTGAGGCCCATGCAAGCTCTTGGAGTGGTTTCCGGGATCGGGACACGAGGTCGATGACGCCGTCGAGGTTCGTTTCCTCGTAGAAGAACGTGTTTGACTCGTCGATGATTACCCGACCGGGGATGTTGTACCGCGCTGGAGAGTGGCCCACCTGTCCGTAACTCGAATATGTTGAACGACTCGCCAGCTCTTGGTAGTCCACATCCGGCCACCGACTTAACGCGAAATCGTCGATATCGCTAGCCCTCGCCATCTGGTGTAATGTTGGAATGATGTCGCCCGTTGAGCAGATCAAGATATCTGGATCGTGTTCTTCAAGGGTTGCTTGGACAGTAGTCAGTATCTCTACCGGCGATCCAGAGACAGTGTCACCACCGATAGATAGCTCTCCGTAGACATCGTTACTCGTTTCGCTCATCGGGACGCTGAGCCGGAGCGTCGACAGCTCAGTCGTTGGTGTTGGATCGACACTGTTCTCCAGACAATAGCGGAATTCCCGTGAGAGATCGACGTTGAAGCAGGCGAGATTACCAATCGGATGCTCCGATAGCTGCCGTGTCTGTTTGGCAAGCGAGGTAATACGGTCAATGTGGCTGATGTCGACCGCAAGGACTAGCTCTTCGTCTCGTCGAAATCCGGGCCGTCGGGATACCATCTCAGTACTGACAACATCAGGGTGCTGATCGTACACCGACCGGAGTGTGGTGAGATCGAGGTCGGTTTCTGGCTCACGAGAGCCGACATAGAAGCGCGGCGTGTAACTGTCTCGTTCAGTTACGACGGCACCGTTGGTGGTTGCTTCCCATTCGAGGATTCGGCCATCGTTCAAGAAGTCGATTGTGAACGGCATCTGTGGGTTGTCGAACCTCCAACAAACCGAACCTTCCGGGGCTGGATAGATAGTGGCGTGTCGTTTCCGCAATTCAGAGAAGGGGTTTGGTAGCACCGCTACCGAGGAATAGCACCTTCTCCGTACAAGAAGAGAATGCCACCGTTCACGGCGTGGAGGATGTCACAGGTCTATCCTCGGTTGTTTCCGGAATCGGCTCCGGAATCCGCTGTGGATCAGTCCAACGAACAACAAAACACAACATACTGACCCACAGATTATTATTCCTGGCTGCCGTCGGTAACACATAATGGCCGATGCGACACCCTTGCCCCACGAAATACGACCAGACGGCGGCTCCGAACATTGGGATGTAAACGAGGTCGTTGAAGCCGAATGGGTTGACGATACGACACCCTTTGAGCGAGTCTACGCAATCGTTCGTCGTGCCTACGAGCCTGCGTCCGCCGGAGAGATAGCCGAACGCGCTCGGGTATCGCCGACCACAGCCCGAAAACACCTCCGTACGCTTGAGAGTGCTGGCGAAGTGGCGACCTCGCAGGACGGACAGACAACACAGTACCGACGTTCGGAAACAGCCATCGTAACGGAAAATGCACAGTCGCTTCTCGCAGAACAGACACCGGACGAGATCGCCGCTGGCATCGCTGATATGAAGGCCCAAATACAGGAATGGCGCGAGAAGTATGATGTCGATTCACCTGAGGAATTCGCTCGTGAATTAGAGATTGACGACGCCGACACCAATCACGGTGGGCTTCTCAGAGAATGGCAAACAACACGACGTAACCTTGCGCTTGCACAAGCAGCACTTGCGATTGGTGAAGCCAGCCAGACTGGCCATTTGACTGGCAGCGAAACAGATTATGATGGCGATGGGAGCACCTCAACCATCGTATGACCGACGACGAGAGATTTTCACAGCTACCTCAATCGACCGAATACACTGAGGTGTTCGGGCCAATCGATGCTGGGGCACTACGCGAGATACGGGATGTGTTCGTCGAACAGGAGCCACTGGTTCAGGATGCCTCTTTTGACGACCCGTTGAATCCGCAGATGGTGTCACTGGAGCTGTCTGATGGTATCGGAGCGGCCACAACTGCTCGAATCGATGTACGGTGGAGTCTAACAGGAAACTACGCTGCACACTATACCGATGATCAAGAGCGGAACTTCCGGTTTGATTGCCATCCAAAACCCGATGCACCGCAAAAACACTTCCATCCCCCACCCGATGCTCCGAGTCGCCCCGTTGAGCCGTCCTGTATTACTGTATCTGAAGTCTCACTCGTAACACGAGCGATTCTCCAACGCTGGCGATATGCGTACAACAACGAAACCTTGGATGGACTCAACGATGCGGAGAATCCACCGTGAACTGCGACCAGCTTCAAGATGGAGGGTCACTACGTTGATTGGTCTGATTCCGATTCCGTATCGGGTTGCTCACCTGCTGTGAGTATCGCTTCAATCTCAGCAAGCCGTTGTTCGTGGTCATCAAGCCGGGCTTCCTGTTCGAGGTCGATACTGAATAACGCCGGTAGCAGCGGGTTTTCGTGGTTCAAGAGTCCGCTTGCGTCTGCGTGCTCTCTCGCGTACGCGAAGAGTTGATCGAACCGGGGTTGGTCGCGGTTCCGGAGGGCACGCCTGAAGTCGTCCCATCGCTCTCTGATTGCCCGCAGTGCATCACGGTAGGTTGGATTCGTGCGACCCATCGTCACCAACCTCCGTTCGAACCCCACGTTGACGCCAGCGTATCGACACCCAGTGGGTTCATTTCGGTGGTGCTGATGCCGTCCTGATTGTCTGTTACCGACGGTTGAGATTCTATTTTCGTCGGTTCGATCCCAACGTGTTTCGCCCGGGCAGCAAGCAGTTGCCGCCAGTAGGCAAACGTCGTCTGGTAGTATGTGCCGCCGTCGACGGGGTACACCAGTGTCTCGAAATCGTCGCCGACAAACCGTGGCCCCATCTCCGTCTGTTCGCATTCGATATGCTGGTCGGCGGCAGTCGCAATCGGTTCGGTGAACCGGTCGTTCGCTGTTCGCGTAATGAGGATGGGGACCTCATATTCGCTCGCGTATGTCGAGAGTTGGGCCAGTGTTCGTGCCTGCAGGGTCTTACTGTCGCCCGCAGCCAGATTATCTTCGTCTCGATAGCGGGCGTCAACGGCCGGGGCAACGATCAGTGATGGTGAGGTAGGTTGTGAGTGATTGTGAGACTCCGGATCTATTGCACTCCCGGCGGTGGGGGTTGTACGATCCGGTTGCTCAACAGTGCCAGAAAGATGTGACACCGCAGCGTAGTGTTGATAGGCGGTGAATCCACGTGCAACGTGAATACGGTTGAGGAGCCGTCGGCTCGGAGCGATTCGAGCGAGCGTTGTGGTTGTTGCATGGCCGTTTGCATCAACCCAAAACGCCGGGCCGTCGTTCAACAATAGGTGATCAACGACGACTGATTGGAGGATGGGGACACCACGGGTCTCACTGATATCGAGCAGTGTGATCTCTTCCTCAAGTGTGGGAAACAGCGTGGTTTCATTCGCTGGGTCGGCCTGTTCAACGAGGTCTTGGTTGCGATCTGCACCTCGAACTGGCTGACTCGTTGCGATCTGGTTTCTCGGTGAGTTCGTTGGCATACTCGCATAGATACTGAGCGATCCAATAAGCCGCGGCGTGTCATTTCCACGTTTCAGGAAAGCAACTTAGGCGTGGTCTCACTGAAAGATGGGTTGTATATGACTGTGTATTGTTAGGTTGGCAGTGACCGATACAGAGGTTCCATCTTGCATGCCAACTTACAACGCTGACATGATCAATATTGTCCGCTTAGTTAGACAAGAGCATAGCCACCAATTAGTTCTGAACGGAGTCAGCTGCTCCTTGCATTACGTACTTTGCAATCCAAAGAACAAGCAAACCTCCCGCAAAAACAAACAGTGCGATGCCAAGAGCACCGGGAGCACTGTACCTGCCACAAAAAGAATCCCCGCTCCTATTAGAATTCCTATTGTCTCAATGTAACTCGGATCTTCAGCCATGGTAAACAATAATAATTCGACAGCTTATTTTTTACGGCCAATTTTACTTTTTTACATCTTACTGCTCAACCCAAGTTTGGTAACTATAGCTTGCACCAGACAGAGAAGTAGTAGCTGGAATATCAAACCCAAATTCAAAGTCGCGGCACTCATCAACGCCCATAGCCACCTGCCTACTTTCTTGATATGTTTCACCACCTTCGATGATAACCTCTGCCCATAGGGTGGCTGACCCTCTTTCTGCACCCTCATTGCAAACTCTCGTTGCTATTTCAACGTTACCGAATGTAGTTGTCTCAGCTGTATCACCGGTTACAGTAAGATCAGGACCAACTTGCTCTTGGACTTCTTCTTCTATTCCAGAGTCAGGACCTCCACCAGTTGAACAACCAGCAATAACTGATATTCCACAAACGCATCCGGCAGATTTTATCATGTTACGTCGGTTCATATGGCTAATCCCAACAGCGACTAACTAAGTTTTTATCCTAAAACACATTCAAATATAACGACGAACTCAGCGATTGAGTTCAATGGATCTGTACCGTATTATTCCCAGCAATCTCGATGACGTGGTTCGGCGTTTCAAATTGGAGCCGCCATGAGTTCGTTGCATAATATGCGCGTGCTATTCAGCACTTGTCGAAGCAATTCATACAACGATTGATAGATAGCTGAGTGACCGATACAGAGTATTGATAGGTCACAAACAACCGACACATTCTTTATTTCTAACATACTGCCTAACGACAATGGAAGAAAATTCTGGAGAAACCAATAGCGTCATGTTGGATAGAAAGTATTTAGCTGGGTACTTCGCTGGGATCGCAACTACCTGTTTTATTGTTGCGATGGGCTTGTATCTTATTACAGACCCGAGTATAGCCAACTCTGTATCCGACTATTCAACCACGGCACGAAAAACACATTCTACCCTGATCACGTGGATGTACGTTGCAATATTCTTCACTGCATCTGGATTTGTCGGTGTACTGTATTATGACACATCCGATACACAGTGAAACAGAGTTATCCATCTGTAAGTGACGAATCAGATTGTGCAAGATACGCGCTGTGCATCTTGCACGGGTTTAGCTAATAATAACTAATATGATATTTAATCGTCATCTGATCGCTATCTATCTTGGCTCTCCGACTGTTGCTGTTGATCCAGATTTCCATGAAACGACCCGGGTAGCTTTTTGATGCTGTCGGGTGTTCCACAAAGTGGATGGTAGAAGCAGATGGCACGGCGGCCGGGACGGTTGAACTTGATAGCGATGATATCGTCACCGTAGCCACACTCAACGACGAGATAGCCGCCGTCATTGATGAGAAGCAAGAGCTTACGCATGACTACGTCGTCGGCGATGCGTCGGATTGTCGAGAGGCTAACGGTCACCTCCACTTCGATCTCGTTTCAGGCGACGCATCCATCCACTGTGTCGTCTTCGGGTTCCGATACAAGGGATTGAACGCAAAACCTGACGAGGAGATGCACGTCGCCGTTCGCGGCGAGCTCTCCTATTACGAGCCACAGGGATCGTGCTCTCTCATTGTCGAGGATGTCGTCAATATGGGCGAAAGCGAGTACAGCCAGGTCTACGCTGAAAACAAAGAGAAACTCGCAGATGATGGCCTGCTAGACGACGAACAAAAACAGACACTCCCGGAGCTACCTACGACAGTCGGCCTCGTCACATCGGCTGATAGCGATGCACGGATTGATGCTGTCACCGCAATCCATGACCGGTATCCCCAAGTCGATATCAAAATCAACGACGCCAGTGTCCAAGGCCCGGATGCGCTTGAAGAGCTGATGAGCGGTGTTTCAGCCTTCGATAAAGATGCTACCGTTGATGTGATCGTCGTCACCCGCGGCGGTGGTGCGGACAAAACACTCCGGATCTTCAATGAGACGCCGATCTGTCGGGTGATCGCCGACACCGACACTCCAACGGCAGTTGGCATCGGTCACGAGGATGATCAGACACTCGCCGACGAGGTGGCCGATTATCGCTTCATGACGCCGACGCATGCTGGTGAGGTCGTCCCGAAGCGAGCCGATCTCGATAAGGAGTGCGCCCAGCTATCGGAGCGGCTCGATACGGCCTACTTGAGTACCGTCAACGCCCAACTTACCGCCTCGAAAACCGCGCTCGATAACGCCTATGAGGGTGTGGTTGCCAGTCGGCTACAGGAGTTGGAAGCCTCGCTTGCGAATGCCGCTGACCGCCATGTCGAGGCAGAGATTCTGGAGTTGCGAAATCAACTGGATACCGCCTACCAGGCACTCGAACAGGAGAAGGAACACGAAGAAGAACTCGAAGAAACAGTCGAAGAAGTTCGTGATGAGGCACTGAGCGAAGCCGAGGCCAAAGTAGCCAGACAGCAGCGACGCTACAAGATCGCCATCGCGGTACTAGTGCTGGTCGTGCTTGGTCTCGCCGCTCTCTACTTGATACCATGACCGACAACACTCCAATCAGCGACAAGGTGGATCGTATCGAAGCAATCATCGAGCAGCTCGAAGACGGTGAGGTTTCACTTGAAGAAGCTCAAGAACTTCGGGAGGAAGGCAAAGAAATCCTTGCTGAGCTTGAGGACACACTTGCGGTCGGTGACGGAGAGATCATTGAGCAGTGAGTCTCTTAGTGTTGTCCAGCACAGGGATCAGCGACAGTGCGTCTGACTGAGATTGAATAGCTCTCAGGTGAGTTGTCTTGATAATGGATTCAGTCGGCGATGATCTATTTGTGGGAACTGCTGAGGATGCAGCCGATAACTCTTCTCTCGAAACTCACGGGATAACGACTATTATATCGCTCACCCACGAGACACCGAGTCCTGCTATCCAGTCTCTCTCTATCCGTTCGATTCCACTCATCGATGGGCCACAGAACAGTCGTGAGCAGTTCACTAAAGCGGTCGAAGAAACAGTTGCCGCATTGACTGCCGAGGGCGGTGTTCTTGTCCACTGTTCGGCCGGAGCTTCTCGAAGTCCGACGGTGGCTGCGACTGCTCTGGCCCTCTCTCAGGACATGGAGTTGGAGGATGCACTCCAACAGGTAGCCGATAACAGAGATGCTGTTGATCCTCACGAAGCACTCCTCCGGCAGGCCGCGCATGTGTATACGGAACTCGACTCCAGTTCTTGAATACGATTGAGTCGGTGGCACTCACGTCGTCGGTGACGGCGTAGCCTCTGTTATAACCGAGTACTGCCGATCTCGACTCGTTCCATCAGCCGTGAGCAGATTATACTGACTCATCTTCGAGAGATACGTCCGAACGGTTCGCTTCGTTCGTGGATCTTCGACTTCCTCAACGTACTGCTCGTAGATTTTAGTCGGGCTCAGTGGGCCGTCATCTTTGATGATATCATAGACGATTCGTTGCTGCGGTGTCAGTGAATCAAGACTCTTCTGTCGAATCTGGGTTCTGGCATCTGTTGCTGCATTAGTCAGCATTTCGTCGGTAATGTGGTCATGGTTTTCTCGATTCGCGGTGCTGGCCGCTGTCCGCAGGATGCCAATCGCTAGTCGGGCGTCACCGGCGGCTGCATCGGCAATCGAGTACAACTGTTCGTCGGTGATGACGCCCTCTTCGAGGCCACACCGAACTCGGGCAGAGAGAATATCGAACAGTTGCTCGTCAGCGTATTTGTCCATCCGGACGTGTTCGCTGGCCCGCAGGCGGCTCACAAGCCGGTCGTCGACACGGCCGAAGAGATCCTCCTCGTTGTTGGTGATACAGATGACAGCGAACTGTGGGAGGCTATGCAAGTCATAGATGACACTCGTATCTTCAAGTTGATCAGCTTCATCGAGAATCACAACCGTGCGATTGCCATCGTACTGTTGGAGACGGTCAATCAATTCGTCGTGGGGAGTTGACTGCCGGTGAATATCGATTGTCTTCCCGATATCATCCAAGAGTTGATACAGCGTCCGGAACCGTGTGTGGTTCCGCCAACAGTTGATGTAGGTTGCCTCAACGTCGAGGGCTTCCTCTCGCAGCCGTTCAGTAACGAACTGCGAGATACAGGTCTTCCCGACGCCACTGGGGCCAGTAACGACCGCGGTGTCAGCTGGTTCTCCTTCGGTGAGCGGTTTCAGGACACTAGAGAGGTGGTTTACTTCGGCGTCACGATGCTCAACCTCCTGGGGAACGAAACCAGCACGGAGGACACGAGCATCACGGATCATACCTCACTCAACTCGCTGCAGAGACTAAAAGCGTATCCGGGTTGTTTCCGGGAACTTCCTGAATACTGTTATTGGAAGCCTGGAGGAGACGGTTGGTGATCGCTTTGTGTTTCGGTCGCTGGTTCTTCAGAGAGCTCTTCCGACCCGGCTGTGTCTAACACATCGACGATGTCGTGAGCTATCTTCGTTGTCTGTATCCGTATTCTGCGGACTTTCGAGACGGCCTGACGGTACTCCGAAATCGAAAACGACTCTTCGAACGGATAAAGGTGATCTCGCACGTAGAATCCATTCCAGAGCTCGTCCTCGCCATGGGTGATCCTGATGAGATCTGTATCGTTGGGTTCGATCTCTTGGCTGTAGGCTTCAGCAAATTCGTCATATTGGGTTGAAGCCTCTCGGAGGTCTGCTTCTAATGCCGACTGGATTGCCTGCCGCCGCTCTTGGGGTGGCAGTGCTGAGAGATCAATATCGACCCGTGCGTCCAACTCAGCATCGCTATAGTTCTGTTCTAAAACATTCAGAAACACATACGGCGAGGTGATCTCGAATCGCTGTTCATCGGATCGTTTGCCGATGCGCATGTAATTCGATCTATGAAAGATATCGAACCCGTGCTCAACGTTGTGATTATCTTCCGGGCGAATATTCTCATCAATGGTGTCGCCGTTGGCGTGGGCGGCAGCCGCAATCGAGCCCATCGCCTCATAGAGATCGTTCATACGCACTTGTGGGGAGCCACCCAGAGTATAAGTTAGTGACGCCGAGGTGACCAGTTACCTTCCCACAGTTGTGTCTGGGCTTCAATGGGGGTCAATCCCTGTCTTGCTGCGTGGTCGATTGCTAACTCCCAGGCCCGATCAGCGATCTCTTGATCGATAGTCTCGTATTCGTAGCTGAGACAAGCCAAGGCGACGGTTCGAATGAGGTCATCTTTTGCTTCGGTCATACCCGGGCGTGCTGCCGTTATCGTTTATAAACCTTCGTCGAGTGGTGGTGCTGAAGATCGTGGCTTCTCTGATGAAACAACTGTTTGAAGTGTGATATGAGGATGTTTGGAGTACTGCATACAGAGGATGTAGTCAGCACTGCTTTTGCAATTTGCCCATACCCAATCAGTCTAGCCCCGTTGAGGTTCTGCCTCAATCACATAAACTGTTTCTGCCAATTATCTTGTACGATTACTCTAATATCATCAGATAGATCTGGCAGATCATATTGGGATTCCCGCTTTGTAGATAATTTAAACACGATATTCATATCTCTCCAAACACGAATGTTAAATTCGTCGGATTCTAACACATAACCTTCGTCAGGACTTTCGTCCAACGATTTTTCAATTTTATTTTGAGATTCTGCGCGAGAAAAGGAGGAGTTGTATCGTTCTTTTGCATCCTCAAGATTATCATAGCCCGCAACAGAAATAATTGCAATCTTGGTATCCTCTTCAGATTCGCTCTCATAACGTGCTTCAACATCAAAATGCAGATCTGAATCGGGAGTCTCATCTATATAGTCAATTTCCCAATTTCCTTCCGGGAAATTTTCAACATCTGGTAGTAAATCAGTGATGGAATCATACACTATTAGTTGTCCACCCCCTCACGCCGAGATTCAATATCTCTTTCTCGGGGACTCCAGAGTACCCGAATAGTCCTATCTTCTCTTTCAAATAAGAAAGAAATCTCTATTTGGTTTAGTCGGTAGTTTCTGGGTAGTGTATGAACAATCCACGCGGAATGTGATTGATTGGGTATAATTGTTTTTTGCTCAAGTACTTCTCGATTTCTGCCACCTTCTGTTTCAATGACTCCAGAAAGTTCAGCAAGAGGCATTTCCTCGTTGTTATACTCCATCACAAATTCAGAAGCTGATGGAAGTTCGAACTCTGACTCGCTATTGTTTTCAAATTTTAATAGTGTTAAAAAATATAGTTTATTTTCTGTCGGAGTGTGCGTATTATGTCCACCCTCAGTCGTGATCTCGTCTTTTATCAAGAAATCATTTGCAGTTATTGAAACACCGCTAATTGAGAGACTACTACCTTTGGTTAGATGTTGCTCTATAATAGAATTTTCCTCCTCCGTTCTACGGTTTAATTGCGAACAACCAGCAATTATACTAAGAGAAATTAGCGAACCGGCCGAAATGACTTTTCGACGTTTCATAACAGTTGGTATGAATATAGTTGTATTTACTTTTCGGTGGTTTCAGTGAATCGTATGCCGAATTTGGGCTATATTATTAATATATATTTGAATTTAATTGATGAGATTGTTATATCTGGTAAGGTGCAGAATCCAACGAGGTAAAAATCTACGCCCCAGATTGGTTTCGATTTCGAAGATGTTGTTGGGTCGCAGAAAAAACGACGCTCACTACGCGCCCGCTGTGGCTTCTCATAGGGATCAGCACTGATGTTCGGAGATTCTCACGAAGCAAATGATATACGAGAAAACCAATAGATGCGAGAAACCATGAACTACTCTGCTGATCCCTATCAATGTATACGCGCTTGGGTTCGAAAAGTTCAGTCCTCTATCGAAGGAGTACTCATGGACGGAAGTCGAATCCTTCGTCTCAAGGACATCACGAAACGAGGTTGATGCATTGATGACTTTTATATTTCTCTCAGATAAAGTCTGATAGCACTAATGTCGGAGAATAACAGGCAGATAAGGGGTGAAGTCTCTGAATTGGAGGTGGCTACCTATTTGATAGAAGAGCATCGTTGTAGAGTCTCCCAGACCTTCGGTCACTCCCATCCTTACGACTTGGTCGTCGATGCAGATGGGGATCTATTGAAAATTCAGGTAAAGACAGTCAGTCCTCTGCAGGGTAATCAGGTGGGGAGAGTGCTAAACAACCCGGATCGATATACACCAGAAAATGTTGATTTATTTGCAGGCCAATCAAAAAGTGACCAAGAGCCATTTTTTGTCCCGTGCCAAGAAGTGGATTTAGAAGCTGGAAATCCGAGCATCCACGTTACCTATACTCCGCTTGAAAATATGCCCACCAAACGCACCCGTGAAGACGCGTTCCATATTTCGGACTATAGGTTCGAAGATGCCCTGAAACGGTGGCGTGAAGGTGATTTTATCGAGCGTAAAATGTGACTCCGGATCGATTGGGGATAACCACCACCGTAGCAAGACTCGCGCGTTGCATCTTGCAATACCTATCCTAATAGAAATCCGACAAGCCTGTTTCGCTATCTTCGGTAAGAGCCTTCCACGAAAACCGCCTTCCCGCCTGTAAGACGGGGTCAGGCGATACCAAACCAGTGTCAACGTGCGTTGACTGTTCAACCCGCCTGCCCGGAAAGGTGGCGGATTCCGCCTGCCCGGAAGAGGTCAGACGGTATCTGTATTGTATGAGAAACCTCTAATAAAACTACTTGTGAAAGTCTCAGAGAAAATAATTTGATCACTGATCACTGGCGGAGTGTATCTCTGGCAGCGCAGAACCGTCGTAAACTAAGCCAATTAATAGTTCCCCTACGGATTTATACCGTTCAATTATTCGTTCAATCCGCATATCTGCTTTACAGGGAATTCAGCAGCAATCGGCTGCAAGATACGCGCTGTCTATTCATCACTCGAATTGTGATAGTATTCTTAGAGTAATTTGAGCTGGCGACCGATGCAGAGGCTATTTTCTACACCCATCCGGACAGAGGCCAGACAATTCTATTTCGCCATTTGCCGAGAAAACCGGTATAACTGGAAGTAAAGATCTGATTTCGAGACCGTTGTTTGATCAGGTATTGCAATAGGTCGTGTACTCTGAATCGAATTCTTTCGGCGGTGGTTCTTGAAACCGTGATGTCGCTTCGTTCGATTCATACGGGTTTTGCAACACGTTGAGCAAAGCCTTGAACCGCGAGAGATCCTTCCCTTCGACGTACTGTGTGAGAGCGTTTTCCACCAGGTAGTTGCGGGGGATGTACCGAGGGTTGGCTTGTTTCATCAAGTTCTCATCGAGACCGACCTCAGCCACTTTCTCTTGGATCTGCTCGAACTCCGGAGATGAATAGATCGGATCATCGAACGAGCCGGGATTTTCGAGTTCGAGGAAGGTATTCGTATAGTCTGCTCCCGATGTGCGAAGCCAGTCTAAGACCTCATCAACTACTGCTTCCGCTCCGTCTGATGTAATCCCAAGTTTCTGTCGCATCATCGTGTAGTATTTCGCTTCAAATATATCCTCGAAGGAGTCTAGCTTGGCTTGGATCTCGTCGAATGTGACCGTTGAGTCACTGCATAGTGGTTCGAGTGATTCAGCGAAGCGTTCAAGATTCCATTTCAGAATT
The DNA here is from genome assembly GCF_042662885.1 of Halonotius sp. GCM10025705. Lineage (NCBI taxonomy): Archaea > Methanobacteriati > Methanobacteriota > Halobacteria > Halobacteriales > Haloferacaceae > Halonotius > Halonotius sp. GCM10025705. The sequence goes on along the minus strand of NZ_JBHSZD010000002.1, from coordinate 201,073 downwards.
TTCTGTTGGTTCCCGAAAGCATATCTCCCGTGTTTATCGATTGAACTGAAGACCGCATCTTCGTCGTAGTAATTCATGAATGCACAAGGGCCGTAATCGAATGTCTCCCCGTCGATGCTCATGTTGTCTGTATTCATGACGCCATGGATGAACCCGACACGAAGCCAATCGACGACCATCTCTACAGAAGCTTCCATTACTTCATCGAAGAACTCGACGTATTTTCGGTCGGAATTATTCAGATGCGGGTAGTGGCGGTCGATTACATACTCGGTAAATGCCTCAAGTTCGCCGGGGGCTCGGGAGGCAACGTATTGGAATGTACCGTATCTGATATGGCTATTCATCACCCGGACGAGGATAGCTCCGGGCTCTGTTTGGCGTCGCTCAATAGATTCGTCTGTCTCGACGACTGCTAGACTGCGGGAGGTGTTAATCCGAAGATTGGCCATCGCATACGAGTACAGATACTCTCTGAGCATGGAGCTGACAGTTGCCTTTCCATCGCCTCGTCCCGAGTAGGGCGTCCGACCAGACCCCTTCAATTGAATATCATATCTGTTGCCATTGTGGACGTGTTCGCCCAATATCATCGCTCGGCCATCGCCTAATACCGTGAAACTCCCATATTGATGGCCGGCATATGCTTGGGCAATCGGTTCTTCCAGAAGATCTTGCCCTGATAGAATCTGACCAGTGATCTCCTCAGTATCTATCCCAAGATCATCAGACAAAGCCCTGTTAAACACGAGTATGTCGGGGTTATCTACTTGTTCAGGCGTCACTCTGGAGTAGAGTTTCGCGTCCAAATCTTTGTAACTCGTATCAAAAGAAAATACCATCTACTGTAACAGGAACTCAGTTGACCGTCTTTTAATAAGTTGTTCGTTCAAAGTATTATCATCTGTCCGTTTCAGCGAATAGCTTATGATACCTTTGCGCGATATGATTTGCACTACGCAAGAGCGACCCGATCAACACCCTGTTCCTGTCCGCTGAGAAGTGCGACCAGTGACTCTGGTGTTTCGACGAAGATACCCTGCCCACCCGGTGAGCCACGATTCTCTAAGAGCAGATCTTGACAATGGACGTTCCCGGTTGTCTGTGGTCGAGTCTGACGAGTGTGGCCGACAACCTGTGGAGGGGCATCGGCTGGGAGGTGATCAAATTTAATCCAGACAAGCCCCGCACCAGGGCCTTTCACGCTACGATCTCCCCTCGCCAGCACGTCCGGATATTTTTCCGGTAGCTTGGATTGTACGACCGAATCCTCCGGAGTGCCAATTGCCGTCTCCAGTTCGGCGGCAGCTTCAATGAGCGATTCGTTGACGGTGCTGACCTGGTAGGACTCGGCGGCTCCAGCATGTGCATACGTGAACGTGTAGCCCTCGTAAGCAGCCACGACGTGGCCATCGGCAATCTGCTGAAGATACTCTACTCGTTCCTCGTCACTCACCGTTGTCGAATACCAATCGGCGTACTGGTATGCATCCGCGATCATGAACATCCACTCATGGTTGCCTGAGTGACCCGAACACGGCCGGGCGGAGCCTCCTCAATGAGTCGGGCGACCATCGCCAGTACTTCCTCATTGTTCGGCCCACGGTCGACGAGATCGCCGTTGAACACGAGCACATAGTTCTCGTCAGCCCAGTGCAATTGGCCATCGCTATCCGCGGTGACGACAGGCTCATAGTCTGGATGATCACACAAAGTCAGCAGTGCCTGCCGGGCGTCCTCTAAGTAGCCATGGATATCGCTGATACTGACGATAGCCGGGGGTTGGCCTCTTCGTGGGGTACTGCGTCGACGGTATCCCGGAGCGGCGACGAGATCGGGTTAGAGTCGATGGGGAGTGGCATGGCTAGTTCTCGGTCTCGTCGTCTTTCGATGGCGGTCGTTCGGACAATGAATCGAATCGATCCTGTGCTTTGGTTTCTCTGTCAGCTGTCTCTGCTGGCTGATACGTCGCTGTCTCGATTGTTCCATCCTCGATAGTAACCGAGAGGATCGTATCGGCGTGCTGGCCCGAATCTGGCAGTGCGTCTGCTTCGAGCACTGCATTTCCTTTCTCTTCGTCGTCTTGTTCGAAGAATACCCTTGCGAGGCCATCCTCAATGCCATCTACGACGGCTGTATACTCGCCGTCCGGGAGCTCAATAGCAGTCATCAGTATGTTTCCTCCAAGACAGTGGTACCATCAGCCGTCTGAACGATGACCGTGTCGCCACCATTGTTCCAAATCGGCGAGCCAGACCCCCAGTAGAGATCGGTGTCGGTATTAGTCCCACTACCAGTTCGCACAGTGATCGTCGCTTGGGGATCGACGGTAGTGCCTTCGGGGAACCTATAGCTGTGATCCGCTGCATCTTCGAGTGTCCACCCGCTGATATCGAGTGGTTGCTCACCGGTGTTTTCGAAGGTAACGTACTCGTCGTTGAGGTTCTCTCTATCGTCGCCCTCGGCATCTGCGTTGATGTCTGCGATTTCGAAGTTCGTCGCCGAACCATCAGCGGTGGTCGTTTCCTCATCACTGCTATCGGAGCTCTCAGTGTCGTCTGTATCGACCGTTGTTGTACCACTGCTTGTGAACAGCAGTCGCTCGGTTACTTCGCCGGTCGTCCCCGGTGGGATGGCTGAGCCCTCTCGGAGTGCAGTTGGGGCAGTCGGCGCGGCTTGTTGGGTCTGTGCCGACACGGCCGTGCCATTGCTAACAAAGATGGTGTTACCGTGGGTCGCCGTCCAAAAGGCTGGGATCGACCGGTCGGCAAACCGCTGGAGCACCGTTTCCGTCGGATGACCGTACTGTGAGTCGTAGGCACTGGAGATAACGACTGTCTGTGGAGCAACCGTATCGACGAACGGCTCACTCGATGAACTCGACGAGCCGTGATGGCCAGCCTTCAGCACGGTCGATTCCAATTGGTTCCCGTATGTATCGACGAGGTAGGCTTCCTGATCGTCTTCAGCATCTCCCGAGAGCAAGAAACTCGTCTCGCCGTGGGTGATATTCAAGACGATGCTATTCTCGTTGCGAGCTCGATTTTCGAGATACGGATCTGGAGGGCCGAGGACTGCTATATCGGTTGTCCCAAAGTCGATTGTGTCCCCTTCTCGCGTTTCATAGAGCGTCACGTCGTGGGTCTCGACTGCATCGAGGTATTCCTCATAGGTTTGGGTGCTGGCTGCGATTCCTGGATCGTAGATTGCGCCGATGCCATCCGCTTCCGTCTCGAAATACTCGATGATGGCTGCGTTCCCGCCAATGTGATCAGCATCGTTGTGCGAGGTGACGAGATGATCGATCCGGGTGATATCGCGGGCTTGGAGATACTCCAAGACGTACTCGCCGTCATCATTGTAGTGGCCGGTATCGACGAGCATGGTGTCGCCATCTGGGCCGATGATGAGCGTACTAACTGATTGGCCGACGTTGATGTAGTGGACTTCGAGCGTTCCGTTGGCAGGCTGGGGTTCGACTGTTGGGCTCGTTTCGGGTTCCGTATCGCTAGCCGTTGGATCGCCCGGAACAGCACCGCTACAGCCAGCGAGGAAGATGAGCCCAACTACCACCAGAATATGTGCTCGACGGCCGGAGGGGAACATACCAGTATCTGAGCACCCACGGTGTTAAGTCTGCGTTCGTTAACGGTTTCTCAGCGAAAAACGAAATCAAGGACGCCGGAAGGTATAGTCCAATTCGTCTGTTTGGATCGAAATCGCATTGTTTTCGTGGTCGACGAGGAGTGTTACGTCGCCTTCGTGCTCAAGCTCATGGAGTGGCATGCCCGTCCTGATGGTGCCTTCTTTTGTCACCTCGATATACGCACTCCCAAACTCAACGCGAATGCTGTCGTCGCTGATGTTAACCTCACCGGCGGCTCCGAACTGTTGGAGTTCGGCCGTTACTGTTTCCCAGTCAGTGAGTTTGATTTTGGTCGTCATTGGAATCCAGGAATGTACTCCCAGACATACGTTGAAGCCGCCATCAATACGATGATAGCCATCCCAACGGCTGTCCACACTGGGCCGTTCGCACCAGTAGCAAAGGTCAGGACGGCCCACCCGAGTCCACCGAAGATAGTGATCTTCTGAAACCGGACGATCTGTCGTTGTTGACTCGCAATCGTTTGTTGCCGTGATTCAAGTTGCGCCGGGGTGAGCTCTTTCTCGCCAGTTCCTGCTGAGGTATCGTGTTTGCTTGCTGTGAGGCCTGCATCAACCAATTCATTGAGCGCATGACTGGCTGATTGGTCATGGGCTTTCGCATATTCGGTGACTGCGGCCTTGGTTTCGCTATCGAGGTGGTCTTCTGGTGATTCCTGCGACACAGAGGTAAATGGGGACGAAGGTGCATCAACCCGCTGGGTACTCTGTACTTGTCGGGTTGAAACAAATGTGGCTGCCAGTAGTGGAACCAAGACATGACTACCGTAGCTTGGCCACTATTGTGTCCGATAACACTTGGCTCATCTGGTGAAACTGTTGTTGAAATTTGATATTGGGGCCGGTTAACGTGCAAGATGGAACGCGCATAGTCAGCAAATCCAACATAGAAACCAAGCTGATATATGAGGCAGATCGATTGTTACCGCAGTGAGAATATCTGATCAAAAACGCATTACAACAGCTTTGAGTTCGGTTTTATGTACACCAATGAAGCAATGAGGTAACTAAAACGTCTGTCGTACGTACGACTTGATTTGCTGGACTCGATCTGGATCGTACGTCCAGAGACCGCGCCACACGTTTGATCCAGTTTCCTCAGCAACCAATGCAACTGGATCTACCGATGCGGTACTCTGAGGAGATGCTGGTGGTTGAAAGACAACGAACCACAAGTTGCTAAGTTCAGGAGCATGATCAGCATGGATTTGTGCATCCAACTCGTTGACGACGCTTGGGTCATCACGGATCCCATAAACGTGGGTTTCAATTTCTGACTCGCCAAGCCATTTATAAATCTGCTGGGTGCCGAACTCGTCATCGAGCCGTGAGAGGTACTGAAACGAGACATCGAACTCACCGGAACCATGTGACAGTGCTTGGAACTCGATAAACCGCGAAATGAGGATCAGTAGTAACTTTTCGTTGTTCGATGCAGGATAGCCACGAACAGTAAACTCAATCTCATCTAATCCGGTCAGTACGTCCGGGAAAGTTTCACGTTTGATGGATTTTGTTCCGGTTTTATACCGATCCGAGTTGACCTGCAGAAACGCCTCGGTTAGTTCTCCCCATGGAGACGTGGCCACAACTTCACCATCCTCAATAAGACAAATTAAATTGCGTTGTCCTTCGGTCAGGTTCCGAGTACCAACCCGCACCGACTCCGTATCAAATACATCTTCCAATATCTGTAGTTGGAGATGTGCAGCATCATCGGTGAGATTGATCATAAGCAGCGATTTTTTCGACTGGTCGACCTCGTCAATAATACCACCTAGGAATTCAGTTGCTGAGTTTTCATTAGTAGATGATCTGTTGTAGGAATTGAGCCGGCAACCTTGGTTTCTCAGTCGTGTTACAGCTCAGAATCCAGTGGCAGTGAGATATTGGTGATATCAATGAGTGCATCCGACCAAGTAAAGCAAGGCCACTCCTCGACCGTTATCGTAATATTAGGATTAACAATCACAGCAGTATCAGTTGAGAGCTAGTGACGCAGTTTCCAGAAGCTGTTGCCTGTTCTGTCATGGCATTAAAATAACCCCACAGCCGGCACGGTCTATATCGATACCGCTGTCCCCGCTTGTCAACGATACCGCTGTCTACGGCTGCGGTGGCTGGGTTCGGTTAGTGATCTCGGTTCTGATTGCTTTGACACGTTCGGACTGAAACGTCCAGAAGCCACCCCACCGGTTTGGCTCGCGTTCAACGGAGTAGAGGGCAGCCGGCGTACGCTCGGTTTCCTCAGGCGTGAACACAACGAACCAAGCATGGCGGTGAAACCACGAGTCGTCGGTGTGGACGGTGACCTCGAGATCATCGGCCGCGGCGACATCACCATTCCCGTAGAGGTGAATCTCCATCCCCGTTGTCGAGAGTTGTTCATACACCCGGTAGGTTCCGTGTTCGTCAACGAGCCGTGAGAGCTCTTGAAAGCCGACATGTAGTGTACCGGAGCCGGCCTCGTAGGCGCGTCGCTCTATTGCCCGTGAAACTGCAAGTAACAGCATTTTTTCGCTGTTCGATTCTGGATAGCCACGAACCAAAAACGGAACCTCTTGGAGGGCCTCCAACACCGCAGGGAGCTTGGCGTCGGTCAGACCACGGCTCCCCGTGGTGTACACGTCCGAGTTGACCAGGAGTACTGATTCTAGTACGTCCTCGGCATCGGAGCGAGCCACCGGTTCGCCATCACGGACGACGACGAGATCAGCTTCCTGTGTGTCTGTGGCATCGGTTACCGCTACTGGTTGTTTCTCGAACAGCCGATCCAAACAGGCTTGGATCGGAACCTCGGTCGTCGCCGAGTTGACCCGGATTGTATACGATCTGTTTGGGAGCTGTGTGAACAACTCATCTTTCACGGTGAACTTACATCTACGCTAACAGGTATTAAATATTTGTATAGTAGCAAGAGATACTCCTCGTATTTGGTAGATAGTAGCCTAAATTTATTATATATAGCTATATAATCGTGATATACGTTGAAATTAATCAAACGAATTAAGCCAAGTGAGAGCTGTTAGGCGATCCCATTGCCGCGCTCGCCCGTCGCTGCGGGTCGGTCGGTATCAGTCTCGGCGGCTTTCGGCAGCCGAATCGTTACAGTGGTTCCGCCGTCGCATGTTACTGCAATCTCTCCGCCAAGACTCGTTACAATCCAGTTGACTAACCACAAGCCGAGTCCCGAACCGTGTTTAAGTGGTGTTTCCTGCCCGGTTTCGAGAACGTGCCGTTCACCGTCTGGAAGTCCTGCACCCTCGTCGTGAACGCGAATGGAGACGGTTCCATCCTTCTCAGTTGTAATGGCAAATCGGATCTCCGAGTCGGTGTGTTTGGCTGCGTTGTCACCGAGTTCCTTGAGTGCGACCTGCAGTTGCTGGGTTGCTCGGACGGAGAGTTCCGCCTCGCTGGTGACGCGAAAGTCAGTCGCAGGATACTCAGTGCGGAGATCCGCAACGACGGTTTCCACATCGGCAACGACATCCCGATCAGCGAGCGGTTCAGTATCACTTATTTCAGTCTCAAAGTCCCGAACCGTCTCAGTGAGTTCGGTCAACTCTCCCGCTGTCCGCCTGATCCGGCGAGCGACACTGGCAATCTCACCATCGGCGCGCTCGGCGATTGTGTCGCTGTAGCCACTGATCACGTTCATATCGTTGCGGATGTTGTGTCGAAGCACGCGATCAAGCACGGTAATCAGCCTGTCGCGTCGTTTCTGGGCCGTGATGTCTTTTTGAACACCGACAAAATGGGTTACTTCGTCAGTGTCGACGCCCGTTACCGGACTGAGCGTGAGCCGGTTCCAAAACGGCGTCCCGTCGGCCCGGTAGTTCAACAGATCCGTCTGAATCGATTCCTTGTTGTCGACAGCTGCCCGGATCTCCTCGACTGTCGCCTCGTCGGTTCCGCCTCCCTGCAGGAACCGACAGTTGCGGCCGATGATCTCGCTTCGGTCGTAGCCAGTCATCTCCTCGAACCCTTGGTTAGCGTACACGATCGGCAGTTCGGGATCGTCCGCATCGGCGACAGTGATCCCGATACTGGATTCCTCGATCGCACGGTCTTTCAGGCGGAGATCGCGTTGTTGTGCTTTCCGGTCGGTAATATCGTGGACGATTCCGCGCGCATCATTCGGGGCATCGTCGTCCTCGATGGGGTTCCCGATCATCTCCACACACCGAACACCATCGTCGCTGTCAAGCCGGAGTGTGAGATCGAACGACTCACCCGCTGTTTCGAGTCGCCCGAACGCCTGCTTGAGGCTCGCCCTGTCATCCGGGTGCAGCCGATCGTAGACAGCCTCGATGGAAAGCTCGGTATCGAGCGGCTGGTCGAAGATCCGGAAAACCTCATCGGTTACCTGTGAAAAGCCAGTCTCGAAATCGAGTTCCCAGCCACCGAGGTTTGCGGTTTCCTGCGTCTGCTCCAAAAATGCATGCTGCCGTTTGAGTGCTGCCTCGCGTTCGCGTTGCTCGGTAAGATCCCGAATGACACCCAGTTGGAGCTGCTGGTCAGCGAGTTCGACCGTCCGACAGCCGAGTTCGATCGGGACATCGGTGCCGTCGTCGCGTCTGATGTACAGCGGCTCCCCGTCATCAAACCGGTCTTTGATCGTCACCTCGTGGGACGAACCGAGCAGCTCGGCGTACTGCTCGCGGGCGGAGTCCGGATGTAACTCAAGGACGGACATCCCACGGAGTTCAGCAACCGTATAGCCAGTCAGACTGGCCGCTTCGCTGTTGGCCGTCTCGATCCGACCTGTGTCAGCGTCGGCGACGACAACGGCGTTCGGGGACAGCTGGAGGAGTGCCTCGTATGTTTCGGCTGCCCGTTGTTTCGCTTTCGTCGTTGCTTCGAGCTCCTGTTGATGCTGGGCTGTCTCGATCGCACGACCAACCAGGCGAGCGATCAGTTCGACGAGTGCCTTCTCGTCGGCCGAAAACGCTGTTTCTCGGGCCGTTTCTGCGACGAAACAGACGGTGCCGTAGCTGTCGCCAGCAACGAAAATCGTTGTGCCGAGATAACAGTCCCAGCCGTGTTTCTCGTAGGCAGGATCGTCGGCCCACCCCTCCTCAGGCGCGTTTGAGAGTGCGAGCGGTGATGTCGTCTCGATGGTTCGCCGGCAGTACGTCGTCGCTCGATCAAGTGTCACCCCTTCAGGGATCTTCGCCGGCGACGAGCCGACGCAGCGAGGACTTCATGGGTGTCGTCGTCGCGCTGGTGTTGAATGTGAGCGGTCGACACATCAAGTGCCTGCCGTCCTAGTTCGAGCACCTGCCGTTGTTTTTCCCTGAGGGACAGCTCCGGATCGTCGCTAATCGAATACAGTTGCGAGCGGAGCGACTCGTTGGACACCAAACTGTCCTGTGTTGCCATTAGCTATCACCCAAGCCATGTCGTCTGAGAGTACTGTGAGTCATAATGGGACTAGGCAGAAACGGCCGTTCGATATGCTATTCGTGGAGTGTGACTGCGAATTCGGCAATCCCGTCGAACCCGCGATCGGTCCATCGCGTTTTGAAGTGACCGTACTCGCCGGCCGTCTGCTCGGGCCGGAGATCGAATCGCTCGGCAGCCGTCTCAACGACAGACTCAACACGGTCGCGGGTCGCAGTCGGCAGCGCATCAAGGCCAGTATGGCCCGGCTGGCCGCCGTCGGTGGCAATCGTCGCGCCGGTGGCGGTGGTCGCGTCATCGGTGTGGTAGACGCGGACTTCGAGTTTATCGTCCATCGTCTGTGTCTGCAGCAGCCGGATCACCGTCTCGGTGTCCCGGTAGACCGTCGTTTCCGGTGCAGGCGGCTGCGTCGGGATGTCGAGTTCGCCGTCGACGGCCGCGGTCGTCGATCCGTGTACAGCCGTCGTCGCTGTCGCGTCCGCTGTGGTCGTCGTCTCGGTTCCGTCAGTTGTGGTCGAACCGCTCTTCGTCGTCCACTGTTCGGTCGAAGATGTCGTTGATGCGTTCATGATTGAAGCGGGGTGATGGAGATGCTGCTGGTGGGCTGCGTGATCACAACCAGCGGGTGGGTGTGGAGCGTGGTGTCGTGGTAGTGTGTCAGTTCAGGCAGTCAGTTCGTGTGGATCGAGCCAGATCGTGAACTCGTCGTCGTCCTCGTTTTTCAGGAAGCCGCGCAGCAGGTCGCTGTCGGTGACTGTTCCTGCCTCGATGGCGTCAGTAGCGACCTCACTGACCTCGTTGACCGCCGAGACGAGCCAGCCGATCGAGGAGTCAGCGTCGAGCGATTCTCCATCAAGGACGACGATCCGGTTACGGGTCTGGCCACCGTCGGTCAACATTTCCTCAGTGTCGACCTCCAGTAGTTCGCTGGGATCGATGATCGTCGTTGTCTCCCCGCGAAGGTCGGTGACGCCCTCGACGTGGGACTCGGTGTTCGGCACTGATTGAACGGTGTTGTCGTCGACGATCTCGGCGACGTAGTCGATCGGCACGCAGTACTCCTCTTCGCCGAGAGTGAACGTCAGCACCTGGGTTGTGTCGCTCATGGAATCACCTCAGTTGCGGCTGGCCTCGAAGCTGACCTCGGTCTCCTCGCCAAAGCTCTCGACCAGTTCAGCGATCTCAGTCACCTGACTGGTCTGTTCCTCGTTGGCAGCAGCCAACTCATCAATCTCGTCGGCCACCATCCGTGCGTTATCGTTGGCGTCCTCGGTCATCGCAGCGATCTCCTCGGTGCTGGCGGCCTGCTCGTCGGTCGCGTCAGCGACCTCCTCGATGCCGTCGTTGACCTCCTCGACTGCCTCGGTGATCTGGTTGAGGCTGTCGATAGCGGTGTCGACCTTGCCGATCCCGTCATCGATCCGCTCGTTGGCGCGCTCGATACTATCGACCGTGTCGTCGGTGTTGGCCTTGATCGTGTTAGCCATCTCCTCGATGTCGACAGCCTGCTCTTGGGTCTCCTCGGCGAGCTGTTTGATCTCGTCGGCGACGACGGCGAAGCCCTCGCCAGCCTCGCCTGCACGTGCGGCCTCGATGTTGGCGTTGAGCGCGAGCAGGTTCGTCTGCTCAGCGATATCCTGAATCACCTCGACGACATCATCGATCTCGTCGACGCGCTCCCGAAGATTTGAGACATCGTCGGCGACCTCGCCGGCGGCCTCATCGACGGCGTCCATTGCGTCGACCGCATCGTCGGCTGCCTCCCGACTTTCCTCAGCGAGCGCGCGAGCGTTCTGACTTTCGGCGCGCACCTGATCGGAGCTGGAGGCGATCTCCTCGATGGTCGCTGAGAGGCCCGAGGCCTCATTTGAGACTTCCGCCATGTTTTCGGCCTGCTCGGCGGCGACGCCGTTGACCTCCTCGGTACTCTCGGAAATCTGGGCAGCCGCCGACGCGAGTTCCTGTGTCGCGGCTTGGAGCTCCTCAAGACGATCGCGTTCGAGGACGACCACATCATCTTTGGCTTCGACCGCTTCGATCGGATCCATCTGGGGTGTTGCCGGCTCGATCGCCCCCTCGCCGTTCGACTGTTGGGGTGCGGGCTGTGACTGCATGCCGCCGTCGGCCGCCATCGGCTGCTCGCTGCCGGCTGAGGCTGTCGCGTCGGGACTGTCGGCGGGCGATGCGTTTTGGGTGTCGGTTTTGTCGTCCATGGGTTGAGAACTGTCGGCTGCGTCGGCTGCCGGTGATTCCTGAGACTCAGCACCGTTTTCTTCCGCGCCCGTGCTGGTCGGTTCGTCGGTCGCACCAGACAGGTCAAGTTCGGATTGATCGTCAGCGGAGTGGTCAGTTGTCGACTCGTCGTCGGACAGTAGGTCACTGATGGTGTCGATCATCATTTCATGTGTTAGGGGAAACACACCTAAGCTTACTCGCTATGTAGATAGTGGACACAGCCGAGAGAGGTGCCTATCATTATAGATGCGAAGTGCGACATCAATAACAATCGCCCGACCACGAGCACCTACAGTGCCCTCCACGCTGGATGGCAGTGGCTCAGTCGGTGGACAATTCCTCGTTGGAGTCGAGCAGAGTCTCTATGATCTTTCGTTGGGCCCTCCAAAAGTGTGTAGAGAACGTGGGCTGGGTGATCCCCAAGAGCTCAGCAACAGCCTCGGTTGAGGTCTCGTGGGGCCATTCGTAGTAGCCTGCCTGGTAGGCCGTCTCGACGACCTCCTGTTGGCGATCGGTCAATGCCTCGTTCACCTCGGCAGTGACTGTCTCGATCGACCGATCCTCGCGACGAAGTACCTGCCGACCGATTAATTCCAGTCCCGGATGGCACTCGTTGAAATGATCGACAACGCTCCGGACGGTCACACTCGGCGGCAGTTCGATTACCAACGTCGCCCCATCGTCGCCAGCGGTGGCCGTCCGGATGTTTGCTCCGTAGCCGTCGACCAACGGCTCCCACCACGGGTCGGCGGTCACGACTGCGAGATCGGCGGTTCCATCGCCGTCGACAGCCTCGACCGTCTCAGCCGCCAATGTCTCTCGCACTGCCGCGAGGTCACTCGCATCGACGTCTCCGTCAGTATCGAGGCGGTACAGCGTCAGAGATGTTCCGTCGTCCCGTTGGCTCGTCTCGACAAGCTCGACACCCTCGCCCAGCACCTCGGCCAGTCGGACGAACGGGAGGTCGGCGGCGGAGGCATCAACGGTAAGCTCGACCACCTGTCCACTGGTGTCACCATGGCGTCGCTTGCTGGCTCCGATAGCGAAGGCTGTCAGATCCGCCAACCGAGAGAGCGTCTCGATCTCGATGTCGTCAACCTCGGAGCGGTGCGTGTAGATTCCGAGGATGCCATACGGAACCTCTTCAGCAATGATTGGCATGGCGACAGCCGCCCCAAAGCCGTGGTCGGCGACTGTTTGGGCCCACTCACTGTCCCGCATTGACAGTGCCTCGGTGATATGTCGCTTACCGTCGGCGATGGCATGTTCCTCGACGGATTCGGGCTCACGGTCGGTCGTGATCGACAGGTCGTCGAACAGCGCGGCCGTGCCGGCACTCGCGGCTGGCTGAAATGTTCCGTTGCGTGGATCACGCCGGCCGATCCACGCCGCGCCGTAGAGCTCGCCGACGAGACAATCACAGACTGCCCGCTCGATGGCATCAGCCGTCGGCTCAGTCAACACGGCTTCGACAACGCACTGGCTGAGTGCGTCAAGCTGTTGGCGATGCTGGCTCCGCTGGCGAGTGCGATACTGGTCGACGAGGTTTTCGATCCGGGTCGCCGAGATGGCGTACTGCTCGGATGAGCCATCTTTGACGATATAGTCGCTTACATCCGCTGAGATCGCTTGTGTAGCGACTTCCTCGTCTCCCTTCGCTGTAAAGAGGATGAACGGGAGATCCGGGTAGTCGGCTCGGACTGTTTTGAGGAATTCGATGCCATCCATATCGGGCATTCGGTAGTCACTGACGATGCAGTCGATGGTGTCAAGATCGACTCCGTCGAGAGCATCGGCTGGTCGCGTTTCAGTAGTCGTTTCGATTCGGTCGTTTTCGGCCTCTAACAGCGTCGATGCAAGGGCGACAAAGTCTTGATCGTCGTCGACAAGCAGGAGAGAGATACCGTCACCGTCGTCGGTTGATGAGCCCGTCCGGTTACGTGAGTGTACTTCGCTCACAAGTTTGTTCGTGGTTCTGAGCCAACATTTATAAAATTACTTACTGCTGTCTGCGGTTCCGCTGCCAAGAAGGTTCACCGTGGTTCCGATGGTGACATGCCGATATCGGTAATGACCTCAGCGATCTCGTTGATCCGTTCTGGCGTGTATGTCCAAAACCCGTCCCAGTAGTTATCATTCATCTCGATGGCATACAGTGCCGCCGGCTCGACATCGATTGCAGCGGGTGGCTGGAAGACAACAAACCAACCTCGGCGGTGGAGTTCGGTGGTGCCGGTATGGACGTTGAACCCCTGAGATTCTGGCAGCGCGGTGTCACCAACACCGTAAGCGTAAACATCGAGTTCAGTGGTGGCAAGTCGCTCGTAGACACGACGGGTTCCGGGCTCATCGACGAGCCGCGAGAGCCGCTGGAAGCCGACCCGGAGTGTCCCCCGGCCGGCATCAAGCACGCGACGTTCGATTGCCCGCGAGAGTGCGATCAACAGCAACTTCTCGGAGTCGGATTCGGGATATCCTGCCAGCCGAAACGGCAGATCGTGGAGGGCCTGCACTGTCGGCGGCAGCGCGGCGTTGTCAAGCCCGCGGCTGCCGGTGATGTACACATCGGAGTTGACCAACAGCAGCGACTCCATGATCGCTGCCGCTGAGGACGTGGCAACGACCTGACCATCGCGGACAACCACGACCTCGTCGGTCTGCTCGCTGTCGGTCGTCACTGACACCTGTTGATCGTCGAAGAGCCGTAAGAGCGCGTCCCGTAGTGGTGCGACCGACGCCGACGGATCGACCCGGATCGTCGCCGATGTCGGTGAGAGTCGCTCAAATGGACGGCGCATCGTCGGCTGTATGGGCCAGATCGATTTAATTGTGGTCGCTAGCGCGGTCGACACCGGTGATATCGAAGCGCGCGCCGCCATCGGTCGACTCACCGAGCCGACCGTCCAGCCGTGGGCGGCGACGATCGTCCGAACTATCTGTAGTCCCAGTCCGGTTCCGTCCTCGCGGGTCGAGTATCCCGCCTCGAAGACGGCCTCGCGGTCGGCCGGGGCAATACCGGGGCCGTCGTCGGCGATGTAGAATCCGTCCGGGAGCGATCCGACAGTGATTGTGATCTCAGTGTCGTCGGAATCGAGGCTGTTGTCGCCCATCGTCTCGTTGTTGGTCGACCCATCCGTGACGCTGTCGTCAGCGCTCGTCGGACTGCTTGTGGAGCCATGCTCCACGCTGTTACGGAAGATGTTTTCCAGCAGTTGCTGAAGTCTGGAGGCATCCGCGATCACGCGCGCATCGTCGTCGACAACAAGCGACGCGCCGCCGGCTTCAACCGTCGCCCACGCGTCGTCGGCGACAGCGGACAGTGCGACCGTTTCGAGCGCGTCAGGATCGAGATCCTGTCCGGTTTGTGCCAGCGTCAACAGGTCGTCAATCAGTGTCTCCATCCGCTCGTGGGCAGTTTCGACCCGGTCGAGTGCGTCGGCCTCAGTGTCCTGCCTGCGGGCAACTTCGATCCCGGTTTTCGCTACCGACAAGGGACTTCGAAGGTCGTGAGAGACGATGCCAGCGAACGCCTCCAACCGCTCGTTTTGTTGCTTCAGTTGGCGGGTTTGTTCCAGTTGGTCGAGTGCGGTCTCGACAGTCGCCCCCAACAGCTTCGCCAGTGAGACGGTTCGCTCGTCGAAGGCGTTCGTCGTCGGGGCCGCCACAAGAAAGACACCGTGGTCGCCCAGCGGAACAACAATCTCGCTGCGAACCGCTGTGTCTTCGTTGTACACCGCGTCAGCCTCTCGAACGTCGTCGAATACATGAGTCTCGCCGCGGTCGAAAACTGCCCACGCGATCCCTTCGCCGGCCTCGAAGGTTGGTGCCTCGCCGAACGTTTCCCATGCCGCGTCGCTCATCGCCGCGGATTTGAGTGCGTCGACGGTCGGATCGTAGAGGTGAACACCGTTGAGCGATAAGCCCAGTACCTCCGCGGCGGCGTTGACGGCGACCTCCGCAACCGCCGTCGGCGTCTCGGCGTTAAGCAGCCGTCGGTTTGTTTCGAACAGCGCGTTTAGCCGCCCTTCGTGGCGTCGCTGGTCGGTGATCTCCTCGATCGCACCACGAAGTCGAGGCGGCCCATCGGTGTCGGCGGGCTCGCCGTAAACTCGCACCCACTGTGGCTCCTCGCTGTCGAGTTGCCACTCTTTCTCGAAGGCTGTCCCCGTCTCGATGGCGTCGGCAAAAGTGGCCTGCACCGCCGGCTGCTCGTTTGGGTGAAAACAGTCAACGACCGCATCGAGCGTCATCGGCGACTCACAGCCGCAGATTTGGGTGGCTTCATCGGTCGCTGACAGGGTTCTGCGTTCACTGTCGTACACCCAGCCGCCGACGCCGACGAGCCGCTCAACTGCCGTAAACAACGTATCATCGGTCGAATCACTGTGGCGGTCGTCCATAGCTAGCATCATTGATGTTGCACCTCAAGAGGCGTCGCCAGCGGAACCGATTGGCCGCTAGTCGGCTCCTGTCGTCGCAGGTGGCTGACGCGCCCTGCACATCCTATGATTGTATCTGTTGTTTCACTTGCTGACATTTAATTGCTCTCCAACTCGTTAATTGTCTGTTTGAGAGCCCTGTATGTAGCTGTAGATGCTATCGTAATAGGGGTCAGTGGTTGCTATAACACTATCAATATAGATGCGTAGCTATCCGACCCTTCTCCAATCGGTCACTCCGGTCTATCGAGAATCGTGAATTTGAACATTGTTCCCTCCCCCTCGGTAGACTCGACCCATATGTCGCCCCCATGTCGCTCAACGATTTGCTGGCAGACGGCGAGTCCGATACCAGTGCCATCGCTGTCGCCACCTTTGTTGAAGATGTCGAAGATATCGTCTTGGCGGTCTTTGGGAATGCCAGGGCCGTTGTCGGCGACGGTAAACTCAGTGGTATTCTCGTGATCGGTCACCGTGATTTCTATGACAGTGTTACTATCGCCGTGTTCGATCGCATTCGTAATCAGGTTCTGAAAGAGTTGCCCAAGCTGGGATTTGTCAGCAGTTACTGTCGGCAAGGTTTCACGGTTGATCTCGACGCTCGATTCCGCGATTTTGAGTTCGAGATCCTGTAAAATACCGTCGAGTACGACGTCGCTATCCACCGATTCAAACGAATCACCGTCAGTCTGGACTCGTGAATACGTGAGCAGCCCATCGATCATCGCCTGCATTCTGTCTGCCCCCTCCGTGGCGAACTCCATGTATTCCTGTGTCTCGTCTTCAAGTTCGTCGCCGAGTTCAGCTTCAAGCAACTCCATGTAACTGGAGATCATTCGGAGTGGCTCTTGTAGATCGTGAGAGGCGACGTAAGCGAACTGTTCGAGTCGCTCATTCGACTGTTCGAGTTCTTCTTTGGCCTCTCTCAGTTCGCGTTCGCGTTCCTTCCTCGCAGAAGCATCTCGACTGGTGGTAATATATCCATCAATAGGGATCTCTGATCCGGGGGCCGTCCCTGTAACTTCTAACCAGATCCATCCACTCTCCTTTGTCTGGAAGCGAAATTCGATCTGTTTTTCAATGTATCCGCTGGCCTCAACGAGCGACTGAAACTCCTCTATCACGTGGGAGCGATCATCCGGGTGGATATACTCAAGGATATTCTCGCCAACCAACTCGTCGCGCTCCCAGCCTTTGATATGGGGAGAATTCGGTGACTGGTAGCGTATTGTGCCATCCTCCGCAACAATTGAAACCACGTCAGAGCCTTGTTTGATGAGTGATTTATATTGGGAAGTCGATAGATCGTTCATTGAATCAGTCTTCGTCAAATATGTATTTATATGTTAGTGTACGTCTGAAACAATCCACACACTCATTTGGACATTCTGTACTGTTACGGAGAAATACCCAGTGCCGCCTCAGTTCTGAACTGCTAGAATTGGGTGACAGACGTTGTGGCCCACAGATCTAGCGTTTCACGGCTGAAGACGCAGAAGAGTTACCGAAAGCAACGCGCATATTCAGCAATCTCTCTGGAGGTGATTAGTGGAAATAGGAGCAAACTCAACTCATATTTTGAGCGTCCCGCTGACACTGTCATTCGATATGATGCCATAATCAAAACTGGAGGCACGTATTTATTCGTTTGACGCTGTTACAGTGGGTTGTTCACATGTCTGAGCTAGAGAATAAAACAATACGGGGAGGTAACGTCCTTAACCGAGTTTCTGACGCTGTTGTCGGCGTTAATTCAGACTTCGAATATACCTTTGCGAATACGCAGGCCGAACAGCTGCTTGACACGGATGAGGACTCATTACTAGGCGAGACCATCTGGGAGGCATTTCCAGAAACTGCCGACACCATCGCTGAAACAAACATTCGGAACGCGCTCGAAACAGGGCAGGAACAGAGCTACGAACGATACAATGACACACTCGACCGCTGGTTCGAACTCCGGATATTTCCAGACAACGAAGGGCTCTCAATATTTTTCACTGACATTTCCGAGCGGAAGGAACGTGAGGCAGAACTCGAACGCTACGAGGAATTAATTAAAACCTTGCCAGTCGCTGCCGGAATGAACAGACCCGGCAAAGAAGGCAAATTTGAGTTTGTTAATCAGGCTGCTGTCGACTTGTTTGACGCAGAATCCAAGGCCGAACTGAAAGAGTACTCTCCGGCAGATATGTACGCCAATGAAGATGAACGTAAGCAGTTCAGTGAACGATTGCGGGAGGAGGGCACTATCGATCAGTACGAAGTACAGCTCACGACTCTTGAGGGAGATCTGTTTTGGGCGTCAATAACCGCAAAAATCGCGGAAATAGACGGTGAGGTGTACATTATTGGCATTATCGAAGATATCTCTGTACGCAAAGCCAACGAGCAGGAACTCGAAACACAGAACGAGCGGTTAGAAGAGTTCGTCAACGTACTTTCACACGACCTCCGAAACCCACTGGAAATCGCACAGGGGCGAACTGCAATATTAGAAGAGGAAACGGAAGACCAGTATCAGGAACATATCAGACCACTTGGTGACGCGCTGGATCGAATGGAACAGATTATCTCAGATTCGCTAACGCTTGCCCGACAGGGGGACACTGTCGGCGAAAAGAATCCAGCATCACTTGTCGAGTTGGTCGGGAAGTGCTGGGCCACCGTCAAAACAGACTCGGCATCGCTTGAAGTGGACGACGATGTAACGCTGCTGGCCGACAGCGACCGGCTTCGGCATGTGTTCGAGAATCTGTTTCGCAATGCAATCGACTACGGCGGCGACGACGTGACGATCCACGTTGGCTGCACCGAGGATGGGCGACTCTATGTCGAGGATGATGGCCCAGGCATCCCACCAGATAAACGCGAAACGGTACTCAAAGCTGGACACACATCTTCTACCGGTGGAACTGGGTTTGGTCTCACAATCGTCAAGCGGATCGCCGAAGCCCACGGCTGGAAAATGAGTATTACGGAGAGTCGTGCCGGTGGTGCACGGTTTGAGTTCGATAGTGTCACCCTGAAAAACACATAGCTACACATATTGGCTCTGCTGAGCTTTAGAAGCCTTCACACATCCCGAAATTGGTTCTGTCCGTTCGATTACTCTGTGTGCTGCATGGAACCTCTACATCTGGCACAGCAGTTCCTGATAGAAACCATATGGGATAGGCTCACTATCTCCGGTCAGAACTGGCCCGAACAGTTGAGGTACTGCGCGTCCTAATGGTAGTACAAACCCGTGTCATCAACAACAAGCAAATACGATATCGTGGTCTGGGGAGCCACCGGCTTCGCTGGTCGACTTGTCGCCGAACATCTTACCAGTCACTACCCTGCTGCTGAACTGTCTGTTGCTCTCGGTGGTCGAAATAAATCCAAGCTCCGCCGACTGGCAGCAGAGCTTACAGGCGAGTCTGATCAAGCAGAAATCCCCATCGTCGTCGGTGATGCGACTGACCCGGCGAGCCTTCGCGAGATGGCCGCCCAAACGGAGGTCGTCTGCACGACCGTCGGGCCCTACACAACATACGGGACAGCACTCGTCGAAGCCTGCATTGAGGCTGGCACCGAATACTGTGATCTCACCGGAGAGATCAACTGGGTTCGAGAAATGATCGACCGCTATCACGACGAGGCTATGGCTGCCGACGTGAAAATCGTCCACAGCTGTGGGTTTGATTCGATCCCAGCCGACCTCGGGGTCAAACTGCTGCAATCGTACGCTGTCGAGGAGTTTGGTGACCCCTGTGAGTTCGTTCAGATCTATCTCGAAGATGGAGAGGGTGGGGTGAGCGGCGGCACCTTGGCCAGTGCAGCCGAGTTATTCGAAGCGGCCGCAACTGATCCGATTGCCCGAGAAACACTGTCGAATCCGTACTCATTGGCTCCACCGGGCGAACGGCACGGTGTAGATACAGGCGAGCAACGACGACCACAACGAGATTCCATCCGCTCGATATGGACAGCTCCCTCGCCGATGGCAGCCGTCAACGAACGAGTCATCAGACGGAGCAATGCCCTCCTAGCGTATCCGTGGGGCCGGGAGTTCCGGTGTACAGAGGTCATCCCAACCAGTGCTGGGATCAGCGGTGCCGCAGCCGCCGGTGGGATTGCACTCGGCTTGGGCGTTGGAACGGCTGCAATGAAGAGTCGGCTGCTTCGACGTGGATTGCGTCGGTTCGTCTTTCCTGAACCGGGCACAGGGCCCTCGAAAGCGGAGATGGAATCAGGGCATTTCTCGGTTCGTGTTATCGGTCGTGGGACAACGACCGACGGGCCGTTCACTGTCACAAGCGAGATCGGGGCCGAACTGGATCCTGGCTATGGCGCAACCGCCCGGATGCTTGGAGAGGCTGGGATGTGTTTGCTACGAGGTGAGACGGAGTCACCGTTGGACGGTGGGATTCTGACGCCCGCTTCGGGGATTGGCGATCCACTCGGTGATCGACTTCGGGATGTTGGCTTCGCTGTGACCGCTGGCGAGTGGTGAGAAGCGAAACACACCTGCGATCACTCTCGGGAGCTACTGTTGATCTTCAATCGCTTAGTGAAAAGCCAACAAGATTAATTCTGCGTTTCAAGCGCTGTATTCACGAAAACGGAGTAGATCAATCTCCACAGGGAGTTCCGCAAAGTCATCGTCAGCACCGGCAACAAGCGTTGCCTCACGTTCGTGGGCGAGTCCTACAGCATACGCATCTGCTAGTGAGATGCCCCCATCAGCCTTTATATCGATCAATCATCCAGTAGTTCACAATGGCAGGCCCAACCCGTCAGCGACAGACTGCATCGACAACCGAAACACAACCTGAGCAGTCAACTTCCGAACGGGATGCTGAAGCGATTGATCCGTCAACAGTTGATCAAGATGAGATCATCAAAACCGACGACGGCGAGTTGATGCATGAACCGACCGGGCTGATTCTTGAAGACGAACAAATCGATCACGGCCCGGAGTGGCGGTCGTTCACTCAGACTGAGCGCGATGAGAAGTCTCGCGTTGGGGCACCGATGACTGAAATGATGCATGATCGGGGGCTGACGACGACTATCGGCTGGCAAGATAAAGACGCCCACGGCCGGTCAATCTCATCGGAGAAACGGAGTCAGATGCATCGCCTGCGGAAATGGCAGAATCGAATTCGCACCCAAGACGCCAAAGAGCGCAACCTCCAGCACGCTCTCGGAGAGATTGATCGAATGGCTTCAGCGTTAGGCGTTCCGGACGCAACTCGGGAGATGGCGTCGGTGATCTATCGCCGCGCACTCAGCGAAGATTTGTTGCGTGGGCGGTCTATTGAATCGGTTTCGACAGCAGCATTGTATGCGGCCTGCCGCCAGGAGAATATCCCACGGAGCTTAAGCGAAATTACGCCTGTATCGCGGGTAAATCGGAAAGAGGTCGGCCGCACATATCGATATATCTCGAATGAATTGGGCTTGGAGATCGAACCGGCTGATCCCAAACAGTACGTTCCACGGTTTGCCTCGAAATTAGATGTGAGCGCTGAGGTTCAACAAAAGGCCAAAGAAGTCATCGACGTGAGTACAGAAGCGGGATTGTTGTCAGGAAAATCGCCGACTGGATTTGCGGCCGCCGCGATCTACGCAGCCTCACTGCTCTGTAATGAGAAGGTCACCCAACGCACGGTAGCAGATGCTGCTAACGTCACTGAAGTGACGATCAGAACCCGGTATCAAGAACAGATGGAAGCGATGGGTTTCGAGATGTAACAGATTCCGTCTATTCCATATTTCTACCACCATCTGCGGCTGCTACTGACGGCTGGGTTTGATCCATTGTGAGTTGCATCTCTTCAGACACCTGGCTCGTAGTGAATGTGCTTACCTGATCGGAGAGTTCGGTAGCAAGCTCAGCGAGTTCATCGACCCGGTCTGCGGCAGCTGAGAGCGACTCGGATTGCTCTTCCGTAGCGGTCGAGACGGTGTCTGCCTCATTTGCTGTCGTTTCACTCATCGCTGAGACTTCATCAACCATCGCAGCCACTTCTTCAGAGGAAGCAGCTTGGTCGTCTGTCGCACTGCTTATCTCGGTAATTCCGTTTTCAGCTTCCGCAATCGAATCAGCGATTTCGTCAAACAACTCTATTGTTTCTTCGATTGTCTCAGCACCACGAGTGACTCGTTCCTCCATCTGTTGGATGTCCGCAACAGTTTCATCGGTCACCGACTGGATGGATTCGATCTCGGATTCAATCTCGCTTGTGGCCACTTCGGACTCTTCAGCTAAGGATTTGACCTCGTCTGCGACGACAGCGAATCCCTCACCAGCCTCACCCGCACGGGCGGCTTCGACCGATGCGTTCAGTGCGAGAATGTTTGTCTGTTCGGCAATATCAGAAATCAGTGTGACTACTTCACTGATCTCCTCCACCTTGTCACTGAGTGTTTCGACCTGCTCAGTTACTTCTGCTGTCTGGGCCTTGATCTCGTTTACTTCAGCTGTTGCGTCGGCCGCATGCTGTCGGCCCGTTTCGCCACGTTCGACTGCCGTGTTTGCGGTCGCCGATACTTCTTCGGCAGATGACGCAATTTCTTCAATCGTCGCAGACATATCACTAACCTCCCCAGCAACACTCTGTAGGCGGTTGTTCTGATCGGCTGCACGGTCGGCAATCTCATCGACAGAGTGAGCAACTTCTGTGCTCGACGCTTCGACATTGTCGGTCGTCTCGGCTACGTCCCGGCTTGATTCGGAGACCGTATCGGCGAACGACTGAATATCGACAACCGTCTGTTCCCACTCTTCGACCATCCTGTTGAACGACTGGGCGATGGCTTCCATGGCTTCATTATCCACATCTTCATCCAGCCGTTGGGTGAGGTCACCAGCAGCACAGGCAGTAATCGTATCCTCGTAGGCTTCTGCTGTCGCCTCTAATTCCTCTTTCAGTTGAACCATCTGCTCGCGCTGTTTCTCTGCTTGCTGCTGTTGTTGTTCCGCTCGCTCGCGTTCTTGCTCAACCTCTCGTTTGGCCTGTTCGACATCAGCGATCTGGGCTTCGACTTCATCGCGTGCTTTCGCCAGTGATTGCCAATGGAAGAGGATCGACACGGAAAGCATACTCACAAACACAGCGTGAATACCGCCCCACACCACTGGTTTTGTCATCGCGGCTGGGTGGTTGTACACTGTGAACCACTCGATAAGGCCGAACACACTGTGTTGTCCGGCTACATATCCAATCGCAACGCCAAACGGAACCCAGTCTTCATACAGAGCAACGACACCGACACCAACGAAATAGAGGAAGTGGGCTTCGATGAACCCACCCGAGAAGTACGCCAGCACTGCCGCATTCGTCATGAATGCAAACGATGAGAGGGCCGTTCGCACCCGTCTGTGGAAAGAGGGGACAGCGCAGCCACGAGCAGCCCGACGACGATACCGACACCGGCAATTGAGTGTGAAAGCGGGATAACTGGCAACTCAGCTCCAGTGACTGACTCAACGCCGGTCAATCGGCTCACACCGAAAATGAACGGGACAAAGAGCCCAGTAGCGACGAGAACCGCCCGGTGTCTCGATTTAAACGAACTTTCCGATATCCGACTCCCATCAGGTATATTCTCAACAAACCGGGTCACCTTTGCAACGATCTCATCCAGAGTGGAGGCTTTTGTAGTCACCATCTGTGAGATATACATCAAAACGAACCGAACAATCATAATGGCAATAACTATGCTGATAGGTATTGCCTACCATGCCACTGGCCTATATTGAAAGGCTATCTGTAACAAGGAGAGAATCCCGGCCTTCAGGCCGGGCGTGAATCCGACATGAGTGTTTCCTAAACCACGAACGATGGCCGACTGGATATTCCACCGATAGAAATAAGTTAGACAAACAATATAGTCTATGTATGGCGATTCAGGTCACTCGCACCTATGTTGGTCATATCACAAACCAGCACCGAGTGCAGAGTGATTTGGATGCGCTCGGGGACGCTGCCTCGAAACTCTGGAACGTCGCACGGTGGACGGTTGATCGTGTGTGGGACGCCATTGGTGAGATACCTGATGTTAGTTCACTCAAAGCCTACATGAAAACCAGAGAGTGCTGGAAGAACCTCAACTCACAATCAAGTCAGGCAATCATTGAAGAATTGTCAGACAGCTTCCAGTCGTGGTTTGACGTGCGACACACAGACCAGACAGTGAACCCGCCCGGCTACCGTAAGGAGTACGATACACGGCCACGTTCAACAGTCACATTCAAAGAAGACGGGTTCAAACTCGACACTAAGCACGATCAGGTGCGCCTCTCGAAAGGTGAGAACCTGAAGGATGGCTGGGGTGATTTCATACTCTGTGAGTTTGAAGCCCGCAACGACGTTGCTCTCAGCGAGGTTGATACCGTCCAGAACGTGCGAGCGGTCTGGAACGGTGACGAGTGGGAAGTCCACTTTGTCGTCAAAGAGACGATGGAGACACCTGATTCACCCGGCGATGGCGTTGCCGGTGTCGATCTCGGTGTGTCGAACATTGCTGCTGTCGCCTTCCCCGACGAGTACGTGTTGTACCCCGGCAATACAATCAAGCAGGACAACCACTACTTCCAGCAACAAGAGTACGATACTGAAGGTGAAAACGGCCCATCAGAAGAAGCCCAACGCCTGCGACAGAAGCGAACCCGGCGTGAGACACACTTCTACCACACGCTCACGAAAACGATCATCGAGGAGTGCGTAGATCGTGGTGTCGGGACACTCGTTGTTGGCTGGCCCGAAGATGTCCGGTCAGACGATCTCGGGAAGACGGCGAACAAGTGGCTACATACATGGGCCTTTGACCGGCTGTATCAGTATCTCAACTACAAGGGCGAAGCACACGGTATTGAGGTGCTGAAAGAAAACGAATGGAACACGTCGAAAACATGTTGTGAGTGTGGTGATACAGCCGATAGCAACCGTGTTGAACGTGGACTGTACGTGTGCGATTCTTGCGGACTGGTAGCTAACGCCGACTGCAATGGCGCAGAGAATATTAGACAAAAGATAACTCCGAATCCGTCTCAGGATAGGAGTAACGGCTGTCTGACACAGCCCTCGGTCTACCTGTTCGACAAATCAACGGGTGAAATAGTCCCACAAGAACAGGTAGTACCGTAGACCAGCAAATATCCCAACGTTGCGGTACGGGAAGCCGCGTCGTTCACGACGCGGAGGATGTCACCAGCTACCGGTGTTAACTATCAAAATCTCCATTGCTCATATTACGGGAATCAGCCATTCAATCGCCGATCACTGCGAGCTAGATTACCTCTACGCCAACCGATCCATTGGGGGTTCGATGGAAGAACTTGACCTCACCAGGCGTTTCCATTAACACCCCTTCACCACCCTGAGAACGTTGATTTTGTCGGATTACATTCCCACAGACCACATCGCCCTTTCTGGTCGCCTTGGTATGCATCGAGTGGCCCACAATTTGTGGTGGTGCTGACTCCTCGATATGCCTGAAATCAAGCCAACACAGTCCAGCAGACGGCCCTCTCCCACCGCCTTCGCCTAACTCGAAGATCCGATTATACTGCTCGACGATCTCTTCTTGGATTGCTGGTTCATGAGGTTCGCCGATGGCATCGAGGAGTTCCTCAGCGGCCGCCCGAAGCTGTTCGTTGATCTCCTGTGGGTCAAAGGCTTCGTTGCTCCCAGCGTGGCTGTAGACATACGAATGGCCCTCGAATGCTGCTGTCACTTCTCCCTCAATAACACGATTGAGGAACGATTCACGGTTTGATTGAGCCATCGCATGTGAGTATGTATCGCGCCAACTGAGTACTGCTGGTACCAAGATCGGCATTTCGTGGTTGCCGATATGGTATTGAACACGACCCGCCGGGGCCTCTGAAATAAGCCGCAAGACCATCTCTAGGGACGCTTTGTTGTCGGGGCCTCTGTCGATGACATCGCCATTGATCACGAGCACGTAGTCGTTGTCAGCCCAGTGGATTGTGTCGCTGTCGTCGACAGTGATGATCGGTTCATGTCCGTCGGTATCGCCGATAGTCAGGAGTGCACTCCGGGCATCTTCGAGGTAGCCGTGAATATCGCTGATCTCGACGATTGGGGGACGGCCGTCGAACTCGGAGACTGAATCTGCGGTATCGGTCATATATTATGGATGGAGCATTGTGCTGAATTCCTCAAACTGTGATTTGGATAGCCCAGCTTGTCCGAGGCGTTTGTTATGTGCGTCACTCCCTCCGGTCACCAGTAAATCGTTGCGTTCGATAGCACGATCTACGATGCTCGTATTGACCTCTGTTCCGTATGGGTAATATCGTTCGACGGCATCAAGTTTGTCTGTAATCTTAAGTGCGGCTTCTGGATCATCGTATCGCAACGGATGCGCCAATCCAACGACAGAACAAGCGTCTTTCAGGAGTCTGATGCCCTCATCAACATCAGTGATCTCTCTGGCAAAATAACAGTCGCAATCATTCCCAATGAGTTCCTCAAATGCTTCCTTGTAGCCATACGGCGCATCGCTTTCATCGATAGCAGTTGCAATGTGCGGTCGTCCAATCCCAGAGCTTGGGTCGATATCCAGCGAGACTCCGGCTCTGCTTCGACACAGGCAATTATTTTTTGAGCACGGTTGATGCGGTTTTCTTGGAGTCGCGCAATCTCGCTTGTGAGTTCTTCTGTGGGTTCGACATGGTACCCTAAGAGATCGATTCGCTGCGTGTCTGTCTGGACACGAAGTTCGATTCCTCGGATGATATTGATTCCATCAATGGTCGTAATTGGGTCGTCTAGTCCGGAGTGGATACGATCATGATCAGTGACAGCAACCCAGTTGACTCCTACCTCTTTCGCGGCCGTAGGGATTTCCTCAATGGTTAGGGTGCCATCAGAAGCTGTCGTATGTGAATGGAGGTCAGCAACAACGGAGGACGACATGTGAATAGCGATGCCAGTGAGCTAAAAAACACTTCCGAGCGACATCTCTGTAGCCGGATCACATTGAACTGTGCGAAGAATGTGAGAAGAGTAAAGATAATTCCGCACACTATTTGCGCATGAATTCTTAAATAACAATAAGAGGGCAAGTCTATTCTTATTCTTTGCATTTAGAGCCATTAAATTCATTTGCTTCTGGTACATGAAGTAGGTACGTGCATGAGAGAGTTGGAAATTGAAGACGCTGCGCCCGGGAAACTCATCTCCTATGGGAGAGAGTCATATTATCGGCCGGAACCGCTCCCGCCCGCAAGAGATCTTGCACTAGATGACGAGTTTTACGACCTGCTTGCCGAGGCAACCTTCTGGCTCGGCAAACTCAGCGGCATCAGCCTTGAAATCGACTTTCCGCCAATCCTGTATACGTCTCTGCTCCGGAAAGAAGCGATGGAATCAGCCGAAATTGAAGGCGCTGATATCGACTACAACGCCCTCTACAGCCTCGAAACTCACCGTCTCGATTCGGAGCTAGACCCAACGACCAGCCAAGCGGAGACAAAAGATACCCAAGAGGTTCTCAACTACGAGCAGGCTATCAAGGAGGGCATTGAAACACTTGCGGACGGCGGTGAGATTTCTGTTGCACTCCTGCATGATCTACACGAGACGCTTCTCACAGATGTTCCAGCGGATCGGATCGAGACTGACACGATTGGTGGATATAAGACCGTGCCAAACTATCTTGGCGACTTCCTGCCTCCAGTCCCGGGTGAAGTTGAGGGGTTGATGGATGCACTCATCACGTATTACCGAACTGGAGGCAACTATCATCCGCTTGTGGATATCGCGCTCTTCCACTACCAATTTGAAACGATTCACCCGTATGGTGACGGGAACGGGCGGCTTGGTCGCCTTCTCATCACGCTACAATTATACGATGCCGAACTGCTTGCACGGCCGAATCTCTACCTCAGCGAGTATTTCAACCGGAACAAAGCCACGTATGTTGACCGAATGGACGGGGTGAGAGCCCACGGCAACTGGGAGGACTGGGTATCGTTTTTCATCAAAGGGGTGGCTCAGCAAGCCGAGGAGTCTGTTAATCGGACCGTGGCATTAGACACGTTACGTCGTCGCTATGAGGAGGAATATGGTGGCGTCCAGTACGCAAAAAACCGCTTAGCGTGCCGCCTCTTTGAGCAACCATACGTGACCACAAAGACCGTTGCGGCAATGCTCGATATTGAGCGGTCAACTGCCTATCGTGCCATCGGCGATCTCGAAGCAGACGGTGTCTTAGAGGAGGTCACAGGTAAACAGCGTAACAAGGAATACCGAGCCAAGGAAATCTTCGATATTCTTGAGAGACCGCCGCAGACATACTAAATCGTCCATTTTCAGCAGAGCAGCAGATACAACCAATACGGCAGCTGAACAACCCCTTCGCCGAGATGTTCAATCGGCTGGGAGCCTCCGACTGTATTGCCAGCGAGTACAAACCCAACCGGTGCATCATACTCTTGTTTGAATTCTCGAAGTGCTGCCACCGTTGAGTCGTATTGCCCTGACTGATAGGCCAGTCCAACCGGCACCGGTGTTCCCTCTATTTCGAAGACAAAATCAACCTCACCCTCACGACCACGCCAATATTTGACTGATGGGGAAGCAGCGTCGCCGACTGCTACCTGCATCCCGTAGGCGAATCGCATCGTATGATCAAAGGCAGCGACACGGGCAAGATCTGCCTCTCGGTCGAAATCATTTCGCACTGCTGCCGCATCACCGTCAGCGAGTGCTGTCACCAAGCCAGTATCTCGAAGATATAGCCGGACGGATCGGGGGCGACTGTTGTCGTACTCTGTGATCCCTGTTAGCAAGTAGAGCTCTGCGAGCGCTGGCAGATAGCTATCGGCAATCGTCCGCCGATCAACGTCGAATAGCTCCACGAGTTCCTGGTATCGGAACGGTTCGGCCCCACCATTACGAGCTGCGAGGGCACAAAGTCGCTCAGGTCGGCGATAGTCTGAATCGATTCAAAGCCAGGTACCTCCTGATACAACGCATTTCGGACATCGTTGCGTAGGCGGGTGTAGTCACTTGCAGAGACCTCACTGGCCGATTTTGTTGGCCCATCGAGATCGTAACTGAGCGTCCCACCCATCGCAAGGAACTCGACAACTTGTGACTGAATTCGACGCTCGTCATCAGCAACCTGCTCGTATTTGGCTTGTAGATTCTCGATGAGAGGCTCAACATCTCCGGTTTGCAGTGCTGTTGGGAGACTTTCGTCACCACTTCGTAGCGACGACGGGCTTACGCGGGTATCATCATCTTCTTCGAGTTCTGGATACAACGAGAATAGATAATCACGGAACTTCTCGGGGAGCACCGGTTGGATAGTATACTCACTGTCTGGGATCGAAGCTGACCCAAGTTCACGTTCAATCTGCAGCCCGGCACTGGCAGTCACTTAGTAGGTGTCGCCCCGGTGTATCCTCAAGCAATCCGCCGACAGCTCTCCCCCAGCCGTCGATGGTTGGCTTATTCGCATGCTCAATCAGGTGGATATCATCGATAACGATGAAGTGGGGCTCATTGGAGTCAATGCGACCCAAGATACGGCTCTCATAGTATCGCACCGCTCGTTGGAGTTGCTCATCGGACTGGAGTTGATACAGCGGATCAGCATCAAACGGAAGATAGAGAAACCGTTCTGGATCGATACCAGCCTCGATCTGGTGGTGAATAAATTGGTGCAGCAGCGTCGTCTTCCCAACACCACGGCGACCGACGAGTGCTAACAGTTGATAATCCTCAACTCGGCTGCCAGGTTCATCTGGTCGAGCAAGTGGATAGAAGTCACTCTTCTTGCGAGTAGGCAAGTCAACCCCATCGCGTCCGTCTTCCCACCATGGATTATGTTCCTGTAGAGAACGAACAAGCGCATCTCCAGCGTCAATCGACATTGTAGCGTTGGTTCATCTATGATCACCGTCGCAATGACTGTTTCGGATCAATACTCTACAGTGTAACGTAGCAAATACAGCAGATAACCTATTTTGTACTCTGGCTCTGTCGCACAATTTAGAGAAACTACACTGCAGTGCAGGTAATAATTTTTATACAGTCATCTAAGTGTTCTTGGGCGATGGATTTATACAGTCTTGGTTCTGAGTGATGAGTGTAGATACGAAATAAGAGACACTGCAATGGTGTTTGTTTCCCTTGGTTCCGGGAAACGCGAGGTCACCGCTACCAACTACCCGCTGGCTGCCCGGGAGATGGCAGTCATCAATACCCATGAATACAACGCACGCTGACATCACCGACGGAACGCGACATACACTCGCGGTCGAATTCATTTCACAGCGGACGGTCGACTGTGAGGACGAGTCCGTCCAACGGCTGGTGGTCGCCGACCGGTCGGATACGCAGTTCACCCTCCTTGTGGCACCCGACAGAAACCCCATCCGTGGGCTCCAAACCGGCGAACAGTATCGCATTGCTGGAGTGCTTGGCGCATCACCGGTGGCTGCAGCGGCGACCATCTCCGAGGACTGTCCGCACTGTGATGGGACGGTTCGACCAGGGTCTATCGCCGATGCGGTTGACGCCGAACTACAGCAAGCGAGCGTTGAATTGTCCCTTGATGATCAGTACGGAATCCTCGATAGTGAGTCGTCGATGCAAGCCATCGACGATGACGGCGATATGGTCGATGATTGGATTCCAATGGGGAGTGACTCATCGGTCACACCACCGGAATACGTCTGTACGTCGTGTGGTCGGCAGTTGAACGAACGAGACCTCCGGGGCGGCGGTCACGTCGATAACATCGTTACGGACGCTTTGGCGGAACCAGCCCCAACTGCTGACGCAAGCATGGCGAGTCAAGAGACGGTTGGACTCGCCGCCGGTGGGGCGAAAGATGTCGCCAATTTCCGAGAGAACATCGCGGCAGGCCATACGCCACAACCCGAAGCAATCAGCGACGAGGGGTTGTTCTACGACTATCACTTCGAGACAGGACAACGGGCCGAGACCGAGGCCCTGTTCGCACCACGGTATGCAGCTGCCGTTAGTGATCACCCAATCACCGGTGAGACAGAACAGTATCTCTCTGTTGGGCTGGACTCGTCGCTTTCTGTCGAGGACTTCCACCGACCACGGCTTGACCTCGTGGCTGTCCTTGATATCTCAGGGTCGATGGACAGTGCGTTCGATCAGTATTATT
Source organism: Halonotius sp. GCM10025705 (assembly GCF_042662885.1). Taxonomy (NCBI): domain Archaea; kingdom Methanobacteriati; phylum Methanobacteriota; class Halobacteria; order Halobacteriales; family Haloferacaceae; genus Halonotius; species Halonotius sp. GCM10025705. The sequence continues at coordinate 170,159 of NZ_JBHSZD010000002.1, read as the reverse complement.
ACGACGAGCATGGTCGCAAGCAGGAAGCCGAACAGGCCACCGCAACGAAGCTGGAGGCGGCAATCGAGTCACTGTGTGCGTTGACCGAGCAACTACATCCCGAAGACCGCCTGGGGTAGTGCTATACGACCACAGGGCCCACGTCGCAAAGCCGCTCCGTGATGTCGGCAGTACAGACATGCCCGCGATTCGGCGACACATTCGTGAGATCACGGCTGGCGGAAGTACGAACCTGGCTGATGGATTCGAAGCTGCCGTTGATATGCTGGTCGATGAAACACTGCAGGGCGATAGTGAGCAACGAGTCGTTTTCATGACCGACATGATGCCGAATGCCGGGACGACTGGTGAGGATGCCCTAACTGAGCTGTTTGCGGAGGCTGCTGTCGAAGGCATCCACACAACATTTGTTGGGATGGGATTGGACGCTAACGCCGAGTTAGCAGAGACATTGTCGGGGATTCGTGGGGCGAATCACTACTTCATCCACTCAGCGGAGGAGTTCAAACAGCGACTTGGTGACGAGTTCGACTACATGGTCACACCGCTGGTCTACGATCTTACCCTTGAGGTTGAGGCCGACGGGTACGAGATCGCGGCTGTCCATGGGTCGCCGACTGCTGAGGATGCCACTGAGCGACTGATGCATGTTGGGACGCTGTTCCCATCAGCCAAACAGGAGGGAGAGGCTCGTGGTGGCGTTATTCTCGTCCGGCTGACCCAGACGAGCTCAGATCCCGACTTGGAACTACAGGCCTCTTGGACGGAACGAAACGGTGGTCAGCACACTGAACGAGTAAGCGTTACTGTGCCGGAGACAACCGAGACCTACGGACATGCCGGCGTCCGGAAGGCGATTGCGTTGGCGCGGTACGCCCGTAGTCTGCGCTCCTGGGCCAGCGAGGTGCATAGTCGGGCCGACAATGCCACCGGTGTTGACGACTGGCTACTCCCCGACCAGCGTGGCCAACACGAACGAGAATCCGTGCCATTGGTCGTGCCCGATGAGTATAACGAGCAGTTCGCAGAGTTACGTAACTATCTGACCGACGAGATTGAGGCCGTCGATGACGAGACGCTCCAACAGGAAGTGGATCTGCTTGGGACGCTCTGTGAAGACGCTCCAGCAACACCACAGGAGGTTACTGAGTCGTGACTGTATTTGCGTTCGACCGCGACTGGACGGTCGATGTGAATCCTCACCCTCGGCATGAGGCCGTTCCATTGGAGTGGGTTCGATATCTCGCCCACGAGACATCGCATGCCGTCTACGCAATCGGTAACCAGGACTTGGCCGAGGAAGCGGCGATCCCGGGTGTTGTGGATATCGTTGGCCGACACGAGGATGACTGGGAGCAGTGGTTAGGTGCAAAACTACCCAGTGGGCGATACGAACAGTTCCCGAAGCGGCGAGAACGGCTCTCGCTGATCGCTGATCTCCATCCAGAGGCTGACGAGTTCGTTGTCATCGACGATCTGGATCTGAGCGACGTGAGTGGCTGGGAGCATTACCACGCCTGGGAGTTTGTCCCGGCGGTCAAGCAGGGACTAATCGATCCTGATCTGCCGTGGGTCCAGGATATGTCGACTGATGGCGGCCTGCCGACGATGGCCGGGATCATGCCAGCCGATCCGAACGATCTTGTCTCGTTTCTCAATGAATACGCTGAGGCTCCCGCCTACGAGCCGATTACATGGAGGAGGGCACGGAGCGATCAGTACTGTGCCACGATATTTCGATTGGTGATGAGCCTCGCGCTGACTCGACACTGCAGTGTACACCGATTGATCCGGCGGCTTCGGGCTTCAGTGTCGAGTTCGAGAACATCGAGTTGCTCTCAGTAGTTCGGCCTACTCCTGAGGCATTCATGTCGGATTTCGATTCGCTTACCGAGAAAGCGACTGCCTTTCGCCGACTCGCCGATATCCATCCAGAGGCGATTGATATCTCCGCTCTGCTGGGCATTTTGGATCGGGCCGATGGCCCTCGATCACGAGACGAAGACGCTCTCAAAGCCCTCCAGCGGGTTGCTGCAGTCCGACCCGAAGACTGCACCCCAGCCATCCCAATCCTTCGAACCCTGCTGACGCTTGATGAGACGCCCGGAAAAGTGGATGTGTTACTCACACTAGCTCGGATTGGGGGGACAGAAGCTGAAGCGATTGCTCCAGTGAGTGACGATATCATGCCATATCTGGAGGCTGAAGCAACGCTCGCTCGAACCGCAGCAGCTCGCTGTCTGGCAGTCGTTGCTGTGGAGAATCCCGACGATGTCGTTGAAGCAGTCTCTCCGTTGGCCGCTATTGTCGAAAGCGAAACCGACGCCGAGTGTCGGAAACAAGCGGTCTACGCGCTCTCCAGAATCACAGGTGAGTACCCTGAGGCGGTACAACCGCATGCAGAATCGCTGAAAACTGTTGTGTTGGACGATGATGTAGCCGATGAAGTTCGACTGAATGCCACGGCTGCACTGGGCCGCATTGTCAGCGAAGATCCAAGCGTCGGGGTTGACATGGTCGACGAGTTGGTTGCGTTGTTCGACGCCGAGCACACAAAACTCCGGAACAACGCAATTGGGCTGATCGTTGATGTTGCGGCGGTGCATACGGATGTCATTGAGCCGTATGTTGATGACATTGCACCGTTACTGGAGACGGATGATGCCTACACCAGGATCAACGCCTCAGGTGCTCTGAGTCGTGTCGCTGAGGATTTCCCGGCGGCCGTCGAGCCACTCACCCCCACCCTAATCGAGTTGCTGAATGATGATGATCAAATCGTCCGGGAGAATGCTTGTTGGGGACTTGGATACCTCAGTGCTGAAGATGCGACTGCTCGGCTTGAGGAGTGTGCCATTGACGACGAGGAACCAGATGTTCGATCAACAGCGTCGTGGGCTCTGACACAAATCCGGCAGTGAGAGTCCGTTATATTCCAACAAATGGGGCTACTCGTTTTTGTATTAGACATCTAATTTTTACAACAAGAATTTTATCACTACATTCGAGAACTTCACGTGGCTGGTAGGAACTTACAGCCACACCGTAGACTCACTTTGCCAGCTTGGTGAGGCAGGCGGTGGTCTCTGCTCCCTCCCGTACTGCCTCTTTCGATATGCTGGTACTATGAAAACGTGCTACTGCTTGTGGTCGATTACATATCGATGACGGGGTGTGTTGTTTCGACTGGTCTGAAGTCTTTGGAGCCGACAAATTCTGGAAAACTTGCAGTTGGGCGGGACTAGTGGTGAAAGGAGCAGACGCTATGGGTCTTTTAATTGGTAAGTAGGACGGCTGTTCTCCGGATTAGAGATCCCGCGGCTGGACTGTTTTCCGGTCGTTTGCCTCAGCGCGTTCGGCGGCTTCTTCAATCAGGTCAGCGACCTCTTCGTTGAATGCGTCGTAGAAGTCGCTTGAGACTGCGTGATCTGCCAGTACTTCCTTCACACCTGATTTGACAATGAGGTCAGTCATTTCGGATTGGAATTCTTCGTGGTTGTATATAAGCGTTTGATATCCTGTGCCAGCAGATTTGGCAGCGTGGAGATTATCGAGAACGTACCGGCCCAGTGTTGGAGGTTCACAATTACTCCGGTAGAACACAGAAGGTTCGCCATGAGAATGTCCGATTTCGATGGTCTCACTCTCTCACCGACTATGATTCAACGACCGGGACGTAGAGATCACCGTTGAACCGAATAGCATCGTCAGGGCCTGTCTCTGGATTCTTGTCTAATGGCGCGTGTCTTGCACCAATTGCGAGGTCGTAGACTGACTGTCGGGTTCCTGTCTCGGGGTTCTCATAGAGGCTTGATCGTGTCTCTGACATGATTCACTGATTAGTGATCGATCTGATTACAGATTCAAATAGTTCGTCTGGCGGTAAGAGTGATAGAGTAGGGGCAGCACACACTGGTATCCAGTGCTGTTCCAAGCTAAATCACTTGATCTGGTTAAGAGACGATTTTATTACCACCGCTAACGTTAGTTTCAGCGCCCATCTGGTGTCTCGGTTCTTCAGTGTTGAACATGGTGAAGACCTACCTGACCTCAACACCAGATGGGGTGTTTCATTTTGCAAACGGTGTGTCCTAATACTCCCAGCAGTTGCTGGCTGACAGCCCGAAGTCCTTAGGACTGAGATGTGAATGCAGAGATATGGTTGAACGAGACGAAGAACGTGAAGAGCGGATACAGATGGAGATCATTGTGGACGCCTATTACCAAGACGAACAGGCTATGGGGTGGCATATCTACTTGGAGGAGACGATGGACTTCCCGTTTGACGCCCGGTGTATTGAACAGCAAGAAGTATCGCCGCTCGAAAAAGGTGAGACGGTTCGCGTCATCGGCAAGCCATCCTCAGAACCATCTCTTAGCCAGCAGTTCGTGACGATTGATTGGATGGATCGAGAGTTCGGCGTCCCGTTGAGCCAACTGGAACCTGTTGAGGCCAGCGACGATACCGAACAGGCCGTCTCCGATTGGCATTACTGGCTTGATCGGTGATACTGCCGGTTCAAGTGAGTACGGCCATATGTTAGCATATTCTACTAATTACTGACTGACGCCTCGCAACCGACACCCTCCGTTTTCGAATTGTACTGATCAGTGGGATACTGGAGGTGGCAACATTAGGGAGTTGCAGGCTATTAAGAGTAGTAGTTCGGAGTGAGAGAGACGAGAAGCCAACTGTGAGCACTGACAACGATGTCAGATGTTTTGAGACTAAGACGATCTATCATTATATCGGTAATATCCGTAGCCACTGACTGTAGAAACTCCACCAGCTAAAACAATAATTCTTGCATTCCGTTGCGCTGATCGCGCAGCTTCGGCGGATTCGACTGCTTTCGCATATTGGGCATTGTTGTATGCTTCTTTGGCGGTAGTGAGGTGATCTTGACTACCCATGTTTTTTGCTAAGGTTTGAACAAATGGTTGAATTGGTGAAAAACCCTCGACTTTTTTGATTAGTTGTGTTGCAATTTGGGCGTTTTCGATGGTGTTTTGAGTTACATTTACCGCCTGTGATATCTTATCATTCGCATTCTCATAATCCTGTTGTGAAAAATTCTGTGAGGCCTGAGTATACAATTTCTCACCTTCGGTTACGTTGATCGCTTCATTGCTTGCAGTTTCAAACGACTCGGTCAACTCTTGTCTTTTATTACGATACCGTTCGATATATTCGATTCGCATTGATAACTCGACTCTCGAATTATTCGCTGTTCTAGTGGCCTCGTTAAATGCACCATTCTGTAGCTGGTCTCTTGCTGTTGTGAGGGTGCTGGTTGCATTTGTGACTGTTATATTTTTTTCCCGTGCTTCACTAATTGATTGATTTAAATTATCTATTTCAGTGGTGGCGTTCTTAAATTCTGATTCTATATTTTTGATTTCTGACTCTGCTTCCAATGCTAACTCATTCGCAGCTTGGACGTTACGATTCTGGAGTTCAGTTTCTGCTTTATTTATTTTAGTTAGCGTTTCTGCCGTGTTGTAACTTGTTTGATTCCCAATAGTATTGGCGGATTGTCTAACCGACCGTATCGTATCTTGGGTTTCTCGAACTATTGAAACCCCATTGCCAATCACTTCACGAGCTTCTTTGGCATGTTCGATCGCAGCCTCATATTCTCTATTTGAGAGGCTTTCAGAAGCTTCTGAGAGTTTTGCTGTGGCCTTTGCAGTATCGATCCCGTATGTCTTTCCCGTATGTAACTGTCGTAGCGAATTCTGAAATTCAGACCGCGCACTCACTGTTTGACTATCATGTATACCTCCAATAGAATTGTAGAAGCCTCCTGTGTAGATCGAATCTTGACCACCGATTACTCCTGAGATTCTTTCATTCAATACCTGATAGTCCCACAGTGTATTGCCGTCATCCGCATTAAATCCATATATGATTCCGTCTCCAGTTCCAACAATAACGGTTTTATCGACCACAATGGGGTCAGTCGTTATACTTTGATCGAGTGATCTCTCCCAATCTGTTCCATACCCTTGATAATCGACTGAAGCGATGACTCCAGACTCGTTTGCGACAATGATTGTATCATTGTAAACAACACCATCAAACTGTATAACCGGTACATCTCTGTTTGCGCCAAGATAGTCACCATCGTCTTGGTCAAATCTGAATATTGCGCCACGACGGGTGCCTTCAGAGGGAATTTCTATTCCGGGAATCACTACCTCATTGTCTGTTAATATGGGAGCTTGAACCTCGTAGCCTGCTATGTCGGGACTACCAAACGAATTGCCACTCATATAAATCTCCCAAATTACTTCACCATTCGAAATGTGCCGTAGCAGGCCATCATCGTCAATAATGTATATACCTGTATTATCTACAGCACCACTGGATACAGCGTGATCCATTGAAACCGACCAAGTGGTTATTTTTTCTCCAGGTGTTATTGAAATTACTCCACCATTCAGTCCGCCAGCATAAGGCACATAGATACTGCCGTTACTATTCTTGATTTGTGCTGCGGCTGATGCTCCTGGTAACTCAACCTCCCACTTTCTGTCACCTGTGCTAATATCCCACCCGGCAACTCGCTTATCGGCGGTTACGATAGTATTTTCAGCGACTGTTGGGGCTGTATCAGGGTTGCAATGTTGTGGACTTTCCTTCCGCCAGATTAATGCTCCATCACTACTTCCACGAACCACTACCGCCTTTTCTGTTGTATAAATAATCGATCGATGTGACCGGATGGGACTAGATAGATTCGTCTGGAGGGAGCTATCTCCACGAGGGTCATCTATAGCACGGTTCCATGAGTCATCTGTTTCGTCTCCTAATTCATATTCAGTCGCTGACCGCGTATTGGCGATATCAAACCCGTCTGACAGCCAAGGATACCTACTCCAGTCTGTTTCAGTGGCTGATCCTGCTTGTGCAACCCCGTATAGAAAACAGTGAGATTGACCCGATTACTCCTGCGAGCAATGAGCGTCTTGTAGGCTTCACGTTCATTAGATCCTGTATTATTAGTTGTCGGTCATTATCATATTATAGTTTGTCCTTTAGTAAGTAATATCAGTGGTGTTGCGATTATAACTGCGATCATGACTACTACAATCAGGAGATTTCTTAACGGAGATACAGTCTTTTCCGTCTCAGATCGATCATACTTTGCTTTTATTCTGGAATTGAACGTAAACGGAATGGTAATAGATATATTTCCGCTTTTATTTGTGTCTCCGACTTTGTTGCCGTCTACATATAGACTAACACTCTCTTTAGGTTTTCCGTTATTGTTTACAATACTTACAGTTGCATCTCTGTAGGGCAAGACAATCGGCCAACATGACACGTTTATATTAAAATCCTCTAAAAAAACGCTTCTTTTTTTTACTATATTTCCCTTCTCAATTCTAATTGTCGGGTTAGTGATTTCGCTGTCTACTTCGCATTCTATCATCCCCGACTCATTAGTTTCACCATAGTGTTCATCATCTATGAAAACATCCGCGCCTTGAACTCTCTTGTCGGCATTCCCGAGGGTGATATTCAGAAATTCGTTTTGATTCCGTTCATCTGTTACTTCGATATTAATTGTTGAGTTAAGATCAATTACTGTATGAAAGTAACAGGTGGTTTCGCTATCTTCCGGATCGGTATTTGAGACACTGTCAGCGTAAACTCCAATTTCTAATTGATCGGCAAATGGAATTTCAAACTCCACCTCTCCAACTTCATCTATTCTTTTTAACTTACTATCATTAATGGCCACCCATTTTCCCTTGACATCCGTTTCCTCCGAGTGAAATTCAAACACTACCTTTTCATCAGGAACCAGGGTTCCTTCAAACGAAAGATAGTTTTCAGTATCTTCTGATTCCAGTTTTGAGGATTGATCGTGTTTCTTTCCGGCGGTTTGCTCCTTCTCATCCTCCTCTATTTCTTCTTGAAAGTCTTCTTGGACACCAGATTCTGGTTCAACTTCCTCATCACTATTTTGATTATCCTTTTGGGTGTCTGGTTTTTCTACGCTACCCTCATCTTCGGAGTCTGCCTCTTCGATACTATCATCCTCTGTGGGCTCCGAGGGCTCTTCTGTTTTTGAGAAGACGCCTACTGCGAGGGTTTTATCATCAGCTTTGTATTTACGATGATGATCATTATCAAGAAACGCACAAAGTTCCTTTTTTGCTTCCTCCGTGTCCTCAATAGCCCTAATAAAGGATATCACTTTATCAAAATATTCGGTCTTCACTCCATCCAGTCCGTCCCAGGCCCAAGGATCAATTCCATCAGAGAACAACGCGATCGAGTCTACGCCGTCTTGATACCGACATCGAAAAGACTCCTCCCAATTTTCTGTCATTAAAGGAACTGTTTTATGTTGTTCCTCAATATCCAATATCGACATTTCTCTGGGTACAAAGGCCTCATACGAGCCAGCTTTACAACTCACGATCCCACCATCGCCGACGACTCCCCCTACAATACCCGTCGTATCCGCAGCTACAACCAATAACGTGGTTTCTAAATCGCTCACAGTTTCATCACGACTCTCAGCTTCCTTCTTTACGGCTTCTCTTGCGGCGATGAATGCATTTTTCAGCTTCTTCTTTTCCTTCCTTCTCTGAGATTGAATCTGTCGTTGACAAAAAGTTCTCGAGGTACTCCGTCGCTCTCTCTGTAGCTACTTCAGACCCGATGTCGGAATGGCTTGCACTTCCGAGACCATCTCCAACAGCGATTGCGAAACTTCCATCGTCCAACTGGGTTTTATTCCATGAATCTTGACACGGCAAATCTTCCTCCTCGTGGCCGGGGCCCTGCACAGAACATCCTACCAGTTTGGGATTTCGTGAAAAGCTATGAGACATTAGCGTCTATGCGCTGTTTGCATCAACCTGCGATGCAACTTCTTCTACTTCCTCTGCCACATCTTCTGCTTCAGAATCCTGTTCGGACGCCTTTTGCGACGTCTCTGATACGATTCGGAAGAACTCATCGAACATCCCTTCCTCCAGTGGGAACGTTTTGCCTTGGCCTTTACCGACGACAGATGTTAATTTATTTAGTTTATCCATATTTGCATCGTCTCCAACACCAACTGCAAAGAAGAGGAAGTGTTTATCATCAGTTCCGACATCAATCAAATTTTGCACCTTATCCCACGTCTGATCTCCGACCTCCATATCTGTCGGCTCTCCATCTGTTAGTAGCCATACAAGGGGTCGATTGTACGGGAGAGCATCGTTTTTGTATTCGTCTTTTCTCTCTTCGAGTAACTGTAAGCCCTCGTCAATTGCTTCCCCCATCGGTGTTCTTCCACTTGGTTTGAGTTCTGTTGGCTCCCAATCCTCAATATTTATCATTTCTTGGTCTACAGTTACCCCACTACCAAACGTTACTACTCCAATATCTACTCGTACTGCTGCATGATTGTTATTCTCGATTTCATCCTTGAAGTATTCTTGGCCATCATTGAGAAAGTCAATTCGGCTCTTGTCCATACCGTCAATATCCCAGTCCATCGACCCCGAAGTATCCAAAATCAAGACTGTAGGAGTACGAGCTACTGTGGGGTCGAGATCCTCATCCTTGGTCAATGAAGGTGTATCTTCACTCATGGTGAGTATTGCATCTCAACTGTTAGGATATTTGTATAAATCGTTTGTGGTGGTAGCGAATATTATGTACACTCCCAAAGATTTAATATAGAACTACAATCCACAGCTCCACTTCCTGATGATGAATTTGATCTAATCTCGTTTAGTATCTCAACAGGATTTACTTTCGTTGTTACTATTTCTTTAAGATCTCACGGTGCCGGCCCGGATCGAGTAGGGTAGTTCACAAGAGTGATCAATCACAGACATTTATGTATGAGTTTGTCGGATAGAGATACATGACTTCGAAAACACGTCGCTCCCTTTTGCGGGCTGTTGGCATAGTTACTATAATCGCGTTTGGCGGCTGCATAACGGAGAATCCACCTCAAAAGGAACCTACGCAAAATTCCTCTAATGAGTCCCGATCTTCCACAAATCAAACTACAACCAATGGATCAAGCTCCACACAATCTGATATCCAACAGAACTCTTCGACAAGTTCTGATCAAACGACATAACCAAAAGACACATTTACTGAGTTCTCAAAAGAACCCGACTGGAAATTCAGACAAACCAAACTATGAGCGATCAATTAATTCAGAAAATCGCGCTATCTCGCATTCTAGATAAAGAGGGTTACGCAAAATCTCACATAGAGTATACCGTTCCCTCTAATATCACAGAAATCGCAGTAAAGGTTCCTGAATGGTCTACCGTTGATGACTTTGATGGGTTCAAGCAGACGGGGGATTCAACGTTCATCTGTCAAAATAATAGCCGCCACCCATCATTGACTCTCACCATTCCAGCGGAGCGTCCGCGGCTTGGAGTCGCCGGGACTAGTATGGCTGATTTGGGTGAGTGGGCGATATTAGAAGCCCCACACCTTATGACAAAATGGCGATCTTGCCAGCAACGGACTACGATGGAGCGACAATTAACAGTTGATGACAAGGGTGTGGCAAGTGAGGATGGCGGACTAGTGTATTTGGGTCCTATACTGAACATACTCGCCGATCAGCTGGACAACGATTCAGACTCATCGAACCCGATGCAGCATCATTAAGCGAGTCACCTGACGATATTCTTGATGCTATATCTTATGCAGCGAGGTGGTTTCGAGTAAGCGGTCGTAACGATGAAGTGGTGTGTATAGCGGCACCAACAGCCCCGGTAAATTGGGGGCCAGGAGGGGTACATGCCGGCGGTAATGCGTACTGGGTTCGGGACGACGCTCGTCTCGATGTCGCAAATAACACCTGGGTTCACGAGTATATTCATACCTGTCAAAAATTCTCAACTGATGCATCCATGCAATGGCTTATTGAGGCGATGGCCGTTTATTATGGTGCTTATTTGACTTTTAACCAAGATATGATCTCACCTGAGGAGTGCCATGCAGCATTGAACACATCTCGATATCAATCTGATCACCTCGGAGAACCCTCTCAATGGAGTTCTCAGAGGGTGCCCTATCGAAAGGGGAGTCGTGTAATTCATTGGTTAGATCATCAATTACGACCAACACAAGTGCGTCTTTAGTTGATGTTCTGGATGCGATAAATGCTGAGTACGATGGGTCAATCACGGATATCCCGACTAACTCTACAAATCCAAGCAGCACCCATGACAGACTCACTCTCGATAGTTTTCTGGACATTATCAATGACATAATCGGATCAGCCAATGATGATACCCTGATTAACACTATCGAAACGAACCTTCATGCTGCTGTCTACGGTACAGAGGTTCCGCCAGAGACCTCGCCGACAACTGGAGATGTCGTCGATACCGATGTAAGTCCAGATCCTGGAACGATTTCGGAGGTAGAAGACCTATTTGATAGACAGACAGATATCACACTTGAATCTGAGACTAAAGATTCTGACGGCGAAGTTTCATCAGTAACTGATGTTCAAGATATGTTCGGTGCCACAACTCAAAGTTCATCCACAGAGCAATCATCTAGTGACGAGGACTCAAATTCAAATGATATTACAGATACCGATGATATGTTTGGATAGCCTATATGAGTCTTATTGAAAAGTACTGACTAACTAAAAAAGATCATCCGGGCCATTGACTTCATTTTTTTCAGCATCGTCAGTTGAATCATTGCTATCGTTTGACATTTTCGAGTGGGCGCTACCACTCTTATTATTGTTATTTCCAGATGCGGTTTCTTCGTCGAACCAATCTGGACCGGTAATTCTAGTTTCATTCTCTCCAGTGGAACCACCATTATTTCGGGGTGGTTCTGATTCTGTCTCTCCTAGAATATCGCCAAAGGTATCTATCCACTCACTCGGTGTTGGTCGAGATGTTTTGTATATATTTTTTCCACCTGAGAAACAATCACTGAAAAGATCTCTAACATCTGAAGGCAACTTGGAATAATCGGGCGTAAGATGGTGTGGTTCCATCTTCCCAGGTTGCGGATTTCCATAGACAAATTCATTTTCAACGATCATGTCTCTGATCCCCCTGACAACGGCTTCACTACCTTTCGCTTGGAAGGGGTGGAAACCGTTCATTAACAACTGGAAGATATGAACCCCTAAACCGAATCTATCGCTGAGTTGTACTTCTTCTAATGTAGAACCTCGCCCTTCTGGTGGCGCGTATCTCTGAAACTGTAGGCTTTCACGATATGTTTTGGTACTTCCCTGAATTTGGAATCCATCGCAATCAATTAGCGAGATGTATCCACTATTATTCACAAATATATTCTGATGATTCATATCTCCAAGCGCATGACCCTGACTGTGAATATTTTTCACTGCAACTGCTAAATTATATCCAATTGCATATATTTTTTCAGGGGGTTTACTAGTCCAATCTAGCTCCTGTCTTGCATACTGTCTTATGTTACTATTCTGCTCTAGATCTTTGTACGGCATGAGGTATCCGACGAACTGGTTAGTTGATCTATCATACAACATGTCCTCTGGCCAAACTAGTGATAGTATACCCTCCTTATTTTTAGTTGGATCTGTCGGTTTGTTCTTAATCATTGCCTCTATTTTCCCTTTTTTATCATTTTTTTCGCCATCTTCGAATATTTTAGCCACTAAATCCGCATCCTGTTCTAATTCGTATACTGCTCCTTCAGCTCCCGATCCTACTAATTCTCCAAGTGTGACTTGCCCATTCTGACTATCAAACCTCTCAGATTGAAGATCTTGAACTCCCATGGCTCGGTAGAATCATATCAACGAATATAATATTTTTGACTGTGGGGTATTTTTCGACTGGATTGGAAAAAACCACTAATCAGTCTATTTTGTACTAAAATGAGCGTTACTTTATTCATGTAGGAATAATTGAGGCTGCCGTCAATTATACTGGACGGTGAACCGCAGAAACAATGACTGCACCGGCTGTTTCGACCGTATGTTCAACGACCTTTGTTTGAATCGTTTCATCCCAATTCCAAGAATCTCGAGTAGATTTCGCCGTTTCAATACCTCGTGTGATTCTTTTTTCTACATTTTTCCTATTTTCTCCACTTCCCTCGAAGAAAATACCTCCCTCTTCTGCCTCTGCCCATCCTAATCCTGCAACTATCGTCTCACCTTGTGCTAAGGATCCATTCTCAGCCAGAATTACAGCCACTAATTCTCCTACATCCCACTCTTGCTGATGAGTTCCCACTATTTGCAGATCTGCATCTTTGGGGATTACCGAAGATAAAGTTACTAAATTGTAATTATGGATGCCACCAGAATGCAAAGCTTGATCGAATGCACTTAATTCGGTTTGTCCTTCACCAGTTCCCCATACGATTTCGATTTCAGACATATTGGTACTCATTAAGCTAGTGGTAAGTCAGTTGGGGTATGAAATTTCGGGAAAGGCTGGAGTACGGGACGGATTCATACGGCGGTGTCAAGGTTAGAGTGTCGCGTTGTGGCAGGCGGCAAATGCTTTGAGCTATGATCTGGTTGAGTCCGTGGTGCTGTGGAGGGGAAATCGGTGCCAAAATCGCCTGGTTCGGTACTTGAGTAGACCGAACCAGGCTTCGATCAGTGATCGATTTCCCCATGTTTCTCGTTGGGAGTCACAGTCTAGCAACTTCAGTGGTCAGTCATACCAGGGGCCGCGGTCAGCCCGCAGCAGCGGGCGACCGCGGCACAGTAGTAACACTTCTTGAATAAAAAGGAGTGCATCGAGGCTGGAACGGCCGGGCGCAACATCAAAATATGGTACTTCCAGTGTCTCGCAGTCGATTGCTGCCCAGACGAAAACCTTGGTGCCGTCGACTTCGACTTTTGTCTCGTCGGCGGCCATCTCAGGTTAATTTTGGCAGTCTGGCTCGAAGAGATGCTCTAACCGGTGGAACCATTGCCGAACAGTTTCATGTGATCGCTTGACGAACGGTTCGATTCGTCGGTAGGACAAGCCGGCATGATAGAGAAATACTCCGAGGGCACGCCGCTCGGTCGGCGTGTCCTCTCGGCAGAATATTTCCTGCTCGCGTGCTTTCTCAGTCATGTGGTCGAGCATTGCTAATTCAACAATCTCCTATAGCTCGGCCGCTTCCTTCACGCTAAGGTTGACAACCTCGGATTCGTACTTATCCAAGGTTTTAATACCAACTGGTGTAGTCATTCTGATGAAAATGTCTACGAGACAGAGGGATACTTCAAGAATAATTAATGATTGGATACGTCAAGTTATTATCTATAATAAAGACGATCTTAAAGATTTATTCATTTCGTTCTTCGTCATTACATCCTGTTCTATCGTACTCACTTACGCTTGGGCTATCGGGTGGGAAGGCGGAATAACCTGGAATGTTATGTATATACTATCTAATATGATTCCTGGGCCGCCGGCCCTATTTTCATTGCGCCGCTTGGATTCCTGTTTGGGCTCGCCTCTATTTTCTGGTTTGATTCGTTTAAACGCCTACAGGGTTTGCTTCTGCTTATTCCTGGGTTTCTTGGGGTTGTCAGTGTCATCTTCTTCTTTGATCGGCTCAATATCGCTATCTCCTTTCTAACAATAATAACTGGAATTGGGTCTGTTATTGTTGGCCTTCTCTATGGGGGGATCTTAGATACAGTATTGAGTGATAAAAGAATGGATGTGGGTTTCATGCGGTTAATTATTGTTGTTAGTTTGATTGGAATTCTTGGGATATTTGAAGCGACATTCGATTATACCTCTCCTCTCTTGTTGAATTTTAATGATCCGATACAGATAGGAAGTTTAGCCGTACCGATGGAATTCGCTATTGGAAGAACAATCGATACGATATCTTTTGCAGGCGAACCTATCTGGTCTATCGCCTCGTTTGTGTTCTACGCACTGTTTCTTTCTGCAATGGTGACAAACTTGAAAGATTTTACTGAATACGAAATGGATAAAAAAATCTTGATTCTTGGGCCAGACCGATCTGGCAAAACATGGCTCATGTCTGGGGCAGGGTACTGCCTCAGAGAAAAAGCAATGGGTTCAGATTATGGCAAACCAGAATTGAACTCTTCCCTACGGAGTTATCATAATATATTCGTTAATGAGGAATTTGACCATAATAAATTAGAAGCTAATGATCCTAGTGAGTTCGAATTTTTCAGATTTCAATACGAACACGGCGTCTTGCCCAAACGGATAATCAATGTGACTACTGTGGATTATGCTGGTGAACATCTGGAAGGTGTTACTATCGATGATCCTTGGGATGAATTCGATCGGGTTTGGGGTGGAAAATCATATACGGACTCCCAAGGGAACGATCACGAAATTAAGCCCGGTGAGTTACCGGACTTTGATCTACTTGAGGAATTGAATAACGCTAATGAAATTGATGCGAATGAAATCCCTGCACTCCTCTCAATTATGATTAGTGAATACGATACAGTAGGCCTAACCCTCCCTGCAGACACATTTGCGACTGAATTTAATGATAATGAGCTTCCTGATCATCTAAATGAAACTGATATACAAAACCGCAATGCTGCAAGGAAAAGTGATCCAATTAAATCAAGTCGCTTGGAGGATGGGTATTTCAGTATTTATGAAAACTTGCTGGCCAAATATGATAAGAAAGATGTATTCTTTATTGTCACCATGGCAGATATCTTCCTAGAGACATATAGGCAAGAAAATAATGAGCACGTAGATCCGAAGGGGAATCCCAATTGGAGAGCCTTTCGTGAACATGTTTTAGATAATATTTATGACGAGCATAGTAGATCCGAGGTAAGCTTCCTCATAGAAGATCAAGCGACTAACCTCGAAAATTATTATCCGATTTACTTTGAACCGGGGGAAAAACCATATTACACCAAGCAGGGTAAATTCAAGCCGGAGCTAAATCCTCAGGATCCACATGACGAGTTCTTCCCGGTGCGCGGGTTGAATTTGCTACTGAAAAGGATGGGGAGATAAAAAAATGTTCTACATAGTCAACAACGGCGGAGACATAGTTTATCCCTCAGATTCGTCAGCAGTCCAAGAGCGAGATGATTATACAACCACCATACCAAATCTGAATCCTAAAGGATTCTACTTCCATTACCGACCATCTGACGAACACATTGTTTGTTTCACTAAAGCTACAGCAACTGAGAGAGGTATTAGCAACCAGTATTACGCGGTTTATTACGGAGATTCCAATAGTTCGGATATCGCTTCTGATTTCCTCAATCGAACTGAATCGGCACTCAGTAAAATCGACTTACAATCTTCTTCATCAGATGAATCTGCACAAGCAATATATGGAAATTTGTTGGATGTCTCATCTTCTGAACTTGCTATTGAGGATGATGTTTTAACAACTCTTCTAAATGATCCTGATTACCAGGATCATCCTATCCAGTTAGGAACGCCTGATTTTGCCTCTGCTGTGGGTGTCTGGAAAAATCTCATGAATAGACCCGAAGATCTGAGTGTGACCATATGTGGTTCCGGTATTGTTGATGGACTTCCAGAGAGTGATATTTTGATTATCCCTCAAGATACTGAAGAAGTAGGGGCCCCGACACGAGACACCAAGCGCGATATTGATTCCCGAAACTTCCACGAACAAGTGGATTCTACTCGGGAAAAACTCACCAATTTGATTGCTAGTCGGTCTGATTCGAGAACAATATCTGCTGACCGCTTTGTTGAAATTGCAAATTCTCAGTTCCCTTCGAATAGGGGTAACTCTATTGCGGAACTGGGTGTCAATCTCTTATCTTCAACTGATAGAGAATCGAGACGACAAAAGTATATAGCTATTTCTGCGATTATTAGTCTATTATCAGTAATAACGATTGCCTGGTTCTTAGGAGTTATATCTGAATACCAGTCTGCGTTAACCACTCAAGTATTCATACGATTTGATCGTATTCCTCTATTAGGGAGTAGTCTTCCAGCAATTCCACTTAGCAGCTACATACTATTCGTTCCTAACTTGGTCGTAGTAGCAATATCTGGGTACATACTACTCAAGCGATCTAATCTCAAGTCAATGATAACAGGAGCCCTACTGTCTGGCCAACAAGACAACGTTGGTGCACAAGCTCAACCAGAGGGTGCCGTTCCACCTTCTACTCAACCGATAGAACCAGAAAGCACTGCGAAAGAAATTCTTCAAGATATTCGAACACTTAATGATCATCCTGGCTTTTCAGCCCACGACTCGTCTGGTTTGGTTGCTCTATTACAAAATGATCTCTTCACGGAGATAGATTCTATTGAAGTATTTGACGACCGTGGTTACAAAATAGACAAATTGAAACAACTAGTATCCTCTACAGTAGCTACCGCGGTTGGGGTAGGATTTGTTTCAGCTCTTGGGATTGTTTTCAGCTCAGTGGTTATTAGCTTCTGGACAGAATTCTTGAGTATACTCTTAGTGTTATCTGTCCTTGGTCTTCTCTCTGTGTCACTACTGAAAGTGCTTGAAACAGTTGCCGAAAGACAAAGCACGCAGACAACAAAGCAACCGGGCTCTACAGATAATACGTCCACGGGGGCCATTATTCCGATAGCTCAAGGTTTGATCTTCTTCGTGGGAGTGATTCTACTTACAAATATTGGATCCCAGCTACTCGTCACAGAAGGCAGCCCTTCGGATTATATTTGGAGGCCCACTATGGTCTATTGGCAAACTATCTGGCTTTCCTTCAGTTGGTATTTATCTCGTTTATGTACTTTGTGTGTATGCAGGCACAGTGGTAGCAGGACTACTTTTCGCTACTCTTGGGCATTCACCGAATAAACCAGATTTCATCACCAATGTCTCTCTTTTAGCAGGGACAGTCACTGGAATTATAACTGGGTTCACCGAAATTTCTCTTGGTGTAGGACTCCCACTTTTGAGTGGCTCTCTCGACACTACTCCTTACCTCTGGATGGTATTAGGGTTGCTGTTGGGTCTCGGTATTGGCGCGATACTTACTGCTATGTCTGCTAGGTTCTTTGATAATCGTTCTGTCGGTGTCTTCCCGCACCTGTTGCTAGTACTGGGTGGAGTGTGGCTTCTGATTGAATATCTGCCAATTTTCTCATCAGTTGTTTCTCCTTTGGAAGGTAGTGTTTATTCGATTGTATCGATTGGAATGGTAGCACTGTTGGGAGTTTCGATAAGACGCAAATTTGATGCCCAAGGTAAACAAAGCGTGTTCATCTTTGGTCCTGATGAAATTGACTTGGCGAAATACGTAGCCCTATTAAGTTATAATTCAATTGGTGATTCAAATGAGTCCGCAGAGTTTATTTCCAATAACGATGCGTGTGCTAATAAGACACAAGAATTAATAAAAAATAGAGAGAAAGTTCAGCAGGATGAGATACAACCAATAAAATTCTTGTGCAAAGATACTTCGTCTAATCAATTCACGATTTGGAGTGTGGATACCTCGAGAAATATATTTAATCAAGTTATAACCAATCTTGAAAATACAGATCATTATTCCTCTAAAGAATTTCTAAAGAAAGATAGAAAGAATTCTATTAAAAATGGAGAACCAGGACAAAGGATATTCGGACAAATTGCTAAAGATGCTGAAGACTCTGATATGATAATTGTTGTATTTTCACCGAAAATTGATGTTAATGAGTATATGAACTTACTAAATAATATCGGAAATGAGAAACTAGTAATCGGGATCATCGGAGATATAGAAGATGAGTGTAATAAATGGGTAAGTGAAAACGGAATCGAAAGTTTAGATTCGATTGATGTTGACAAAAATTGGAATTATTTCCAATCAGAAATTATGGATAAGGTATTCGAAAAGGAAGACTGGAACCAATTAATTGGCATGATTGATAACAACACCTTAGAGGATATTCCCCCAGTTGATAGGGTAGAAATTCAACCTAAAAACCTTCCATCTAATCAACATGAGCCTATAAATAAAGTAATTGGGAGCTCTACCTTGCTTGATAAAATTGTAGATCAAAAATAGATTTCAACACCGTTCTGAGATTTCTTTCTGAGGTTGTCGTCGAAGGAATGCTCGTTCCCGATTAACAAATTCGCTCATGTAAAGAACGTTGTTGGTGAGTTTGAGCACGGTGCGGACGATCTCTTTGATAACATCTCGACCAGATTTTCGCAAGATTCGGCGGCGTAGTTGGAACGCTCTGGGATACGGCGTGAGCTTGTCTTTAGAGACGCCTCGGTGCGGCGAGAGCCACTGTCGCACCAGCGACACGTGGCTCTCGCAGGTATTCACATGGGCGTCTCCATCGACATATTCGCCCTCACCGTGAATGACTGGTTCCGTTGATAGGTCTCGTCGCCTTGAAGTGGATCATACGCTCGAAATCCATCAGTGTAGACGGTGAGCGACTCATCCTCGCAGGTATCGAGGAGGAGTCGCACGGTCGATTCATCAGCGGATTTCGCTGGAATAGCGTATCGTTGACCGGTGCCGCGATCAGTGGAACACCGGTGGCTTGTCCTCGGCGTAATTTCCACGGCCACGTTTCGGGTGCCCACGCGAGTGCGACTAGCCGTCGCGCTCGCGGCCTTTGAGCCCAGCAGAAGGGTAGAGTTCGTCGATTTCGACAGGCCCTGGCAGGTTAAGCACTGGCGCGTCGAGCGTTCTGCGAACTGCTCGAGGGGCTGTCGAAGTGATTGGTATGAAACGTCTGTTTCAGCGTCTAACTGGTGGATACTCGTATTAAACCTGAGCAATGAGTAGAAGGCAAACAGGAGCGTCCCGAGGCCGACCTTCGCGTGGGGGAAGATCGTGCCGGTTTTGTTGGTGAATGTGCGTCCACAATCCTTACAGCGGTATCGCTGGAACAATCGATAACTGCCGTAGTTGATCACTGATTCACTGCGGCAGTGCGGGCAGTAGGGGCCATCATGCCGGCGAACCTGCTGTAGTGAGTAGGAGAAGTTATGGAGGGCTCTTACCGAACTGAGTGAAACAGCACCCTGAGAATTACAGCATCCCGCCGTACGCTAGTTGCTATGTGCAATCAAACAGCCTTCGACGGGATGCTGCAGGGGTACGTGTTTACCCCGATGACGCAACAGCGGGTACGGCCTGAGCTCGGGAGATCATCTCGTTGTTTCGAGCGATTCGCTTGAACTCTTCGTAGGGATTGCGTCCCTGCTGGCGGCAGGTCGCCAGCAGGGACAGCAGCGTCTCATGCACGAACATGCCACGGTCGTTCCGGAGTGTTCCGATGAGTTTCCGGAGAACCACCGGCTCACGAAGCGCATTTTCAGCGGCGTTGTTCGTCGGGGAGACCGCTGGCTCACCGACGAAGGTGAGCCAGTGGTCGAGGCCGCCTTCTATCTTTCCGAGTAGTGTTGCCACTGGTCCGTCGGGTACTGACAGCTCTATCAGCGATTTAAGCTCCCCCGCGCCACACGATGGAGTTCTGCTCGCTCACGGACTGTCAAGTCGCTCTCCAGGCGAGTCTGGAGAGCGACGTATAGCTGTTTGAGGGAACGGTGGATCGGTTCGCCTTCTGTCTGTTTCTCGGCGGCGTCTTCAGCCTCCCGGAGAATGTGCGCCCAACACCGCTGGAGGTTGCTGCTGAAGGCCGGATACGCCGTCCAGCCATCACAGACGACCGTTCCCGAGAAGTCCTCGCCGAGGACTTCTTTGGGAACATCGCTTCCTCGACTCTCCCTGATCGCGTACAGCGTGTGGTTTTCGGTGGTGAACGTCCAGATCCACGCTTGTTCGCCGTCGCGTTTGATTCCGGTCTCGTCAACGTGGACAACGTCGGCTTGCTGTATCTGGTGACGGATCTGCTCGTACTCACAGCGACCGGCGCGCGCAGCGCGCTCGGTCGCGTGCCACGCGGCCGCGCCCGACAACTCCAGTCCATGGAGTTGCTCGAACCGGTCACCGATCTTCCGGTAGGGAAGACGATGATCGTACCGAGAGAGTGCTGCCTGTGCGATGACATTCACCCCGAACTGCCCCTCATCGGGGCAGTCGGGGTGTGAAGCAACGGTCTCAGTTCCACAGGAGTGGCACTCGTAGTGGTGCCGGTTGTACTGTGTGACTTCTGGCGGCTGTGGATCGGGAAGTTCCTCAACGAATCGGGGGCTGACGCCCGCCGACTCGTCAAATGTTCCACCACACTCTGGACAGCAGTCACAGGTGACCTCGATTTCTCGATCTGGATCAGGAGCGTCGCGCCATTCCGGTTTATGACCGGATTTTCGGCCAGGTGTACCGCCGTCGGTACGTGGTTGTTCGTCGTCCTCGTCACCGCCGGACGAGGACGACTCCTCTTCATCGGCTTGTTCCTTGCTCGGCGGTGTATGCGGCCCTTCGTACCATCGGATCTTGGCTCTGAGCCGCTTGTTCTCTTTACGGAGTTGCTGATTCTCTTGCTCAAGCTCTTCTTTCTCTTGCTCAAGTTCGTCAACGCGATTTTCGAGAGCAGTGATTCGCTTAAGCAGTTGCTCCACTTTCTCGTCAGTGACCATCACAACTCTCCTCGGCCAGTGCAGACGATACGGGACGGTCTCCCTGCCGGAGACCGTCCTCGAAAAACGCTCTGTCGTCTGCATTGCTCTACTGTGAAGTCAGGAGCAACTTACGAGAGCGTGGCGAAATCGTTCTGGGGGTAAACACGTACTGATTGCAGAACCTTGTGAATCCGACTATGAAGGGTTATCTTTCGATTGACCTCGTTAGCGTTAGAACAAATAGGGCAATAAAGAATGCACCTATGAATCCTTCGAACGCAGTTAGAAGGCTCACCACAGTTCCACCTGTGGGTTCTATCCCCACTACCAGTTGAATGAATCCCTGAAAACTGTAGGTGATATAATCGATTTGACTAGTTCCAGTGGGCAACCCTTCAACTATTCGGTATGCGACAGCGAAGATTAGCACAATAATTAACGATGTGATGAAAAGGTTGCTTGGTTTTTCGCCATACCCCGCTGTAATCCATAGCGTCATGTTTGCAACCCAGTCACGTGCAAGTCTGGTTCTCTTTTTTATGTTTGATAAATGATCATCTGCTAATTCACCTTCCCAAAATTGTTTAGCGTACACATGTCTTCTATAATGCAACTCCTTCTGGAAGAATTTCGAAACAGCATTAGGATCGCCATTTTCCTTTGCTCCAAGTTTTGCTTCCATATATGTCGTTTCTAATTCATTTGGTGTATAGTCACTATCAGAATATCCTCTCTTGATCAATCGATAATACTTCTTGATTTGGCTGGTTGTCTTGTCGGAATCTGCGTAGGAAGTATGTATTTTGCCATTTGAGTTCTCTAATCCTTCTTTTATTCTCGGTTGATTGAAATTGAACCCGTCAAATTCTGTTTTTTTGAAAATAAAGTGGTGGAATATAGATTTTTTTGCTTGTCATTATCGAATTCATCGGAATCCATCTTAATATCACCAATGACTGCTTCTTCTAAATTATATACCGTATCAAAGAACTTTATCTCAAATTTACCTTTTGGCAGCTTAACATGTTTGAACTCGATTTGCTCGCCAGTGGTATTGATGCCTGCGAATTTTGAATCTCGGATATTAAATTCTGCCTCAGCGAATGATAAATTCCCAGACACTTCAACATCTTCGAAAACTGCTCTTTCTCCAGAGAAGGTTGCGAGGTCAAATCTTGCATCGTCGCCAATGTAAACGTTTGAAAAGTCTATCTGTCCTCCACTACAGGTTATCTCACGGAAATCAGCCAGTATTACCTCTAACATTGTTAGTTGATATATCTGCTCCAGAAAAGTCTATTTGACTTCCAGCGAATAGTGACTGCCGGAAGTTGAGATTGTCTTTAACGGTGATACCGCTAAAAGTTATTTCACCGCCTGAGGTATCACATCTCACTTTTTTCAGGTTTAGGGATCCATCAATGGTGGATTCATCAAACTCAATTTCCTCGGCTTGAAAGGAACTTTTACTTAGATTACTATCTCCGCCAATAGTGATGTTTTTGAAAAATACTCCTCCATTATTGACCGTGATTTTCTCACAATCGAAATCCCCGTCTACAGTGCTATTACTGTAATGAAGATCTCCGTTGACCAGTGATATTTTTTGTGAGTTGAGGTCTCCTTCTATAGTTATATTGCTACATTCTAGTGGTCATTCGACACTGTCGCTTCAAATAATTTTAGATCCCTAGTAAATCAAGATCATTTAACAACAAGCCAGATTCAAATTCAGATTTGGAGAAATCAACATACCACTCTATTTCGTGCTCACTATCTTCTTTACTTAAATCATCCGTGCTCACCTCAAGTAAATCGTATGGGCTTGGGTCAGTTGTATTATCATCTAGAGTAGATTGGAAGTCGCAATCAGAAAAATTAGCTCGAGATGAGAATCTACAATGCTTGAACTCCGCATAGATTTCTGTTAATTTGTCGGGATCTTCAAAAGAGAATGTGATGTTGTTGTGATGAAGTTCATCGTGAAAAACCGAATTGTTGTATTGAACTCGTGTGTCTATATCATCTTTCGAATCTAAATCGATTTCCACATTCATGCCCGATAAATTCACACGTTTTCTAAAGGAGCATTCTTTAAAATTGAGTTCCTTGGTATTAATTTTTGTGTTACTCATATCTAACCTATCTTCAAATGTTGCTCTATCAAATAATACAGATTGGCAATTAAGTTCGGCTTTTTTAAAAGAAACAGATTTCTTAAATTGAGTTGATTCGCAGTTTATTTCATTGATTTCACTACCATTAAAAACGAACCTTTCGTCGATGACTGAGTGACTAAGATCTAAGTTATCGATTTTTGCAAAATGAAACTGAACTGGTTTATTTGATTCAGAACTCAGCCCTCGATACTTTATAGAAATATCTTCAAGAAACGCCCCAGCGAAGCACTTCTTTTTATCTTCATCTTCCCCAGTTGATTTTTTAATTTTATTCACTAATTCGTTTAAAACATCTTCTTTTGTAATGCCTAAATTCTGACGAGATTCCGGTGATAAATGAAATATACAGTAGTCTTTTCCATCAACCGTTTCGTGTGGGCAGGTAATAGGCAACCCTACTTGCTCTCGATATTCCTCTGCAGACCACAATTTTTGTTCCTTATTTAGA
Source organism: Halonotius sp. GCM10025705 (assembly GCF_042662885.1). Classification (NCBI taxonomy): domain Archaea; kingdom Methanobacteriati; phylum Methanobacteriota; class Halobacteria; order Halobacteriales; family Haloferacaceae; genus Halonotius; species Halonotius sp. GCM10025705. The sequence continues at coordinate 146,059 of NZ_JBHSZD010000002.1, read as the reverse complement.
TTAAGACATTCTTGGTCTATATCCTCTCTTTCTAGCAAATTGTTGATTGACTCATCACGTATTCTTAAATGATCGTCATGTGCTTGGTCGAGTTTTTCTCCCCAATCAGATACCGTTTCAGAGCCTGAATCCCACAGATCGAAGTGTTTACATTCTGTCATTCTTGTTCAATTACTTCATACGTGATGTTGTTCAAGCCTCCACCAAGTTGATATGAGAGTTCTACCGTGATCTCATCTCCCTCATCGAGGTCATAATCAGAGTCGAAGGGCAAATTCAGCGGTGCGTTCAACCATGGACTTGCCCCTACGAAATCAAGATCCTTCCCGAATTTAACTTCAGTATTGAGCTGCAATCCATTTACTGTTCCAGATTGCGTCGCTTCAAGAGTTATTCTTTTTTCGACTAATTTTGAATTCTCTTCTTTGAAATCAACTTCATGATAGACTTTTTTGTTGGAGAATTTTTCACTCGTCCTACTCCCGTATTCCTCAAAATGAGGGAGTCGAAAGTTACCATCATAGAATTCATAATCGGCTTTGATTAGTGCTCCGGACGTTTTTGCAATGCGTGGTATGACTGTTGGATCTTCGTTAGTGGCTCTTCTATCGCATAATTCATCACTGGCACCTGTAATTCTGCAACAAGAGCAGTATCGAGCATTTCACATAGTATTACATCGACCTTTTCAGGTAAATCGACAGCACGGGCATCATCTCTTATATACTCAACATTATCCAGACCCTCATTCTCCATTATCCGACTCCCTTCTTCAAATACTTCTCTATCCATCTCAACGGCATACACTTTCTTTGCTTTATCTGATGCCAAATACGAGAGCACACCCACACCCGCTCCAAGATCAGCCACGACATCACCAGTCTCGATATGTTCGTCAATGGCCTCTTTGATGGTAGAGAGTCGTTGGTCGTCACTCAGTAAATTATACTGATACACTAATGGAATAACGGGACCTGATGGGAATTCTTCGGTCTCCCATCTAGATTTTACATAATAGAATTTTTGTCCAGCTTCAAATTCAACACCAAGATAGCCTTGAAGTCGGAGTTCACCCAAGTGACGTTTGGCTTGTGACTTAGTAAGATCTACTTCATTAGCCACTTCTTTTAGTGACATCATTCCCTCTGTATAGACTTTTAGAAGCACTTCTCCAAGTGGATCCTCGAGAAAGCCTGTTTCTTCTAATACCTTTATTGGGGTTGGTGCCCCTGTCTCTACAGACTCGTCTTCTTTTGAGAATAATTCTGCGAATATATCGCTATTTTGTTCAGACATTATTGTAGGATTTTCTGAGATTTATATTTTGGCGATTTTATCCGCTAAGTCTTGATACTGCTTTGATACTTTATTGTCAGGCTGTGTTAGTGTAATAACTTCCTCCCCGTTTTTTAGTATGTCTGATCTGCCTATAACGTGATAATCGTTGAAATCTCGGGTGTATAATTTTGATTTGGCCCATGTCTCGACTTCTGATTCGGATACTGAGTCAGGAACGTTACTGGCTACACTGACAAGGTCATCGGGCGTATTTTTCTCGGTTAGCCATTCAGCGGCTCTTTTGTTCCCATCTTATGTTGGGCTGTCCAACGGTGGAAGCTAAACAATTTATCTGATTCTGTGATTAGCGGAACTATGTGACTACTCAACCCGGATCTGGCATCAAGCAGCAAATAGTCTAGATCGTGATAAGAAATAAACATTCTCATTAGCTCAATTGTTTTTTGAACCATTGTTTTCGGATTGTCGTCTACTGGTTTTTTCACCTCACCAGATAGAAGTAACAGATCACCATCTGGCTGCCTGTATTCCCGAGTATTACCTATTTTTTCACCCACATCTATGGTATATTTGTCCATATTTAGATCATTCTTAGAATTATCATCGTGATCTCCAAGAATATAGTCATGGATTGTACGAGAACTATCGTGTGCCCGCCCAATTTCGGGAAAAACCATATGTAAGCCAGGGGCTGCTAAGTCCAAATCCATACATCCAACGTTGTTCCCCATGTCTGCTAACGCGTATGATGTATTGGCTAGTGATGTTGTCCGCCCAGTACCACCCTTGAACGAGTAGAACGACACCACTTTAGTTGGTATTGACATTAGCAATCCCACTCTTTTCTTTTAACTAAAACCTATCGGAACAAAATATATTAGCATCAGTTATAATATGAAATCTAGCATTAGTATAGTATGATATATTATTATAACCCTCTCAGAGTAATGGCGGGCGGCAGCTCGATAAATCTGATACGCTCAATGAACTACAGTCTGTCACTAACCGGGCCTTTTCGCGGCGTATTGGCAGGTTCTCTCGAAATCCCCGATTCTATTTACACAAATCTTACATTACGAATAGAATTCGCACCTCAACGTATCCGGTCAATTAGTTATTCACCACTTCCTCTTCATACCTCTCTTCAAACTCGATTACAGATTGTTTCATACTTTTTCCGCCCCATGGATCCTCAATAAGCTCATCAACCCTTTCCTCAATCATACTCTTCCTTTCGTCATCATCTGCAAACTTTTCATTGTCCCAGTCTTCTATCTCATCAACCATCTTACGCTGAGGAACAAAGAGCCATTTCACATCATCTTCATCCATTTTGATCTCTTCATATGTCTCTTGGTCAGTACAATAGTAGACCTTTGCAATATACCGAACAAAGTCTTCTATATTTATGCGTTTGAGATCATCATCCCAATCACCTCCAGCACTTCCAACCATTGAGTTTTGCGCAGTACTAAGCACATCGGTAATTGCTGTCCAATCTTCGTATGTTTCCCTCAGGGATTGCATTAAATATCCGAGCTCATCACCGAATTTCCGATTCCTTCTTCGGATTTCCTCAAGATCATTTTGATCTAACTCTGAGGAGTCTTCAATACCTTCGGAAAGATGGTCGACTTTCTTCTCTATGCTCTCAAGTTGATTGTCGATTTTATCGGGATAGTTGTCTCCCGACATTGACTCGTTCTCGCCTTCCAAATTAACGATTACAGTCTTTTTCTTGGGTCAGCTTGGACTGTTTGGGTGGTATTGTTTTGTTTGGTTGGTGCCGCCTGTTCTTTTGTTTTCTCCGTTTCTTTATCTTGATCCGCCTTTTCATAGATTACCGTCTCTTCTTCGTCAGGATCCCACAATACGTTTGTCAAGAATGTCTCAATACCGACATTAGTAGTATACAGTGCCGTAGGATTGTCATATGGATTATCACGTGCTTCTTCGGGTAGACCAAGATGTCTGAATCCTTTATCTATAAATCCTTTTTCGCCAGCCCAACACTTCAGTAGTATTTTCTTTGCAAATTCGTCTGCCCATTCTCGAAGTTCTTCTTCATCGGCGTCGAGAGCCTCTATATCGCCTGCACCGTAGTTCAAGAATTCATAAACCGTATCTAAATAGAGATATGGTCCAGAGCCGTCGAGATACTCTTCTTCCATTTGGTTACCTAATCGGCACTTATATCCTTCTTTTTCTGACCAAAGAGTGGAATCAGGATCATCTTGGATCCAGTTGATATGACCCCATATATAATCCATTCCCTCATTAACTCTATCTTTATTTATATTTACACCCTCGATCTCATCTGAAACCTTCGAATCTAGGTAGGACAACGCAATGATAGCATAACAACTAGCCATCGCATTTGGCTCTGCAGGCCTTTTTGGAAGAGCCCAACCGTTGCCACCTCTCCCTTTTTTCCACCATTGGTTTAACAGGAATTCCGTTGCTTTCTCAAGGGCATCTTCGATTTCATCTTTGCGCTGATCACGTATCTCCTCGATAGCCGGAATTGAACTACTGCCTAATCCACCATCGTAGTAATCGACAAGTGCAATTACTGCAGAATATGTGAAATAATTGTGGGTTTTTATATTCTTCTCATATTTATCATATTTTTCTGCACTACCTCCAATCCAAGCCCAGCCAGCCCCTTCGTCTGTGTCAATTTGATTCTCCAGAAGCCAATCCAGGTTACGTTCTAAGGCCTGTTTGATATTATTTTCATCCACCAGTTTTTCTTGTAGGACTTCTTCATTGGGGTCAATTGCCCCCATCAAAACGGTTGTAGAGAAACTAACAGCGTCAGTGAAATTGTTGGTGAGATCCCGCGATAGGTATGGTGCGGGACTATAGCCTGGATCTTCATTTTCTCCAGTTAGTATACCTGGTATCTGTCTTTTGTCTTCATCAACTGTCCCCATAATTTGTTTAACGTCCTCTGCATAGAGATCACCTTGTAATCGTTTCCACCCATACTCCTCCGCAAATTCATCTGTTAGAGTAATTGCTGTTAACCCCTCCGCATAGCTCAATATACCATTTGTTTCACCAAGTTCCTCTTCTTCGTCATCTTCGTTATCACCACTACCCTGTTGGGAAGCGAAGGGGTCACTCCAAGGTTTAATACCTTCGTCCTCTGCATTTCGAAGGGTTACTACCAATTATTGGCTCCTTTTACAGCTTCACTTGCCCAATGCTGCAAATTATCCCAATTTTTAATTACTTCTTCTATCTCTTGCTGTACATCAGAGTCGGTAGTTGCCATTATTCACGTTGACTAATGGGACGGTAAATAAGGTTTTTCAACCAACATCTATACTTATATAGAATAGCCAATAATATTCTGACGATGTCTCATGCTGCCCAGTCTTTTTGATTGGAGCGTGAATGCTACCATGAGTTAGTGAGGCAGTTTGAGAAGAACATAGAGATCTCTCATCCTGATGGCCTTACTGGGCGAAGTGGGTCGTATAGCTGCGGCTGCTTTTGGTGTGCACGTGAGATTACTTACTATGAGTATAACGGGCCAAGCTTGTAAACAGCCTCGGGCCAAGCACTGTGGCATTCGTTTTATACTTCTGTGAGTAGAACTGAGTTTTCTACAATAAAAATATTCGCTATTTTGACATACCCACTAGCTCTATCCACACTCTGCTGCCAGATCAGAGTTTCAGTCGATCAAGTCGAGCAGCCCACCACTGCCGATAGCGGATGCTGAATCGGTGGGTTTGGTGACTACCTGATCGTTAATATGTCGTGAGCAGGATCTTCTGGTCTCGGCAGTCGCTGTCGGCGGCGATCTGCCGCCGACGCGACAGAGTCGCCACTCAAGACCGTCGCTATGTTGGCGACAGTTATCGGAAGAATCTCTCGTCCAGTGCTTGATTCGCTGGCACAGATCTACGAACACCGAGAGCTGTCCATGCTGCTCGGAGTACCATCTCATAGAATTCGACGAACGAACACTCCCAGAGGTGGCGGCCGCCGCGTCGCGGCGTCGCCACGTACTTCCAATGGAGGTATCGCCAGCTGTTCTGGAGGACGAGGCTCACAACAAGCAGCAGTAATCTCAGGCCAGTGTCACGAGAACTAGTCAAAGCGAGGCTCTGCTTGGCTGATCGCTAGTTCGATTCGATACCAAACCGCTTGCTGTAGTGGTGTCTAGTATCGCGTGGAGTGTCGATGAAAGGCGCGTCAGCGGCGTAGCCGTGACACGCCACCCCGTGCTCGTCGTACCGTCATCGCTGGCAGCGTTTTCGTCCAGATGTTGTAGACCTCATCGTCAATCTCCCGTTCTTCGGTGTCGATGCTCTCTGCGAGCGCATCGACCCGCTTCTCCTCGTCAGCAAATGTGACCTGTCGATTGCTCCGAAGTGGGCCGATCCAGTCCTTTTGATGGGTATAGAACGCATAGACGATATCTTGTCCCCAGACAGGCTCGCCTTCGCTGTGATCATAGAACGATCCAGCGCCGGGAAGTTCCTTCCCGGTTCGCTGGAGTACTGAATCGTCGATGACAATGTAGCCGTCCTTCGACCACCGTGTCTCACCATGATTTTGCAGTTCCTCTAACCGTTCGTGATTGAGTTCGTCTTCATTCCAATTGTACTCGGTGATGAACTTGTTGAGTGCCCGGTCGCTTCCGGCCGGAAGGACTTTTCGCGCAATACCGGTGACGGTCTTGCTGCTGCCGCAGCAAGACCTGTTACGTACGTTTTGGCATGCTGAGTCTGATGATACGACAACGAGTCGAACCCGTCCAACGGGTCAGTACACAAGAGAAAGTCTGTGATCGGCAGCATCAGCTGTCAACGCCATCTATATTGCGGCCTTAATTAAACGTGCAGAGCCGAGTTCCAAGAGAGCTGCCACATCATGATCAACTACGAAATCCCATGGAATCCCAATCGGTTGGAACAACGGGTCGATCGGCTCCACCGATACGGGGAAAAAAGAAGTCAAAGGATGGAAATTCTCTTTTGAGGGATACGCGGGAAGACGAAATATTTGAATTATAACAAGAGAAAGTCGAGATTATTCGTGAGCAACACGGGAACACTGCTGACGTGTTGGGGATGTTGGATGATATCGATACCGAGGATTTGCTCATGGATTCTATCCAGACTGAGGAACCAGCGAGTGTAAATAAAGAAGAACTCGAGGCACTGATCGAGGATCGACAACAGACGCTTGAGGAATGGTACGACCGCAAGTCTATTGCATATAACCACCTTCGATGAAGAGAGTCAGAAACGAATCCAAGAGGTAACCGATGATTCTGAGGCCGTCTATGGCTCACAAGCCGATATAAAGCAATGCGTTCGTGAGCACTCGATGCGTTGGGCGGCGATCTTGAGAAGCGTACTCCCTAAGAGTATCTCATCCACATTCCTGATGGCCTTCCGCCGGGCATAGACACCTACGCCCCAGTCACCATCAGCCGAGAATATGCCATGGAGAACGAATCGAATCTTCATCGCCCCCGAAGGCGAGTCCTTGGAAGCACTAATGACCTATGTGTTGGATGATGATCGCGGGAGCTTGGGTCTCAAGCAGTTGCCATTCGTAGATCGCCCTGGGATCACCTTTACTTATGGACTTCGCTTCGAGGATGGCACTGGAAAAGTGATCCATGAAGCATTTGAGACTACGTTTGTCGATCTCGCTCATCATGACCCCAACACACAGTTGGGCGATCGGATTGGCGAGGGCAATTCGATTGCCGGTCGGCCTGATGGGCCGGTTGTTTCTAAATTGCTGTCGAACCGCAAGACGCTGCGACGGGCGACCTCGCCAGCCGAGCCGTGTGTCGTGGTGTTTCTTGGTCGTACAGTGAACGTCCAGAATGGCTTGGCTTTCTGTGTCGACAAGAGCGGTCGTCTGAGTGTCTGGACGCGATAATTCGTCCGACGGCAGGAGTGTTTGCTTGCATTTTTCACGGTCGAAAAACGTCGCGTCGATAGCAGCGTGTCCGCCCGGGACGTGTAGCTGCGCCGAGAGACGCAGCAGCTCTCGATAGAGTGCTGTCTTGATCCTGTCAAACTCCACTAGCGTCGAGTGATGCGGGAGATCGGGTGATTCGAAGCCGATCTTCCCGAGAATATGTGGCATCTCACTCAGCAGATCAAACACCTCTCGGTAGGACTCCTCCAAGTAAACTCGAAAACAGTGGAGCGATACGACGGCATAATCGACGACAGAATTTTTAGCTAATTGAACCGCTTTGCTCGTGAAGCGGGATATTTTCTACATAGAGCATCGACGATTTCTCGCTTCATCCCACTAGTTCTGACGGCCCATACCGACGCTGTCTAGCGATTCACCATAGCCAAGTGAACGAAATTGAAGATTTCTGTGGTAGGTATGGGGCCCCAAGTGACTCTTGAAGTTGTTGGATTTGGGTATTTATTTACACGCAACCGCTCGATCATGAAGGAGTAGCCATAGTTCTAAGCGAGGATTCCATCGAGCCCAGACAAAATAAGTGGACTTATTAGGGACAATTGTTAGGTAACTCAAAATATCACATACATTGTAAAATGATTAGGCTATAATCGCAATAAATCGACGGTAGTTCGAAAATGTTCTCAAGAAATATATTGATGGAAATATATGCTTAAATTATGGATCCAACAAAAACATATCATCCGTTGGTGCTTGCGGTGGATGCATCAGGATCTATGAGTTGGCCGGTAGAGGGAAACAAGACTCGAATGGAATTGCTTGAGGAAGGATTAGAAAATTTCAAAGATGAGATACAATCTGAATACTCTCCCTTTTCAGATTGGGTTGAATTTGAGATTGGCGTTATTTCGTTCGGAAAAAATGTAGCTGTTGACCAAGATCTGGGTCAATAGAAAATTGGAAAGCAGAAACACCAACCCCAGACGGTACTACCCCTATGGGAAAGGCAATCCGTGAATCTATAGAGTTAGTTGAGGATCGGAAAGAGTATTATCAGAATGAAGGACTACACTACAGATCGCCTACGATTATTTTAATTACAGATGGTGAACCGACTGATATGAGTCCTGATGATGAAAAATGGAATGAAATTCAAGATCTCATCGGTGTAGGAACAAATGATGCCCATTTTGACTTGCTGATCACCGGAATTGGAGGTGAACCGAATATGAAAACGTTAGAGGATTTATTAAGTGAAACAAACCAATCAAACGCACAAATAATACAATTAGATGATAGTAATATATATGAAATTGGTTCCTATGTAGCAGAATTTATGCCTGGTCATGACTTGAGTTAAACCCTCTTATCGTATTATTGACTGAAAAAGTAGTAGTTTGTTGTCGGTGTGGATGTCTAACGGAAGCAACGCTTAATATGGTCTTTGCTTGGCTACTAGTACATGTCAGAGCCATCTGTATTCGGTTAAGCTCAGAAATCGCTGCATAGCTCTGCATTCACCACCCCGAGCAGTGTAGTCCGAGATGGAGCTGGTTGCTGTGCTTCACGATACAAGAACTCGGGAAGATTTGGCCGCAGATACCCGTAAGCAGCTGCGATTTCGAGAAGGATTAGCTGGGCGACCGACGGAAAGGTCGTCGCCAGCGTTCTGGTGGAAACGTCGTGCCATCCCCAGAAGCACTGGCATGATCAACGAACACCCGCAGGAGGGCTCTGCTGACCACTAGCGTCAGCAGAGCCGCTAACATCTGTATACGGACGATGTGCTCTTTCTCTGTTTGGAACGAACCCAATTCATATCGTGACTTTAGCTCCCGAAACAACAGCTCAATGCTCCACCGAGCACGATACAACGCGCTCACTTCCTTCACTGTGAACTCGGTACTGGGCAGATTCGTGATGTAGAGGCGATAGCCGTCGTCGGCTTCCTCATCGCGGACGCCGACGACTCGAAACGACTTGGGCGTCACTGATTGGTGGCCATCGTACGGCCGGCGCTTGACCGAGACTTCGACTGTGACATCGATTACTTTCCGATGCAGGCTGTCGATTACGTCGAATACTCGCTCCCCGACCAATGGAATGGCGCGACCGAGCCATTCCTCCAGTTCCTCGATAATCTGTGGGTTGGCACTCCGTTTGAGGCGGCTCACGAAGAAGCCGTCATTTTCGTCAATTAGGTCGAACCGCCGATACTTGAAATAGCCCAAATCGAGCAGGAACAGCCGTCCACGCATCCATGCACCGGTTTTGAATAGCGTGCTCTCATGGGTGCGCTCGTCGGTGATCTCCGCCGAGATCACCGACTGGTCAGTCACATGATGGAGGAGATAAAGTTGGAGTCCAGAAACGCCCTCGTGGGTTGCTGGAAACGCTGAGAGGAAGCGATGTAACCGGACAATAGTAGCGTCAACAGCGATGACATCACGGAACCGGTCGAAGGCTGGTGAGAGATGATGCGGGACGGCGACCTCCTCGACAGCGTGTTCGAGGAGGTCGCCAAGAAGATCGGCCACATCCTCGGTAAATCGGTCGTAGAAGCTTGATGGACAGAGTCCGTGCCCAGTAGCGAGGTTGTAAGATCGGCGGTAGGCAGCGATGGAGCGTGCTTCGCCGCCGGCGGCGAAGCCCGCGATTAGCGTCCACACGAATATGGTAACATCGAGTGTTCGATGCCGTTCGACGACTTCGCCTTCGCGGGCGAAGTCGTCGATGAGTTCCGCAGGAAAGAGAGAAGTCAATCGGCGTCGAATGAGGGTTGGGGAGAATTCTGGTTTCACACTTCTCCCCACGCAGTCTACAGTGATAACGTGATCAGAGTGCAGTCACTCGATTTCGGCTCTTAACCGAATACGGATGATTGATGTAGGTACACCAGACAGGGCCGGACATCGAGGTTGGCCTCAGCGGATCATTGCTTGTCTTTAGCAGATGACTCAGAAGGCGGATAGGAGGTGTAAGGGTGGTTAATTAATGCTTCCAGAAAAGCGGTTCAAATGTCGGACGAGAGAGAGTAGGAAATACCAGGATTGCTGCGGGTGCGGACACGAATTTTGGGGATATCTCCTGTGTCCAGGACTGCATATGTCCCCGTCAGAGGGACGTCTGGTAGTTCCTTACTGAATGCGTTGATGGAGACGTGCGGTAGATCCCAGAATTTGTCGTACCCAGTTTGGTGGATATGTCCACTCACAGTCGCTCTGACGGCACTACCGTCAATACATTCGAGTACCTCTTTCCGGTCCCATAGATACGCTCTTTCAGGGTATTCAGAGAACCACTCGTTGGCCCGCAGATTGAAGTTGCCGACAGGATGGTGGCTGAGAAGCACGGCATCGGACAGCGAGGGAATGGTATTCTTGAGCCACTCTAATTGATCGGACCGACTTTCCCCGTCGCTCCACGAACCTGCTGGTAAGCCGAATCCAGATAGACGAATGACGTGTCTTCTATTTCTTGCACACCGTGGAATTTGTCCTGTCCGAGCAACTGATTGAGATCGGATTTCGAGAGATGCTCAACATCGTGATTCCCGAGCAAGTACGTAACCTGTGGCGACCAGTTCTTAAATATCGAATGTGTCCGCTTGATATTCTCTCGGTCTGCATCAATAGACCCACAATCCTCGATGAGATCGCCGAGTACGAATGCGTGGGAGATATTGTGCTCTGTGTTGAGTTCCTCAAGGACAGCCTCCAGCTTCTACGGAAATCTCTCCGATATGACCATCTCGCATATGGATGTCCGATAGAATGGCGATAGACATTATTGCTCGTTACAGAACTCTCCCGGAAGTAAGTTCCGCGTTAGATGACGAGTGCAAACCCAACTTTTGTAATGAATAGCTACAAGAATGAAGATATGCCACCTACCTGTCGGTACGAGTTCCAGCCGACAGAGTGGGCTGAAGCCCACGATGAGCCATCACCATTACAAGAGGAATGGTCCTGTCCTCGGGATGCAGTGGAGGATGCTGAGTTCTGTCCATTTCATCTATCACCGGACGAACGCGCCAATGCCGGTATCAACTCCGAAGAATTGAGTCAACAGTTACGGTCGGAACTGGTATCGAAGGATAGCCCCTCTTTGCGGTTAGTTGGCGCAACACTGCCCGGATTTGACATTTCGACGTTGGTAATCGACAGACCAACTAACAACCCTATTGACTTGCGTCACGCCACAATCGAGGGAAATTTACAAGCCGTCGAGGCAGCCATACATCAGCCACTCCTGTTGGAACAAGCGACCATCAACGGTCAGGTTGATGTCTCCGGTGCGGAGTTCGGGTATGCGGTACACTGTGATGGTATCGACATACGGGGTAGCTGCACGTTTGAGGACGTCACATTTGCTGACACTGTAAGTTTCAGGGAGGGGACGGTGCGGAGAGAGATTACTTTCAAGGGTTCTGAATTCCAGCGGAAAGCAGATTTCTATGGTTTCGAAGCAGTTGCTAACTCTGTGTTTCGGAATACCGTCTGGGAAATGGACTGTCTCTTTCAGTCGGCACGGTTTGATGGGCGTGCAGATTTCTTTTCAGCAACCTTCCACCAGCTTGCCGACTTCCGTGGAGTTACTTTCGAAGGGGTCTCACGATTCTCGAAATCCGAGTTCGAGCGTGAGGCACTCTTTCTCGACGCCGACTTCGACCGGGCCGCGCTGTTCAAAAAATTCGGTTCGTCTCCCATGCATACTTCCAGCAGACTAATTTTACCACCGAGGCCTCTTTCTCAGAAACGACCTTTGGCGGCAAGACGAAATTCCAATTCGCTGTCTTTGACGGAGAAGTGTCGATCTCGTATGTAACTTTCAAAGATAACGCCTATTTCCAGCACGTTACCTTCAAGAATTACGCATCGTTTTTCGAGTCCGCATTTGAGGACATTGCTGATTTCCGGTGGGCTATTTTTAACGATGTCGGGCGGTTCATGGATGCTGAATTCGGCGAGGTAGCATACTTCGGCCGGTCCGAATTTTTTGGTGTAGGTGATTTTCGGGATGCTGTGTTCCACAAAACGGCGAGTTTTCGCGAAGTCGTATTTCATGAGACGCCGCTGTTTCAGCGGGCTCGAATCGAGGTTGTCCAATTTGTCGATATGCAGACGGACGGGCAAGAACTGACCATGGACTTTCAGGCTAGTGTGCTCCGGCAAGGCCGGATTGAACAGTCAACTGACGTTGAGATGTACTACAACTTTCGCGAAACGACAATTGGGGACATCGACATAGAAATGCAAACCGAGGAGCGTCTTTTCGAGCATATTCTAGTTTCGAACACAACTTTCGACGGGTTCGACTTTTCACGGTACCACTATGCACTCTCACCTGAGTGGGCATTGCATACCTTCGCAGGAGAGACAAACTTTGATCATGAGACAGAGGCTTCGCGGTTTCAGTCGGGCCAGCGGGAAGCCACCGAGGATCCGATTAAAACAGGCGATGATGGAGACGGCTCCAATGAGAAGGACAGGGGGTTTGTCGGATTTACAAGAGTCCGCAAAGCGATGGCCGAATACCTTGACCCGCGAAAACGATATCAAGCGGTATTACAACTCATCCAGAACGCGCCGTGGCTGGAAACAACGTATCTGAAGGCAAAAAACGGGGCTGACGAGGTTGGGGATAGTCGTGCTGCGTCGGCCTTTTTTATCCGAGAGATGTATTATCGACGATACACGCACTTCAAACGAGCTGCTGCACCGTCGGAACCACCCCTCAACCGGGTCGGTCAAGTGTTCTTGCCGTGTTAAATTGGTTGCTATCGGTGAGTTGTGGATACGGTGAAAAACCGTACCGCACCCTTTCCTTCTCACTCGGTATAGTTGGCCTGTACTCAATCGTTTATTCAACTCTGCTTGAATCGCCACCGTTTGGGACGCCGGTTGGATATATCGTCTTTAGCTTCCAGTCATTCGCAGCACTCGTCCTCGGCGTGAATACGGAATCGTTGGGGTTCGCAGGGAGTCTTGTCACTGCCAGTCAAGGGTTCGTGGGGGCCTTTCTCATTGGCCTGTTTGTGTTCACACTCACGCGGAGTATCCACCGATAGCCAGAAACTAAGTTCTCAACACCGCTGCTGATAAGCGATATTGACTATGGGCCAACATTTTTTATTTTCTATATAGCACTTAGACTATGTCGAATCGTTCGTCTGCACCAACCTTTACAAGAACCTGTCCACTTTTCAAGAGTCGCGACCGGGACGTACTTCAGCATCTATTCCATTATGCTGTGAAGGACTTTCCGTATGATCATCCAGACCGGAAAATCGCACGTGATCTCTATCACAAAATCCGTGAGGGAGAGGCCTTTCGGATGAGAGTAGGTGATAGTCTAGATGATGCTATTCTCATTGTTGACCCTCAGCTTGCAGATGTTACCACCGACCGGATCGTGGATCGATTCGTCACAGAGATGAAATCCCGTGACGGCGAGTGGCAACAGATCGCTGACGAACTCGAACACTGGTGGTCGGAAAACAAATCAATCCACGACGAGTACGTTATTGCATTTGAATACAAACACTAATCTTGCTGTGTGGCAATAGGGAGTTTAGCACCGTCTCGATCTGTTTCAGGTTCTGGTTCTGGAGGAGCCATAGTCTCAGCTTGCTCCTGTTGTGAGTCTGTATATTCTCAGAAAGCATTCGTCTTTAGCTAATTCGCTATCTCCTGCTGTGTAGCGGTAGCGAGTCTTTCTTGGAGGATCGGTCGTTCCTGGTATATTTTCTGGCCATCTTCAGCCATCCGGTCGATCAACGGCGGCGGTGAATACCCGAGATGTTGGCTCAGTTCATGGAGGATGAGCTGGGCGTGCGACCGGAAGGTCGCCGCCCAGCGTTCTGACGGAAACACCGCCTCTTCTGCGGCGTGCTCACTCACCAGATCAAGCAGCTCTCTGCTCACTAACAGCGTCAACAACGCCGCATACACGAGAATCTCTACGACGTGCTTCTTCGTCGTGTCGAACTCATCAAGCGCGTACCGTGTCTTCAGCTCACGAAATAACAGCTCTACTTCCCAGCGACATCGGTAGAGCGTCGCTATATCCCGTGGGAGAATCTCCTCTCGCGGAAGATTTGTGATGTAGAAATGGTAGTCGTCGGCGTCCTCATCGAGGATGCCGACGACGCGGAACCGCTTCGTGTCTAACGATTGCGTCTCCTCGTACACTCGTCGTTTGAATTCGGCCTCAACCTCTACATCAATGATCTCTCGATGCAGGTCTTCGGTTAGTCTTGAATCTGCTTGCCTTCCAGCGGAATGGCGCGGCCGCGCCATTCCCGGAATTCCTCGGTTATCACGGGGTTCGCATTGTCTTTCAGCCGACTCACGAAGTACCCGCCGTTCTCATCGATCAGTGCAAATCGGCGGTATTTGAAATACGCCTGATTAAACAGCACCAACCGATCTTTGAGCCACGGGCCGGTATCGAACCCATTGCTGTCATGGGATTTCTCGTCGGTGATGCTGAACTGCTCGATTGTCTGGTCAGTGACGTTGTGGAGCAGGTGGAGCCGCGCTCCACCCTGCTCCCCTTTCCGAGGTTGAAACTCATCAGCAAGGAACTCGTGTAGCCGAAGAATGGTGCCATCAGCGGCGATGATGTCCCTGAATCGGTCGAACTCATCGGTGATCGTATGGGGGACAGCGACCTCGTCGAGCCGCTGTTCGACGAGGTCACAGAGGAACTCCGCGAGTCGTGGAGTTAACCGATGGTAGAAACCACCAGCGGTGAGTGTCTCGTCGGCCGTACTGTTGTAGCTGCGTCGAAAGCCTGCGAGTGTTCGGCTCTCGCCGGTGGCGAAGCCGAACACAAATGTCCAGACGAGGGCGGGAATCTGAAGCTTCCCCTCTCGCTCGACCACGCCGTGTTCCTCGGCGTGGTCTTGGAGCATCGTCGATGGAAAGAGGGTAGTGAGTCGATTCACAATGCGGGATGAGGAGGCGTCCTGGTGCACACTTGCCGCCTCCTCGCTACTGTCTCAAAGATATCTCGATAAGCTACTGCTGTCGGGCGATTTCACCTTTAGCTAAAGACGGATGATTCTCAGAAAGTTGTCTGGACTGTAACCTGTAACGCTTGGGGTAAGACGACGCTAATAATGATCTGAGATCACATTGTGAATGTGGCTGGATATACTCTTGTCGATTGAACCTCCGTCAATCGTCGTTCCAGATTCTCTATTTCTTCGTTTTCTGGCAGCTCAGATGAATTGATATCATATGGATTCTTGAACTTGTCTCGAATCTCGTCTTCAATTTCTCGGATGCGTGATTCCTTTTTCGTGCTCATAAGATTATGGACAGTCCACATCGAATACGCTATAGAAAGGATGCCTACCAACCACGCAAGCGAAAAAATGCTGCCTCTGTGATGCCAGGTTCCACGGCTTGTTCCCCCATGTTGACAATATACGTTCCATAGGTCAAAAGAGCGTGTCATAGAAACGGTCTCATAGGGTGAGTTTCTCGCGGCCGGGATCATCTCCCCGCTCGT
Source organism: Halonotius sp. GCM10025705 (assembly GCF_042662885.1). Taxonomy (NCBI): domain Archaea; kingdom Methanobacteriati; phylum Methanobacteriota; class Halobacteria; order Halobacteriales; family Haloferacaceae; genus Halonotius; species Halonotius sp. GCM10025705. Next base: position 130,321 of record NZ_JBHSZD010000002.1, on the reverse strand, counting down.
GGTTGGTAATCGCCACGACAACACGTAGACAGAGAGTGAGGAAGACCTCTGTTCGTGCATGGACGCGGCCTCGGGCGCGGACGTGCCCGAGGCCGCAGTCCTTGGTCGCATCGTTGGTTCGTTCGACTCCTGTCCGGTGATTATACTGCTTGTCTAAGACGGATTGCTTGAGCTGTACGTCCTCACTGTGTTCGTTGATACGAGCTTCGACCCTGTACTCGATGTCTTTCGGGTCGTCAGTGTTTCGTGGGTTGTACGGAGCAACCGGCACGACCCCTGCAGCAAGCAGGTGGTCGTGCCAGTCAAGCACATCGTAGGCACTGTCCCCGAGCATCCACATCGGCTTCTTAACGGCGAGGGCGTCACGAGTGACGCGCATCGCCGTCTCTTTCGATGCCTGTTTCGACTGGGTGAACTCCGCAGCAATTGGAATCTTTGGGCCGGTAGAGACGATTGTGCAGCCGAAGCCGTAGTAGTACTCTTCGGCTGTTGGATCGTAGTTCCAGGAGGCAGCGTCGTTGTACTGGATCGCGGTGATGTGTGTCGAATCGATGGAGTACGTAACGTCAAGCAGGCCGCGAATCGCGGCCTGCTCGACGAGTTGGTCGAATACGTCATCGATGATGTGTTCGAGGTCGGTGAGAAATCGATCAATTGTATCTCTGGATGGTGGTTTATCGAGTCCGCAGTAGTACCAGACAAGACCGTCTTTGAGTTCTCGTGTGACTGGACGTGTGCCGTAGACGTCTTCGTAATAGCAGTGCAAGAAGGCACAGAAGAGATCTGGTGGCTGATGCACTCGTGTTCGCCCCCTCGAAGCGGGGGCGAACACATCGTAGTCTCGTAGAAACTCGAATGAGAGATGCTCAAATAGCGGCACTGTTTCCGTAGCCGCGACATTCAAGAACTCGTCTACTGAAGCCACGTCTTGCAGGGTTGCGGTGGTGGTGGACACACCTTCCGCACCCTGCTACCTCGTATGTGACGCTTTCTATGACACGCTCAGTGTGTATTATATTCAGAGAAACCTTGCCCCAACGAGACGCGTCTCGTCCGCCGATTGGACCTCTGCGATGGCGCTTCCAAGCTCTGCTTCCGACAAATGCCGCACTAATTCTTCGCGCTGACTGGTGATGATCAAGATATAGATGCGTCCAGAAGCGTCAATTGTTTTGGCTATCAATTCACTCTAAGGACTCTGCAGAAAACGTCTCTGTGGCAATCGAATCGAGTTGATAGCTCTCATCGAATAACTCTGAGCGATACGACGGTAGTGCGAGTGTCTGAATGTAATCTGGGCCGTCGTTGGGTGTTCGTGGGAACCCCGGAACGATGCCGGGATACCCATTGCGACGGGCTCCCACAAACGTCGGATGACGGGCGGCCGTTAGACCACCAATGAGTTGCTCACGCAGGGCATCTCTATCTGCTGCCTCTGGGTGGTTGTGTGGCTTAACGTACAGTGGTCGTTCGTACTTTTGACTCACATCAGGGCGATACAACAAATAGCGATAGTTGAATGCTGTACCGCTTGTCTGTTCAATCAACTCGACAGGGCCTTCTCTGAGCTGGGTTTGACTGTCAGATTGCGCACTGCCGATTCCACTTATTCCTATGGCACCTGTAGAGAGTCCGATAGAGGCCCCTGTGGCTCGTAGCACCCGCCGTCGAGTGGTGCTACCTTCTTGGCGTTGTGCTTTTGTGGTGGGGTTGCTAATAAGGATGCAACATACCACTATTTAAAAAGTGTCTCGGAAAATGAATTTCTGTATCTTGGGTGTGAGGACGATTCGGTTTACAGATTCGGATAGGTTAACATCGGCATATACTTTTCTTTATAATTTTGACAAATATTAAATAAATGGCATTTCATTAACTCACTTGATGCTCGGGACTGATGAAAAAAACCTGTCTCTTTGTGGGTCCAGATAGAGCAGGAAAAACCTGGTTCATCGGTGGCACAGAATACTCTCTTGAGGCTGCAGCGATTGATTCTGAGGAGAACCAAACGACAAATCCAAAACTGAATCAGCCACTCAAACAGCTTTCAAATATATTTAAAATAGAGGACTTCGATCAGCAGTTACCTACAGTACATAATCCGGACGAGTTTGATTTTCTCCAGTTTAATTTGAACCAACAGGGATTGATTAGACAACAACAAACGACTGTCAATACAGTTGATTATGCTGGCGAACATATCACCAATATTATAACAGAACCAGAACGTGCATATGACAGGTTCAGACGTGAATGGGATTTTGAAACTGTTCCCTCATTTGAGAAACTTATGGAACGTGACTCCTCAGGAGATATTGACGCACACCAAATTCCAGTGCTACTTTCTGTTTTAGCCCATGAGGCAGACTTACTCGCCCTGGTTCTTCCAATGGATGATTTTGCCGAGGGGTTATCAAAGGAAGAATTACCTGCACATCTCGATCAAGATCAGCTTGAAACTCGCTGAACAGATAGAATTGTTCCTCGAATTGATAAGTATAATGAAGGGTATTTACAACTATATGCCGATTTGTGTGAAAATAATGACTTTATATTCTTGGCTACAATGAGTGATGTATTCCTGCAGACCTACAGAGAAACAGAATCTGAGCCGGAATCACCACTTAGATCATGGGAGTCATTTCGTGAACACGTCTGGGAACATATACAGAACATGTCCGATCCTTTCGAACCTGGACGGCACATTGACATGGATAGTCACAAGCATCTGTATCCTGTCTACTTCGAACCGGATCCAGACGATCCGCTAACTTCTCATGGTGAATTTAAACCAAAACTAGATTGGAATGACGATCACTATCCTTTGCGCGGTCTGCAGTACGTCCTCGAACGGATAAGATAATAATCGGTCTTTGGATTAGTTTTATAATATTCAGACGTAGTGATAAATATATGAATACTGATGATATGTTAGAAGGCCAGTCTGTCCACTTCCCGACCGAGACGGTACAACTCAGCGAGAGGATCGGAAGTGGAGCAGCCGGCACAGTACACCATGTAGAGGGAGACGAATCAACCGTTGTAAAGATATTTTCGAAGGACAAGCGTGATGAGAAGGCCGATAAGATTCAAGCGATGGTGGAGAATCCTCCACAGGATCCGACATTTGAACAGACAGGCGAACGTTCAATTCTCTGGCCGGAAGCAGTCGGTGAGGATCCTGAAACTGGAGAGTTCCTTGGCTACCGGATGCCATTCAGAGACCTTAAGAAAATAAACAACGCCCATTCATACGCACGGACTGAGCTAAATTGGGATACCAGTACACCTCAGGAGCGATACGGAGTTGCCCATAATTTAGCAGTTACAGTCGCCGCCATCCGTGAACAGGGTCATGCAATTGGGGATTTCAACCACGGTAACATCTTCGTTGATGAGGATGGCTTCGTCACACTCATCGACTGTGACGGGTTCTATATCACTACCGGCAATACGTCATATCCTCACGATATATTCTCTAGTCGGTACACTCCACTTGCAGGATTAGATAGCGTCGGAGAAATTGATATTGAAACGAATGACTGTTTCGGTCTTAGTGTTCATATTTTCCAGTTGTTGATGGAAGGATTTCACCCCTTCCAAGCACAAGGTTTTGATGCTGTGGCTGGATCGTTTGAAGACATGATTCAAAACAACCAGTTTCCCTATGGGAGTGATACTGGCAAAATCCGACCGCCCGAGCAAGCCCCCAACTATGAACAGATTCCAGAGCCCATTAGACAATTGTTTAGCAATTGTTTCAGCACTCCGGCGATGCCATATCTATACTGTCCTAAACCAAACGACTGGATTGAGACCCTTGAGAGACAATTATCCGATCGCCCTTGTGAAGTAGATTGTCGGTGGGATTGGTTCGATACAAGCTGAGTAGAAAATATCCACCGTACACCCGTTTCCCCGAGCGTTCTGAGAGTGTCGATCACTGAGACAACAGACACCAAAATCGCAAGATATCTCTCTACCAACAATCTGCTACCCAAGAGCGTATCTGATGAAGAAGTCGGTTATCAGTGACATCTGAACTATATTCAAACCATATCCGTCGGTTGTCCGTTAGAAGAATAATTATTTATATTCTACACTTCTAACCTAAGTAAAAACCAAATTGCTGCACTGATAATGGGTTACAGTGATTCAAATCAAAAATGGAGGAATTAATCAATGAAGATCAATTATATATAGGTGTAGAATTGGCCGTAGTGACATATGGAAGAGGTGTAACTGTTAAACAGAGGGTGTCAACCTTAGCGTGAAAGAAGCGGCTGAGCTATAGCAGATTGGTGAACGAACAATGCTCGACCGCATGGCTGAGAAAGCTCGCGACAACGTGCTTTGGTCAGGTACATCATCCGGCGCAAATCCTATCGCAGCGGCTGTTTCGGGGTTAGAGCCGAGCGTCCGATGCACGGCAGCATCGGACGCACCTGTGAGTTCGTCCAATAACACGGCTTTCAGCATTGCTCCAAACGGTTTACAATCTACCCATCCTGGATAGTGGTCTTCAGTAGCGTAGCTCTCGCAGTCGAGGTGGCTGACCACCTCGACAGCGGCAGTCGATTCATCAATAATCTCTGCGGCCTGCCCAGCTGGGGAACGCGACCTCCAGCGACCGAGCCAGCATTCGCAATCTCCGCATCAATTGGTCGATGAGACCGGTCAGTACCACTAGCTGTTGTGTGATCTAACTCATTTTTGACCACAGCGAGTGAGTGCTTCCCCGCTCAGTCAATCACTCGAAAACAGTACCGCCCAATCCGTGCATATCTCTCGTCATTCGTAACTACACTTGGTGTGGCTGGTGTGTCAACCAAGGGTACCTCGAAGTCCACTTTGCCCAGCGGGCGAGTGCAATGGCACCACTTCCTGAGATGACGGCCGAAATCCGGGCGACCAGCAGGCTTGGACCTGCGAACAACGTCACGCAATCACTCGATACGTAGACAAGAGAGCCCACAAGTCCATCGAGACATACACGGCTCTGTCTAAAGAGACCCAAAGCACCCGATATACTACATTAAAAACCCGCTCGTGATCGGGCGCGTGTGTACATTCTCGCCTACGCTCATCTGTAGAAGTCAGTACTTAGGATTTTCTCGAACCAGCGATCTGTGTTGAGTGTGACGCTGAAGAAGTTCAGATAGCCCTGTAAGTGGTGTTTTGAGACGCCTCGGACTCTTCGCAACCAGTTGCGAAGGAAGCTGTGGCGGTTCTCACAGCTGTTTGTGTGAGCGTCACCAACGACGTAGTGTTCGTCGTGATTGATGGCGAGATGGCCATCAATCTTGTCGTACTCGTCGATTCCGTCGTAGATGCTGTACTGATCAGTGCAGACGATCGTCGGATCGTCTTCATCGCCATATTCGACGATGTCTTCGTCTACATTTTCGAGATCCTCACGAACGAGAAACTGAACTCGTCCGTCGCTCCGACGGACGAGTGTCACGACCGGCGGTTTGTCTGACTCGAAGGTTCCGCGTCCTTTTTTGAGCCGACGGTCACGCGGCTCATCTTGGTCAAGACCCTTCTCACCAGCCACGACGTAGACCTCGTCAGCTTCGCAGATACCAGCGAGGTCAAACTCTGGATCGTCGTTAAGAGCGTCTTGGACTTCATGGACGAAGTTCAAGACCGTCTTGTATGTACGGTCAGGTTCCTGAGTTATCTCTGCTGTCTTGTCCTCTTCCATCCCCCGGATGATATAGAACATCTCCGAGAGTGAAAGCTTGTGCTCGGAAAATATGGTCTCGGTAAGATCGTTGAAAATGCTGTAACAGGTGTGACAGCGGTAGCGTTGAGCACCCTTTCTTGTCGTCCCCTTCTTGATTGTGTCCGCACTTTCGCAGGTCGGACACGTCACCTCTTCTGGCCATCGCTGCTTACGGAGATATTCCAGAAAATCGTCCTTGTCAAGCAGAAAGACCTCGTCCACGCTCTCTCTGCTGACAATCTTAGGGCCAGTTACGAACTCCACTCACAAGGAAGTATGCACTGCTACAGATGAGCGTCTCGCCTATACGGCAGTGAGAGTTGGCGAAGTGCTTCGAGATCGGATTGACCCACGCCGGCGTGGCGTTCGGTGGGAAGAGCTCTCATTAGAGGAGGGAAGTATGGATGTCTATCCGAAAAAACAGCAATGGGATGCTGCGAGTCTGCCTGATCCAGTCATCACCCCGCTTCGCAGTTATCGGAAGCTGCTGGATCCACCGAGTGAGCGGTGGCCGGTGTTTCCAACATTCGATCAGCGGACGCTTGGAGAGCTCATATAGGAAGATTGTCTGATAGAGGTGGAACTCCAGAAACAATCGCGAATCGACGTGAGGAGTGCACTCCGGAGCTCCTGTTGGCCCTTGATTCAGATATTCGACCGCCATCGATCACGACAGATGGGGCACGTTCGATTCTCCAGCGACTCTCAGAATCTGGAGAGATCGATATCGACCATCCAAAACATGAGTATCTTGCCCCTCACGGCGGCCGACGAGGGATGGGAAAAGTTCTCGTTCGGGCATTTGGCTGTACCTTAGCAGCCCGCTATCTCGATAACTCGGAGGAGATGGTTCGAGAGCGGTACTCACATATCGAGGCTGGCGAGTTAGGCGACGTGGCCACAGAGGCCCCTCGAAGAAATTGATGACTCCACGTAGCCTAGAATTTCCCAGAAGATGAGATAAGCATCGTACATCATTCTTGCAGCTTTCCGACTGTTCGGCCCGTCTCATTGGTCTCTTCGAAGGGCGATAAACTGATAGGTAGGCGTTCAACAGGTGTGTCGGGCTTGCGGGGTCAGTTATTTATCTAATTTTTGTCTTAGCTTCTCGATTCCGCCGATTATCTCGCCGTTTTTCTCTACTTCAGTAGCCCAACTGACTGGGATCACTGAATAGTCAGAAGACAAGTCTAACAACTGTCCCCGAATAAATCTGGAGTAAGACCTCTCGTAGATTGAATCTGCTTGTGACAAGTGAAGACCCTGTTCAGCGTCGGTAACTACGATTATTTTTGACTTTTTTCCATTTTCATTTTCAGCGAGCTGAGTGAATATTTCTAACTCACTCGGAGGAGAGATGTCGCTAATACGCAAATCACCTAACGAACCGTTGTTCGATAATTCATCGGCACTCATAACATATATCAGCATATCCGCCTGATCAATATTGCTCACGAGTAGCCCTGTCTGTGATTTAATTGCCTTCTTCAGTTTCCCTGGGAAGATCTCGTTAGTTATAAAATCACGTATTCGAACAATTATATTGCTTTTTGTCAGCTGTTCCTGAATTTGATCCAATCCAGATTGAGTGAGTGTTCTAATATCCAAAGCATGTGTTCCAATCCGAACCCATATCGATGGTTTAGAAGGAGACAAATAGGTTATCTCAAAGTAATTGTCGGATCCTTGGTTTGAGTCAAGAATATTTGGCTGGGTTCCGTTTTGCAATGTGTGATAATAATTGGATAGAGATACACCACCAATGTCTGCCTTCCCCGAGTATTCATCTTGAGTGTGATAAAGCAAGCCTGATAAGATCGCCACCGATAACGATGGTTCAGATGAGAGTATAGTTACCGATTGGAACTCAGAGTAGAATATGAACCAGCCAAACAAGGAGATGAACCCACCAGTGGTGAGAACATCAATGAACGTCCCTAACATGGAGTTAGAACTGGGAAAAACACCACCATCATCAGCAACAACAGGACTTATGAGGTGTGTATCAACAAATGCGGTGGTACATAGGACAAACACTAACAAAAAAAGCCCAACAGCAGCTGGTGGAAACTCCCTTCTTCGGCCTACCCCTAACAACTGAGAGAGACTACCAGAAATAAGTCCAATTATAAGTCCTATTACTAGAATATACCAAAATCGAAGCCAGGCAACCATCTCGGTTCCCCATCTTCCCTCAATCACTGTGATCCACCCAACTACGCTACCAAAAGCTATGAGCAAAAGCCATCGCTGGAGCTTTTTTGTTTTATCTATTGTAAACAGGAATATCCAGGCGACAGTAATTCCAAACGGCAAGAGAATAATGAAGTCTATATTAAATCCAGAGGTTAGCTGATAAATCAAAGTGCGGGCAAACCCGTTGCTTTCCCAAGTGATATCTAGAAGAGACCCAACTCGAATTGAGAACACCCCTAGTAGAATAACTGAAAATAATAATTTAATGAAATCTTTCTGTCGAGTTGACAACGACCACCGGGTTGTGAACCCCTTCGGCACGAGTATTTTGTCGGAAACTCATCTATTCCAAATCAATCGTCGATGGATAGCCGACGAAGCTATAGAACTCTTCTAAGATCATTTCTCGGACATCTTCACCGAAGGTAGTATTATCCCCACCATTATCAAGTAATTGCTCAGCACCGTCAGTATCAAAGTTCATCACCGTGTCTCTGTAACAGTATCCCCCATCAGATTCTTCCGGGAAGAACTGATACCTATCATGGTACAATAGCCCATCTATCCCATACGTGTGATGTCGTACAGTCTCTGGAACGGAATCCTGGTGGTGATGCTTGCCCTCCGTTTTATCGATCTCGTTTGAGGTTTCATACACATCTCTGCAAACATCAGAGAAGATCTCCAAGTTATCTAGGAACACTCCACTTAGGAATGTCGTAAACGAAAAATCATATGAATCCACAAAAGTTGTTCTCGTAGCATGATATTCTTTGTTGTTCTTAGGCCCAACCTCCATTGCGTTAAATTCGGTGAAATGTTTACTCAATATATCGATCTCTGCGGAAGGACTGTCATCGTATTCATCGAATATTGTGCTGGAAAACACAGAATGTACCTTGTGATAATCATAATCGACCTGTGAGGTGTTTCCGTCTTCAATATACCGTTCATTGATTGGCAGGTAATCATCGCCCATATTTGGAGCGACATCCTCTAATGTCGAAAGTAATTCACGTTTTTCTCGGTCTCTGCTCCAGAGCTCTGTGTCTCCGAGGTCGTCACTGCCACCAAGTTTTCCGCGAGAATACGGTTTCGCTTTGATCTTAAAGTTACCTGACTCTTCAATCTCTTCGGATTCAGCTATTTCATCGACACTGATCAAATCATCAGTAACCGAATAGTAGTCTTGGCCAGGATTTTTGACAATATCTTCTAATTTTTCAAATTTATCCTTTTTATGTTTTACTCTTTTGACTTGATCTTGGATATCTGATCGTTTAGTTTCATACGGTTTGATGAGAATCTCATGAAGGGCTTCTTGTAGTTCTTGTTTAATCGGGCCTTTTAATAGTTCATCGGGATTTTTATTATTATCAACAATCGAATTGTTGTCTAGATAATCAGATATAAATGTTCGGTCGTAAGAAGTGCTTGGTTCCTCAATTTTTTCCGCTATCTTCTGTGCTTGCATTTCATGATCTGGAATCCAGTTAGTTGGTCTCTCCTGCAATTGTTCTGCAGTTTGAAGAATATTTTCCGTGATATTGTTGATTGTTCCAACAAGCTCATCCTTCTCATTGGATATCTGTTCCCTACGCTCATCGAAGTATTTGGCGTGTACGACTACATCAAATGCATCTGACCAGTCTGAAATAGAGATTATATCCTGGTGTATTTCGCGGTCTTTTATACCATCATAATCCGATCTCAGTCCCCCGATAGTACCTTTTCCTAATAGGGATCGTACACTCTCTCCAACCGAATCTTGCTTCTCTTGTGCTTCAAGTTGCTTCTTCCGTGCCCTTTGAACCGATTTGACCGAAGATTCTATCGATTCACTATTGACTTCATCTATATCGAATTCTCTTAAGATCCTATTTAACGTATCGTATTTTTCGAAGTCAGTACCCTCTATGATGATATTTTCCGGTGTTTGTTTTTGTATGACACGGCCAGTTTTATTCTCAATTTCACTTTCTAGTTCCCCGAGCAGGTTGTCGATGGTATTCTTCTTTTCAGCCAGCGCATAGTATTCAGAGATTGTATCACCGACTGCATCTTCATACTGTACAATTAAGCCATCTTGATCTGCATATTCACTATCAATAGCAGATTCCGCATTCTGAATAACTGTATCTAAGGCCAATTTTTCATTATTCAATTCAGTAATCTCATTCTCAAACTCATCCTTTATTTTCTCAGCACCAGCGGCGTGACCACTATCGTCCGGGCTTATAGCACTGCGAAGATCGACAGCGATAGTTTCGTTTTTATCCCTACCCGTATCTTCAATAGCTTTGACTGCCTGTACAATTCCAGCGTCTAGCAATAAGTTCAAATTCCTCAATAACTTTCTTAATGAACTCTCTTTCACCTGAATTCCAACCCTCATCTGCGGGTTCGAATTCAGTTACGTTATTGGGATTAACAGCATCAGCAAGTCTTGGTATCAGGTCTCTTGCTACTGCGGCAGCTTTATTTCTCTCGTTGTCCCACGATACTGCCCCTTTGGAGTCATCTTTAACATCTGATACTGTCTTAGCTAATTTAGCTGGCGAAAAGAACCCAATTTCCTTCATGAAGGGTTCATTCAACAGGTCTTCAATACGATTAAGTCGATCTCTCAGATCAAGCGCTTTCTCGTTAGAAAGTTTTGCATCCTCTGGACTAGCCGCAGTACTACGTAGATAATCGCTCTCAGGGTTATAGTTCGATTCAATGAATGATTCAATTTTATCGTATAGATCTGATTCGATGTCAACATGATCTCTCTTAATATCAAAGAATTTCCGGAATTTCTCTTCTATCTGATCGTAATCTTCCTTCAGATAGTGTAAATATCGAGTTGAGCCGATTGTAAACGGGGCGAACGCTGGAGGTCCATTGTCAGTGTTTTCGTCGAAATCTTTATATGTATTTGACTGATACTCATGAATGTTGTAGAAAGATGAAATTGTATAGCAGGCAGCCTTATCAAAGTTGTCGTCGCTGACCGCAGGATCATATGGCAACAGGATTCGATTTCTAAACAGTCCGGCGTCTGTTAATGCTAAATACTCTAATTCAGAAAGAGTAGCATACGCATTTGCTAAAACGTCAGCACCATCATCCCCACTCGGATTTGGGAGGATACCAAATAGAGTGACATTTGCTCCTGCTTCACCAATTCGTTCGACTAAATCGATTAGAATACCAGACCCTGTGCCACCACCTAACCCCACGACTACGGCCACTTCAGGTTCATTAGTATTTGCAATACTCTGAATGATGGTATCTAGTGGATCACTACCGTGTTCACTCATGCGGGTAATTGCCTTAGTGAGGGCCCGCATTCTATCAACTCCACCTCTTTTTAATCCATCCAGCGACCGATAATTCTGTTATCAGGATCATCGTCTATCCACCAAGCTTTGATACCTTGATCATCGGCAAGAGTTTGAATTCGACTCGGAGAGGTTACTTGAGCAGGGCGTAAATACTTTTCATGAGTACCCTCGCTAATATTGATTGTTTCAACATCGATATTGGGATCTACGACATCATACTCCTCCTCCATACTTGATATTGGATCACCAATTTGACTAGTAATCCAATCTTCAGAGGGAAGCGATGAGTTATCCGTATCTACAAAGAACGTTTTGAGTTGATCGTTGCTATTATCAGGTGCACTATCTCTTGGATTTTGCTGAACAAATTCTTCAAGCACCCAATCTTGAGAAATGAATGTTTTTCCGAGATTTGTGCCACCACCACCGAGGCAGACGATGTGATCGGGAATCCTGTATGTCGCCATTAGAGACATGAAACTCTCGTTGGGATATATAACTTAGGGGTTGAATCAACCATTGGGGGACATCGGTAATGAAATAACAACATTCACATTCTTGTTCAATCACCAACAATTGTTAATAAAAATAACTCAGAGGTTATCCGGTGGTATCTAGAATAGGAGTGAAGAATAAGTTTCGAATGTCTCGGTTTACAAAATAAATTCATAGGCTCTGTTATCACTGCTGTTATCAGGCTCTGTTTGTCGGAAACAAAATATTCACTCGATTACTCCTTACCACCAGGTTAACCCAATGAATTTCGGAGCAACCAAATCCTAATCTACAGATAAGCAAGTCATATGCTCAAGGCTTAACTCTAAAGGTGAAGCCGATACTCAAACGTGTTCTGTACGTTCAATATACTTTTCAATCTTATTATTAAATATATCCAAACATTACGATTTAGTATAACTGTTCCAAAACAATTTTACTAAAATTTCCAAGTGCGGTTCGTGTTGATCCCTCATTTCCCACGCTGTTGAGGCTCTCAGCGGCCCGTGCAGCGCGTGCCTGGGTAAACGGACGAATAGAGGTACATGATCGGAGAGATGGTTGCGACTATACTCACCGACAGAGATACTGATACACTCCGGGCGGATTAATCTCTTTCATCGCTGAGCGGATCTCACTTCGAAGTTCGTCAACTTCTCCAAAATACTGATTACCAAGAGCTGATCTGAGTTGTCGCCAACACTCTTCGGTTGGGTTTAGCTTAGCCATCCCAGCCGGGAGATATAGAAGCTATAGCTCTGATTTCTCGGCAAATTCTTTGACTTTCTTCGCTGTGAAATAGGAACCTTTGTCGAGAACCACGAGCAGCTTCTCTCCGAATCTTGCCTGAAGTGACTGGAGGAATCGAACCGTCGTTTCCTTGTTGAACGAACCAGCGCATACCAAAAACATGGTCTCGCCGTTCTCGGTGAGACCGCCCAAGAAATTGATTCCATCACGAGAGGCCGACACGTTCACTGTCGGCCTCTCGTCAATCGGAAACCACGCATATCTGAGATCAGCTCCAACCGATTTCCTGAACTGATCAATCGTTATGACCAGCCTGTCTTCATCCCGTCTCCCGACTTTTTTGAGCTCTTCGTCATATCGATCAAGGTCTTCCTCATCAGGTGAGGCCGGGTCTGGCCGAGGTTTCTACGCGGTGCCCTTGTCCTCTTCGACTCCGTAGCAACTGCTCAGCAGTATCAACAATCTCCTACGGATGAGCGAAAGTATAATATTGCCACCCTAATGTACATTAACCAACAGGCTCCAATTGAGCACCACAAGTCAAAATATCACTGTCGTAAATAAAAGAATGAGTAATACTAATTTATCTAGTTCTAAAGTATACGGAGAAGACTCAGGATCAATCACTGTCGGTGAAAAAATTGGCGAGGGACAAGAAGGGGCTGTTTACAGATTAGAAAATCAACCCGAATACGCCATCAAAATATTCAGCGAATTTGATAACAATGAAAAGGAAGCTAAAATAAAATCAATGATTCGGAACGCCCCGGTCGATCCAACGTATGAAAATAAAAAAGAAAGATCGATCGTTTGGCCTATTGATTCCATCTCAGATTCATCAGGTAGGTTCTTAGGATATAAGATGGAGTACAAAGACCTATCAGAATATACCAATATCAGAGATTATGCCCGGAGCCAATTGAAATGGAACTCTACGAAGCCGTATGAAAGATATATCACCGCACTTAATTTCACTCTGGTAATAAAAGCTATTCATGTTCAGGGACATGCATTGGGAGATCTAAATCACCAAAATATCTTAATTAAAGATTCGATTATTTCTTTGATCGATTGCGATGCATTTCATATCAAGGGTGACAAATTATATGAGGGTAATACAGTGTTCGGTAGATACACACCACCAGAAGGGCGAGGACAATCGATTGGGGAAGTAAAGACTGCAGATAGGTTCGGCTTGGCTGTCCACATCTTCCAACTTCTCATGGAAGCATTTCATCCATACCAAGCAGATCCAAAGAACAGCTATGTTGGAAAGTACGAAAAAATGATAATAGAAAACGATTATCCCTATATTAACTCGACTGCTGAGAACCCACATGATTTGGCTCCAGATTATGAGCAGCTACATCCAAAAGTGAAGCAGTTGTTCAAAGAATGCTTCTTACATGGAGAAAATGATCCATCTCGGAGACCGACAGCCGACGAGTGGATCGATGTTTTTGAAGAAATCGTAGACGTAGAGACAGAATCAGTTTCGGTCAATTCGTCAAGTGATTCTACGAAGAATAAGCCCAACCAATCAAAGAAGACAAAGTCTTCAACAACAAAACCTAGTTCCTCAGCCACGAATTACTCATCAGATCCAGAGCCAGTATCGGCAGATGTAGCAGGGGGCAAAATTCGCCCAGAATTAGTATTCCATCAGCCCCAGTATCGCTTCAAAACGAATTAAAACGGATGCTGACATACTTAGGACTATTTGCGCTTATAGTGGTTCTTGGAATACTGATGACGGTTTGATATTGAGAGAGTTCAGAGAATCATATGAGATAAGCAATATGAAGATTGTTCACTAAACTCAGTCGATCACATCGGGTTAGTAGAAGTGTCCGCTCGGAGGAGATGTGCAACCAACCCGAGCTGACAACGAGCTAAAAGAAGAACATCCGCTTAATTTTGTCGTCAACAACCTCGATAAGGAACTCCCGATTGACCTCGGAGAGAACGTTGAGACCACGAAGGAGGAACTCTACGAGGTTCTAGCCGGCGCCAGCGCCGGCGGAACCTCGATCAACCAGATCTGCGAGACAACAGATGAATCACCCCACGCCAATACCGTCCGTGGATATCTCACCGATCAATTCGATCTTGGCGCCGTTGATTCGGTTGGAGATACGATCCTCTAACGAGATACGCTTGAGACGCTGCCTGATCGACCGGTGGAGGTCTGTACCGACCTCCACCTCGATCCGTACTACGGCGACGAGGAAGAAACAGAGGCACTGTACTCCTCGCAAGCGAAACGCGGTACCACGTCATTTCATGCCTATGCGACGCTCTACGTCCGAGTTCGAAACAAACGCTATACACTGGCGGTTCGCCAGCTGACCGCTGGCGAAACCACCGGTGATGTCCTCGGTGAGTATCTTGAACTGCTTGACGGCCTTGTCCTCGTCGTCAAGGCCGTCTACCTTGACCGTGGATTCTACAACAGCACCTGTCTCACCCTGCTGTACGCCTACAACTACGCCTACGTGATTCCGATCATCAAGTGGGGCGAAACGATCCAAGACGAACTTAACAGCGGCTGGAGCCGTGAAATTGAGCACGAACTCGCCGGGAAGGTGACGTTTCCTGTGTTCATCGACTGTGTCTACCAGCGAGGACGGTACGATGAACACGGAGTGGCGCGTCACGGCTACGCCGCTGACGCGTCGTTCATTGACACACCACGTGATGCCAGACACCACTACAGCAAACGGTTCGGCATCGAATCGAGCTACCGATTAGCCAAGCAGAGCCTCGCTTTGACCAGTTCTCGTGATGCTGGACTTCGGCTACTACTGTTTGTCGTGAGTCTCGTCCTCCAGAACAGTTGGCGATATCTTCACTGGAAGTACGTGGCGGCGCCGCGACGCGGCGGCCGCCACCTCTGGGAGTGTTCGTTCATCGAATTTTGCGCTATGGTGCTCCGAGCAGCGTGGACAGTGCTTGGCGTTCGTCGATCCGTTCCAGCGAATCAATCCTGAGTAGTTAATTTCTGATAAGTCTCAGGGGCTCAGTCGTATTTTCGAAGACTAATCTGATGAACAATGAATTATAACTCGTTCAATATGTCTAATGGGAGGGGAATTTGATTTGGATCAGTATGAATAGCTTTGTCACTCACTTGAACATCAAATACACCGATATTTTCGAATTGGTCGCCAACTGTCAGAAGTGCATCCGTAGCTTTGTCAGTATCAGGCGCATCAGCTGTCACCAATAATCCATTTTCGAACAACAGTACGGTGGCACAGTACTCTGTTTGTGTTGGAGTCGTTTTATCACTATTCAAATCATACCTGATCGCAGGAAACCCGTCTGGGTCATACTGAATATCCTGTCGACCAAGACCAAGAGCCAAAGCATTCAGCGATACGTCTTCGATTAAATCGAGATATGCAGCAGCGTCCCCGTTGTATTGCTCAATATCGTTTGTATTGAGGTATCTACGATATCGATCGATTGTAACCGTTTGCATAGTATTCTTGCAGATATAGCAGCATATATGTTTTCCCTTAGGCAGGTCATTGGTCGTAAATACCTGTCTTCTAATTTTATTCACTATATTTTAATTTATATATTCTTTAACGTACTTAGATTGAAAAATGATTGCAGACATGTTTAGGTTGGGGTGAGAGACACTACTGTGACTAAAAGTGGTTCGTGAAAGTAGTAGATATTCTAAGCTAAGAATAACGGCTTCTGGTTGAACCCACATTGGGGAAAAGAAGGAGTTTCAATAGGTTCTTAGTACGAATAATACTAATTCAGCGAGTAGGGGCACCCGTACTCTACAATGTGTGCTAAAAATACTAATAAGAATCAAGCTCATGGCACAAAATTATATAATGTCTCTGATTGTGGATGAAATATGGCAACACAAATCAAGAAGTTCACTGCCGTAATTGTTGAAAAGGAACCAGACTATTATCTATTAGAGTGCAAATACTGTAAAGGTTCAGGAAGAAAATATGGGAAAAATTCCAGCAATACATCGAAATGTCCTATCTGTAGCGGCAAAGGATTAAACAAGGTCGATGCATCTGGGAAAAGTGACAAACACCCCATAAAATGTCAATTTTGTAGAGGTTCGGGGCGCAAATATGGATACGATAGTAGTAATACCTCCAAGTGTCCGATTTGCTCTGGTATTGGTGTTCATTTCAAGAATTTCCCCAGAGCTGAGTGTGGTTACTGTGAAGGTAGTGGGCGTAAGTATGGGTATGAAAGTAGCAACACAAGTAAGTGTCCGACTTGTAAGGGAGTTGGTTCAAATGAAATATAATCACTGAGATGCCGAAGCGATGGAACCAAAATGAACGATGGCTGCTGAAAAGAATCCTCACATGGACGCCCAGGAGAATCGGTTCAAGTAGCTGCTTGACCCAGTGCAGGCAAAATATATTGAAGCGAACAGTGCAGAGCCGCCAGAAGAGTTTATCGAGGATGCAAGAACCCTAATACTCCGCCAACTCGCGAGCAAGAGCAGGGAGAAACACCGGGATGTGTATGATGCACTCGCCGAGGTGTAAAGTGGACTAAGCACTCAGCTTCTGTACTCACCTACACGAGCATTGCACCGAAAGCTCCACGAGTACTTCTATATACTGAGGTTGAAACTACCCAGAGTAAATTCATGATGGGAGGCTTACTCGTCGCGGCTGTAGTTGTCTAGGAGGTCGTCCGGCTCATCGGTCACAGACCGCTTCCACTCACGATCAGTAGCTGCTAACTCTCGTTTCAGGGCGGACAAATCATGATTTGACCCTGCCTGTTCAATGGCTTCAGTTAGTTCCTCCACTACCGCATCAATCCGCTCACCTTGTTCCATGGGGGTGATTCACTGATCCGTGTTAGCTCCTGCTGGAGCTCCACCATCGTCGTCTCCGATTCCGCTATCGCTTCCTCCAAAAACCCAAACCGGTTCGTAAGGTCTGTTATGTAGGCTTCGACGTCTTCACTGGAGAGTTGCTCGTCCATACCTACAGCATCCATCAGCAGGTAGATCAATGCTCGGGAGATGGCGAAATACTAACTCGTCATAAATCCAAGGCAGATGATACTGATAACGATGACTGACGTACCTGAAATCCCCGAGCAGATCGACAGCGAAGCAGAATTCTCCCAGTATGTCGACCGGCTTCACACCCACATCGAACGCGTCGAGCCAGAGCTTGCACAGGCTGGCAAGAACAAACAAGAGCTGCAGCAGCAGCTGGACCTACCCGAAAATACTCCCATTGAGGATCGGCGTGAAGTATTGGCAGAAGTCGCTGATGTCTTGCATGAGCTGACAGAGTCGATCGGGGATATCGAAGTTGGCAAACCGCCGTCAGACGACTCAGCGAATCGACTTGATGAAGCCACCGGGTACGACGGCCGATGATACGCTAGTGAGAGAACTGATAGATCCTCCGTAGAGCGTGGGTTTAACAACATAAATCGTGGAATCGAGAATTTGGATCACGAAACTGTGCTAAGCAGCTGGGTCATCACCACAGCAATTCTTTTGATAGATGCCAATACAGAGACAGTATGCGAAAATATGAATCGGAATCCAAAGACGACCCCTCGATTTTGAGACCCAGTCGACGGCCACAACGAAGGATGGCTACCCATTGTTGCGAACGCAAACCAGAGCTGCGTACCGATGGCGGGGAGCAAGCGGTGTCAGCATCAACGATATTGGAGCTAGCCGACCAAGCGAGTTCGACCCTGCCTCAGTGACCCAATCGGTCGAGACGATAACAGCGGGGTTGTCCCATAGCGATTCCGAGGTCAGACAACGTGCAGCCGAGGCGATCCTCTATGTTGTTCGCTACGACCCTGCAGCCGCTGGTGAAGCAGTACCAGCGCTGGCTCGTTGCCTCAACGACGAAAACACGGTGACTCGGAGAGCCGCACTCAATGCGTTGGAGATACTCTCGAAGTATACCCCAACGGCGATCGACCCGGTTGTGAGTGAGATCTTCGCTACGTTGGACGAATCGAATCTCTCCCACATGCAGACAGCCACACAGCTGCTTGTGAATCTGTCTGCGGCATCGTCACAGGCGTATGTGGATGCACTCCAGGAGGAATACAACACGCTGGCAGATACCGAAACCCCCGAAGCGGAGCGGATTCGAGTGGCCGAGCGGTTGTCGATACTCGGGTATGAACGCCTCCACACAGTAACACCGGTGCTCCCCGGATTGTTCCATCAGTTGGCCGCTGAACCCACTGAAATTCCGACAGCCATCGTTGATATAGCAAGCAATGTCGAGCCAAATAGCGAGTACGCCCAAACGCTCGCGGAGTATGAATCTGAACTGCGGACATTGCTTGAAGAAGGTGACAGCCACACCCGTGTCAGCGCGTACGATGCGTTGTCGGCAATCGGTGTACAGCTCGATGAGACCGACATCACCGCGGAGAGAGTCTCCAATCGCGCCTTCGATGAAGAGCCGCCCGAGCCAGCCAGCTTCCGCGTGACTGGCGAGCAGCTACGACGCTGTCTCGACCGACTTGCAGAGAGTGGTCGGACGGTCTCGATCGAGCCAGCCACAAGTGAGACCATTGCATTCGATTTACGGCATCGATTAGCACGGGATATTGAATTCGCCCCAACCAATATCGTTGGGGACACTGATCTCATCAGTGTCTTTCAATCGACGGAGTGGCTCAATCTCGATCCCAGTCGATTGTACGAAGCCAATCAACGGCTGTTGTTCGATGAACTGATGGTTGGAACGCTTGGAACGACGCCGACAGCCTACACGACCGACCTCACGGCTGGCGATGAGTCAGATCTGCTCGTGTATTTCCCAATCGAGAGTGAGTGGGATCGCGACGAGACAATCCCGTCGGTGTTCATTTTCCCCGATGGGACAGCAGCCACGTTTGATGCCGTGAGTACGGACGCGGCTAGAGCCGTCCTTGAGCTGGTCATCGAACGCATCATCGACGGCAAAACCGATATTGAGACGCCCGATCTCGAGGCCGTGTCAGCCGACCAGATTCAGGTCGAGGATCTGTCTGCGAAACCTGAGTGAATGATTCTGAAACGGATTGCTTGGAGGGGTAACGTCCGTGAGACCAGCTGGGTGAGGAAGCGAGGAGGCGACCCTATAGACGACCTCAGCAAGCTCCTCAGTTGTGACGAGAGTGGCATTGTCAGTACAATATTTCAATCGATCCGACATGGTATGGTGAGTCAATTGTACACTAAGGATATGTGGCAGGGATATACGGTAGCTGACCGAATGCATAGGGGGTATGGCGGCAGAAAAACTGAACAGGCTGCCGCTGAGTGAATAGTCCATGAGAGATACTAATCTAGGCGACGAACCGGAACCAGTGACAGAATTCCTTGATGAGTACAACGTCGCCTCAAAATTTGAGACGAATATTGGCAGGATCCATGTACAGGCGTTGGGCATGAATATCCACCCGCGGGAGCATGGCCGAGGGAGCTATGAATATGATCTCCTGGATAGAATGAATGGCCAGGCGGCCGTCTACTACCCGCCCGAGGTTGAGTTTTCGGCGGTGCTCTTCTTCCAGACTGGATGGGGTTATTATTGTTGTCAAAGTCCCCAAGACGTAGAGCCAATCAAACAGTGGTTCCAAACGGAACTGGCGGAGGAAGCCAAACGCGAGGATAGCCTCGTGGAGCTGCCAGATGTCGAATTCGAGTAGTAGCCGCTTTGGACTGACTGCTGGCAAAGATGACTTATCGACTGGCTGGGAGGGTAATTGGGCTCTTCAGGATTCGACTGTGAGGCAATATGTAGTGAAACAATCAATAGATAAGCCTGAGTCCGGAGTACTATGGTTGATTTAGAACCAGACGACCCGATTGATGAAAGCGATGTACATCCCGATGCCGACCTCAGCGACACTAACCTCCGCGAAGTTGATCTCAGTGGTGCCGATCTCACCAATGCGAACCTCAGCAATGCTGATCTGACCGATGCCGACCTCACCGATGCCTCGCTGAAAAATAGCAATCTGAGTAATGCAAAAGTGCATTATGCCACCCTCCGGAAGACAAATCTTGATGATGCCGACCTCAGCACCGCCGACTTCCTCAATGCGAATCTGAGTGAAGCTGACCTCCGAAGTGCTGACCTCAGCGACACCAGGCTTCGAAATGCAAATATCAGTGCAGCCGATCTGACCGATGCTGACCTATTCGATGCCAGTCTCAGATATACTGATTGTAGCCATGTCTACCTAACTAGTGCTAATCTCAAAAATGCCGATCTCAGATCAGCAGATATGGCCACGACAGCTCTCCAGGCGACACAAGTGCTCGATACAAACGGTGATGAGACGAATGCAACAAAGGCCGATCTGCATAACAACGGCGCAATCATCCACACACCTTCGGGTGAGTGAAGACGGCGTAACTCCTACCGAAAATAGCGAGATAGATAAGATTTCAATCAGGATGGGGAGTGCAAGATGCCAGCGTGTTTCTTAAGCGCAGAGCTGTCAAAATCCGGTTTATATTTTTCTTATTCTTGTATTACCAACCGTGTTCGAACTCCGTTTCTCCACATCGTTTACATTTTAACAGTGCTGTTTTTCATCCATGTCCTTATCAACTAAAATATACCCTTTTCTAAAATCCCCTCTCTTTCCCAACCAAGACCACAGGTTGGACACTCACTTGAATACCTCATAACTCCTATATACCTCAATCCATTCCGCTTTAATCATATTTTCCATACGCTCATGTGAAGCACGTTGTTGGTAGCACTGGCGAAACTCGTGTAGGGGTAGTAGAATCCCGCGTTCAGCTGGTGACAACCTTGATCCGACTCAGCCACAGCTGATTTTCAGCACCCCTGAATCGCAAGACGGCTCTCCACCAACAATGTGCTTCACAAGAGCGTTTCCATAACGTATCCAACCATGTTAGTCAAGTTCGAACCAATTCTCCGATTGTTGCAGGCATAGTACCTCAGGGAAGATACTGAATAGCTGGAGCTAATTGCGGGTAGTATGGTTGGTCGTGAGAAAGAGGTCGTGAAGCACCTCAGTAGGGAGGATTTAGATCGACTTCAAGCTGAGACTGACAATCTCAAGACCTACAAGCGGCTTACCTTTCTCAAGCATCTCTACGACGGTGAAACGTTAGCTGAGGCAGCTGACAAGGTCGGTATCTCGAATGGAGCGGCTAGTAACTGGGTGCGTCGCTGGAATCAAGGAGGCCTTGGGAAACTTACCCCGAACTTCGGGGGCGGCAGGCCCCGAAGCTCGATGAAACCGAACAAGAACAACTCATTGAATGCCTCCGTGAGGATCAACCATAGAAGAAACAAGAGATCGAACATTTTCTTGACGAGGAGTTCAACGTCGAGTACCACAAAAACTACCTCCCGACGCTCTTGGATGAGCTTGGACTGCATTACGCGATTCCTCGGACAAAACGTCCTGACCGACCAGAGAATGCCGAAGAGATCCTCGACGAACGCGTCGAATACGCGTTCGACGAGGACGCTCACAACGAACCACACAGCAAACGAGAGGATGACGAAGAAAATGAAGACTGGAATGCTGACGACGATATTTGCACTGACGGTGGCACCGCAGTGGGATTTTTCCATATCTCTCACCCGCAACCATGGGACAATTCACAGCGAGTATACTCAGTTGATGAGCCGCACATCGAACGGCCGCTGGTGAAAGTAGACACACCAGCGGCCGGGTTTTACGCACTCAATGGGACGAGTGTGTTATCATTTCCACCAGATCAAACGAAAGAAGAAATCTGTGCGTGCTTCGAGGCGATCCGCGAGCAGAATCCCGGCAAGTGGATTCTGCCCGTCTTGGACAATTTCTCTTCACACATCTGCAAGTACACACGCAAGCGCGCTCACGAGATAGGCATTGATCTGGTCCTTCTCCCTGTTGGGTCACCGCATCTCAATCCGATTGAGCTAGTCTGGAAGAGCCTCAAATGGAAGTCTTCGCCGTTGATTGTCGACGGCGAAGACGAGTACAGATCACTGCTTGATGAGATATTTGGGAACCTCACAGAGAAGCTCAGCTTCGCTGAATCATGGATCGAAAATCATCTCAGCGGGTTCTTCAGTAAGATGTCCTAATCACTAAATTTTTTCCCGTGCCACCCGTCGTGCCACAGTTCCTCGATCTTTCCAGAGAGGATCTCTACCTCGTCAAGCGTCTGTCTAAGCTCGTCCAGTTTTGCACCATCTTCCGCACGAAGCACGCGAAGTGTATCTCGACACGCTCCGACAAGGGTCATTGTATCTCCTGGTGCGCCTTACCAGCGTAATCGACCCGGTTCACCTGAGCCGCCGCGGGAGAGGCCATCCCGGGGCGGCGATTGTCTCTTGTAGCCAGAGCACTTCTGGCCGGTTTCGTCGATCTGGGTTGGGCTGTCAGCGTCCTCTTGGAACTCTGTCCAGACGAGGTGGAAGCCGCGCTCAAAGGCGGCTTCCACCTCACGGATGGTCGTATGAACCGTATCGTAGACGGTCTTGAAGAGCTGGGTGACTTGATTGATGCTAAGCAGCGTATCAGCGTAGAGGATGAAGGCGATGAGGATCTCACCGGTTGTGAGCGTCCGGCTTCCGAAAGGTGTGTTACGGGTGTATGTGAATGTATATCGGCAGTTGGTACACCACAGCCGGGGACTCGTACCCGGCCTTGATGGTGGTTTCGCCGCAATCTGGACAGGGTGCTTCTTCCCACAGCTGCTTGCAGTTCCGCTCGATTTGATCGAGTGGCTCTGGACGCAAGACTATTGATGTTACCTCAACAAGATGATGAAGCATCTCGCCGAATGCGGTTTGGTTGTCCACACTCCATGCCTATTCGGTGGGATGCCGTGATTCTCACGCTGTTTCACTGCGTTCGGTAAGAGCAAAAAATGAAATGAATAGGACCTTCTAAGCGGAGTGAGTTCTCAAGACTGACATTAACCTTGAATATACCGGGATTGATTATACTGGGTATGCCACCAGCGGATGGAACCTGTGAGTACGAGCTTAATCCAAACGACCCTGAAACGTGGGGGTGAGGAAGACGACAAGTGCTATGTTGAGGGGGAAGCTCTTGACCAGAACGGTGTGTGGTCGTGCCCATATGAACCCGTAGAAGGAGAACACCTCTGTTCCTTCCATCTGCCTGTTAGAAAGAAAAACGACAAAGAAGTAGTTCGGGCGTTTCTGGAAATTGTGGAAGCACCCAGTAAAGGAGACGAATCAATAAGCAAAGAGAGGACAGTTCGAATTCTTGGTGGTCGATTCGACAGGTTCGATATTAGCGAAGTTACAACTAGCGAGGAAGTTGCCAGTATTAACTGTGACATCGATATGTCACACTCCAGGTTCAGACAGCACCTCGACTGTTCGGATGTACACTTCGGTGGAAGAGTGGAATTCCAGGGCGTTGTTGTTCGTAATCGGTGCAATTTTTCGGATGTGAAATTCGGTGGTAGCGCGTCATTCTGCGGATCTGAGTTCCATTCAAGAGCCAGATTCCAAGATGTAGCGTTTACTGATTGGACAGATATATCAGATATAATTTTCAACGATA
This sequence comes from Halonotius sp. GCM10025705, assembly GCF_042662885.1. Lineage (NCBI taxonomy): Archaea > Methanobacteriati > Methanobacteriota > Halobacteria > Halobacteriales > Haloferacaceae > Halonotius > Halonotius sp. GCM10025705. The sequence continues at coordinate 106,264 of NZ_JBHSZD010000002.1, read as the reverse complement.
GTGCAACCTTCGTCAACTCGGAGTTTGAGAGCGTCACGTTCGAACGGACAACGTTCACCAATAACGCCGATTTTCGCAGAACCAAATACAACGGCAGTGCATACTACGGTGAGGCAACCTTCTGTGAGAAATCATCATTCCAAAATGTCGTTTTCAACGGCGAAACGAATTTTTGGGAGACAGACTTTGCGTCAGGCGTTAATTTCGATACCACCGAGTTTAACGGGTGGACGGACTTCCAGGGGACGCGCTTTGGGGACGATTCAAACTTCGAAGGTGCTACATTCAACGCCGACGTGCAGTTTCCTGACGCCATCTTTGAATCAAAGGCAATCTTCTGTAACGCCATCTTTAGAGGTGACGTGTTCGTTCAGGATATCACCTTTGGGAGCGGCGGTGAAGTAGGAATGTATGAGGAGATAATGGAAAAGACAGCGGACACAGATTTCAGTGGTGTAGTGTTCGACAACGAGGTCTCGTTTCAAGGGACGACATTTGAAGGTACGACTGCGTTTACTAATGTAGCGTTTGGGGGCGACGTGTACATCTCTCAGTGTACGTTTGAGTCAGACGTGGTATTTACGCTCGGTGAGTTCAATGCTCACGCGTCGTTCGCCGACGCAACTTTTGATGGACCGGTCGATTTCCATCAATCGATGTTCAATGATACTGTGATATTTGACCGGGCAACATTCAACTCCGAAGCAATATTTGCTGATGCCAATCTAGTTGGAGCGTCCTTTGTGGAGGCAAACGTCTCCGACGCAAATTTCAAACAATCAAGCCTTGAAAGTTCAGACTTTTCCGAAGCCGACTTATCGGGAGCCAATCTGGAACGCGCAACGCTCTCGAACGCGGATCTGTTTGGATCCGATCTAAGTGGAGTTCGCATCTATGGGGCACGCATCGGTGACGCTGCCATCAACACAGCAACAGTCTTTGATAACAAAGGATCCAATAGGTGTGTTTATGATCCTGATTCGGAGTATGAGTATGACTCCGGCGACGACGAGACTGTAGATCGACTCACGAAGGCGATGGGTGCTTATCATCTGTTTGAACAATTGACGAAAGCGAACACCCTCCCCGATAAACAATCCACGTTCTTCAAACGGCGACAGGATATGCGCCGATCTCAACTACGTCAAGAAGGGCAACGCGTTAATTACTGGTTCGCAGAAGCGCAAAATGCTATTTTCAAACACGGTGAAAGTTTCTCCAGAGTAGTCGGCTGGTGCGTTGGGACGATCGTGGCCTTCGGGTTTATTTTCCCATTAGGCGGATGGTTCCAAAGTGATTCGACGGGTACACTCACATACGGAGCCATCGCTGAATCACCAGAATTGATGTGGAACTCTTTCTATCACAGTGTACTTCTCTTTCTAACAGGTACTGGTCACTGAGCCCAACTGGCTTCGTCGGTGAGTTGTTTACGTCAATTGAGGCACTGATAGCTCCGATTCTATTGGCACTGCTAATATTTGTTCTTGGTCGGCGGGCTGCAAGATAGAAGCTCTCTATCGATCATTCGACCATTCATCAACAAATGAATAAATTGAATCGGCGATTGATGGATAGAACGTGCGAGTCTTGCATATGTATGTCGGTTCTTTGCTTATTCAGTTTATTGATCAAATCGCAACTCAATCCGAATTGTCCAAAAGTTAACGAGAAGCATCCCGAGCGACGGTGCGTGTTTCAAGACGAGAAACTCGCGCCCCCAGTTTATGCCCTCCCCGAATCAATTAGGTGGCAGAGTCGGCAGGTATGCTCTGAAACAGCCATTCCCCGCTTCCGGATTCCATAATCCACGCCCTCCATTGAACATCCCGTCCTCGCCGACTCAGTGTGTTACGCTGGGGGTCTTCCCCTCTCCACCTCTAGCACAATGCTTCAAAGTGGCACCTACAACATCTACAGCTTGACCCAGATATGGCTCACCAACCGGTTGGATCGAACTCTGATCGAGTAGACTCATAGCCGCTTGTCATGACAAAGCGATACCTGTTGCCTGACGGCGGTCGCACTGGTATCGATAGATCGCCCAAATTCGACGGTTTCAGCGGTTTGGGTTTGTTTTAGTTAGCGATTTGATATACAAGTCGGCTGTACTCCTAGCTCGGAAGCATTCGTCTTTAGATAATACTTTCAGTAATACTAAACAGACCCTGTTTGGGTCAAATTTTGTCTGTCTTCCCTTCGTACACTCTGGAAATACTGGTTTTAACCCTCGATTATCGGCTGATCTCGTAGCGAACGAGTTTTAGCTAATAGAACTGGCCTTTTGACTATCTCAAGTTATGATTTTAACATTGAGTATTGCTATAAGTGTTAACTAAAGATAGATAAAATAATTTTTATAATTCGTTGAAAACAAAAAGCTATTCAAATGAATAAATTACTCTCACTACTCAAAACTTGCTATCGTATTTTACGACAAGACAAAGTGAAAGCATTACTTTTTCTCAGTTTAATATTCGTGATTATACCGTGGGATTCTCAAATATCTGCCACAAAATATATTGAAGCAATTACAAACATACTGGTAATATATTTAACTTTGCTTATACCAATTCATTTAGGCGTGTTCTTATTCGCAAACAGACGCCCATTAGATATTTACAAAGATTTTAATTGGTTTGATATAACCGCGATAGCTTGGTTATTGATTACTCCGTCGATAATACCATTTTTTGTACTTGTGTTTATGGGATTTATACACTGGATGTTTTCCATACTTTTTATCATATTTTGGGTATGCCATCTTCTTATGACGGCTATGATATTTGCTTTTGCGGAAAAAGAAGCCCAAGGAGAAGCACCAATATCAGTATTTAATGATTTAAAATAGTTTAACATAAATAGCGGTGGTTTGCGTCTGAGATGATAACGACAAGCCACTGCTGTCAAGCGATTTCACTATTAGCTAAAGACAGATGAGCTCGGAAGTAACTCTGGATCAACATTGTTCATCAACCCACGCGATTCAAACTGCTCGTGAAGCTCTTGATAAACATCGGTCTGAGTGCTCTCATGGTCGTAGGCGAGTGTATGGAAGTCGCCAACAACAGCTGTGTACCGCTGTCCACGGGTCAATGCGACATTCAATCGGCGGGGGCCATCAGGTGTTCGACCGAGAAAGCCGATCTCACCTGTGGCGTTACTCCTGACCAGCGAGAGGATGATGATTGGTTTCTCACTGCCTTGGTAGGCATCGATCGTATCGACGGAGATTGCTGTGGCCTCCGGAACCGCATCCGCTAACGACTGTGTAATCGTCCGAACCTGTGCCGAATAGGGAGTGATCACACCGATATCGGCTGGTTCGATGGCTGTCTCAGCCAGTAGTTGGGTGACGAGATGAACGACCACCTTCGCCTCGGTTGGATTCGCCCGGGAATGATCAACGACATCGACTGAGCCGCCGACATTATACGCCTCAATCGGTGCTCGTTCGGCAAGCGGTTCAACCCGACGACCATTCCGAAGACTCCGGTCGTAGAACTCTCGGTTGGGGAAATAGGCGATATCCCGGTGCATGCGGTATTGGGTTTTGAGTTGGACACCGACGCCCTCGTAGACGCCACCGGAGGCGTACAGATGTTCGAACAACGAAAGGCCGTAACTGGAGTCCGGCGGCTCCTCAGTCGAACTGAATGGTGGCAACTGCTTGTGGTCGCCTGCTAATACGACTCGGTCAGCCTTTGAGAGGGGAATACACGAGGCCGTACAGGTGGCCTGGGTCGCCTCATCAATCACCACGAGGTCGAATGATCGGTGTAGGCGTGCGGCACTGCTGTTTGTCGCTGCGACGATCTCCGGAGTGGCCTCAACATCGGTGTAGTTCTCTCTGATGAGCGGTCGTGCTGACCGATCAGCGTTGATACGATCCAGCACGAACTCTGCTTCACCATGCTGACTGTGAGCGTGCAAGGATGTCTGGTCAACATCGCCGTCGGTTGAGCTGCCAGCAACGAGGTTATCGACGGCCTGATTCGAATCTGCACAAACCAACACGTCATCGCCAGCTTCGACTGCACGGCGGATGATCTCGATGAGTGTGCGTGTTTTCCCCGTCCCAGGTGGGCCATGAATACAGAACAGGTCATCGGCCAACAGCGCGTATTTGACGGCTGCCTGTTGTTCCTGATTCAATTCGCTATCGAATGGCGTACTTTGAGCCGCTGCGCTATTTGCGAACGTGAGTTCTGTGTTGCCAGTGAGAATCGCTTCGGTCGGTGTGTCTCTGAGCTCTTTGACAGCCTCCTGTTCTCGGTCGAAGGGGACAGGGTTGAGTAGTCCCGATAATCCACACTCTCGACCTTGCGTGAGAGCCGATCTAATTGAGGCTGGCCGATCGATATCGGCCCAATCAAAGGACAGCCAGAGTGATCGACCACGGATTCGCTGGACTGTCCCGACGACCGGAAAGCTATCTGGTGGGTCTGTCCAGTTGGCGTGGAGCAACACATCATTGCCTTCGTGGATATCAAATTCGTTTTCGACGATGTAGGCCCAATCATTGTCTCGTCGATCTTTGAGTTCATCAGGTAGATCAAGGCGAAACTCGTATTCACCATTCGTTTCTTCGACGCAATGGAGTGCCGGGATGGCAGCTTCATTTTGGGCCCACTGTGATCGTGGTGCCACGTTTTCAGCGTGTTCACGGTTGCGTTGCTGGGTCGCCGTACGTTCGGCTTCGATGTAGGCATCAAAGCCATCGAGCAGCGTCGTCGACTCAACGGGGTTTCGTGGCGGCTCTGTGTCGTTAATCGGGCTGTCGTATCCCGGCGGGAAGGTTTCGGGAAGGTAATCAGAATGCCAGAATCGAATCCGATTCGCTAACTTGGTCTGTGCAAATTCGTCAGCAGCGATTGTCTCTTCGCTTCCGTTCTGCTTGATGTAGAACAACTCACCACGGAGGTCGTGGTCGAGATAGCCGATGTATTCGTCGGTTGGGGCTGCGCTATCAGTGCCATGCAGTGGAATGCAGATCCACTCCTTTGTCGGGTGGCTGAGTGAGTCGTGGTGCCCTGCAAATTCCGCAACCGGTCGAACGGGAACGGATTGGTCGGTTGGTTCTAGATGTTCCGCTTGGGGGTCGACGAGTGTCGCCGACGACAGTGAGAATTCTTCAATCGCGTGCTCGAATAGCAGGGACATTCCGGTTGTTGTGATATCCAACCCCACCAATAAAAATCTGAACAAGAGACATACTCCGGTATCATACCAGCATGGAGGCCGACGTAGTTGGGCGCATAGTGACGGAATTTATTTGTTAACTTCCCACAAACAGGGGGCGTGTGCCAAAGTACTACGCCTACAAATCTGGCTCTGGTGGGTATATACAAACACAAATCAACGACTCGCCGCAGACCCTGCAAGTTGCACCTTCTGCGGAGACTTTGTTATCGGAGTTGGGCTTCGAGTTCAATGAGTATGTTCCACGAGATGTAACAAAGCCGCTTGTCATCGTCGGCGTTCTCGGAACCAAGCCCTATGGACTCTCAAAGTTCGAACTGCTCGATGGTATGCCCGCTTTGGCGAGCAATTACTGTGAGTTGACATCGGATCAACAAAACCACCTTCGGGCGTATCTCCAAGAGCGGACTGTAGATCTCTCTACAGACGAATACGAATACTTGCGACAATTCTTGAAAAACGAGTCTCCGCTTGAACCAATCTCTCATCGAGGCACTGAGCGTCAACAGGGTGATATCGACCACACACCAGATCCTGCTAAAGAGATCAACGTTGAATCGGTTTCTACCGACGCTATTCCGAGTATGTTGCAGGATCTTGATCAGTGGATCTGCTGGCGCATCGATACCCGGAACAGAAAAGAAACGAAGATACCGGTGTCTCCACACGACGATGGGCTTGCCAGTGTCGACGATCCATCCACGTGGGCAGACTTCAGTGTAGCCGCTGAGGCCGCACAGCGAGACGATGTCGATGGATTAGGGTTCGTTTTCACTGAAGAGGACACGATCGCGGGCATCGACTTGGATGACATGCGGAACCCAGAAACAGGCTCACTCTCGGAGCGGGCACAAGACATCATTACGACAGTCAATTCCTACACTGAGGTCTCACCAAGTGGAAGTGGCCTGCATATTCTGCTTCGTGGGTTCGTTCCAGAGGGTCGGCAGCGACACGACGGAATTGAACTCTATGATCGTGGTCGATTCTTCACGGTCACTGGTGATCGCCTTGACGATCATCCGGACACAGTTGCCGTTCGGCATGACGAACTTCGATCAATCCACGAAAAACATGTCGCTCGGGAGCCAGAGGAAAGAGTGGATTCTGGCGGATTGAAAACAGGTTCCGACGACCAACTGGATGCGACGAGTGGCCAAGTTCTCGATACAGACAGTATTCTAGAGCATGCCAAACAGAACAAGACTTTTCGCCGGTTGTGGGACGGCAGTACTGCTGGGTATGAATCACACAGTGAAGCTGATATGGCGATGTGTACGCTGTTGGCGTACTATACTGGCGATAATCGTTCTCAGATGGACGCTTTGTTCCGACGATCGGGGCTCATGCGTGACAAATGGGACGAACAACGTGGCGATCAAACATACGGCGAGTTGACTCTCCAGAAGGCCATTGAGTATGTCGATGAGTATGATCCTCGGTTGCATACCGACCCTGACTCTGATCCGACTTCAATTGCCGAGATTGAACCCGACCAGTCTGTTACCATACAAGGTGCGGTAGCGGACGTTGAATCGGTTCCAACTGAGGAGATCGATCAGGCTGGTGAGTTGGTTGATGAGTCAGGACGCGTCCGGTTTGTGATCTGGAGCTCAGATTATTGGGGCCCAGATGTCGAATTTGCGGATGGCGAAACCTACCTTCTGAGAGACGCTTGGGTGCGGGAATTCGAGGGCCAACGGGAAGTTCATCTTAACGAACACACTGAGATTGAGGAAATCGACGAATGACGTTACAGTTACCATCGATGAGTGTTCCACAGTCCAAGCGGGATTTTGTTGAATCAGTAGGTGACGATACGTCACCGTTGATCGTCAGCATCAGCGATATTCACGGGCATCTTGAGGCGGCCCAGAGTGCGCTGTTGACACTCTCAGATCACGATAACTACGACCCAATCGTTACCGTGGATGATGACGGCACTATGCATTGGGCAGACAGTAAGCTAACCCACCCCTAAAGGGGTGAGCTTTCAGCGTGGACTCCCGCTCTGGCCGATTCCTCGGCAGGAGGCTCATACTCTCCATTCGCGTTCAGCGTCCCGCTGTTCAAGCGCACGCCTACGGGTGCGCCTTCGTCGCCTCCGGTTTGGTTGCGACGAAGATACCGTAGTCCGATGTTTTTCGCGGCGTTGTAGTCAGTGTGGTTCTCGTACTCGCACTTCTGACAGGCAAACGAGTCACTGTCGCGGTTATTCGGGTGAGTGAACCCACAGTGCGAACAACGGCGTGACGTGTTCTCGGGGTCAACTTGTTCCACGTCGATCCCGTGTTCTGCGGCCTTGTACTCAACATATTCGTACAGGCGATTGAAGGCCCACTTGTGGCCCCACGACGCGCCGGTGCGCTCACGTATGTCGGTCAAGTCCTCGAACGCGATGACCGAACACCCGTGGTCACGAGCTTCAGCGACCAGCTCGTTGCTGATCCGATGAAGGGTGAGTTTGAATCGGCCCTCTTCTTTGCGTCCGACCGCCTGCATATTCTCGTGTGCCCAGCGTGAACCGCAGGCTTGCAGATCACCACGCTGCTGTTCGTATTCTCTGCGCCAGTGGTCGAACTCGTCACCAGTCCAAAACGTGCCTGTCGAAGCGACGGCGAGATTGGTCACACCGAGATCGACCCCGAGAACTGTCCTGTTCTCGGTAGTCGATTGCTCCGGTGTATCGGACTCCACTTCCGTCTTGGTATGGATGTGGAGCATCCAATTACCGTTCGTGTAGTGTAGTTCTGCCCCAGTGGTTTCGTAGTCGTCAGAAAACAGGTATTCCGCGAGGGGCGTGTCTCGCTCCTTGTCAGGGAGTACGTAGTCGGCTTCGATTCGCCCGCCAACAGTCGCCAGCGACACGTACTCGTCGTGGAACGTCGCTGTTCGATGGTCGTAGACGAGATGTGGGCTGGTGAACTGTGGCATCGACGCCTGCTTGCCCTGTTTCCACTTTTCGACTACGCTCTTGCAGGCGTCTGCGGCCTTGTTGCGGGCGGCTTGAACGTGATTGCTATGCAACCGCGTGTTCTCGCGCACCTCACTGTAGGTATCGTCGTGGAGCGTGGTCTTGCTGGTGGTGACGTATTCGCCGTCAAACGCCTGCCGCGTCACGTAGTTCGCAGCCCACAGAAACTCGTCTACGGTGTCCTCAAGGAGTGCGGCGTCGGCACTGTCCACGTTGAGCTTCACGGGGACAGTGCGCCGCTTCTCCATACATCATATGTTAGTATTTTATAAATATTGGGGAGTCGGCCTGTCGGCGTCTATCGGTTTGGCACTGCTCATGTCGGCTTCCTCCCACCCGTGAACGGGTGGGTTTCCGCCTTGCGCTTCTATGATGTTCCAGCTGTGAACGACGACCTCGTCGAAGCTGCAAAGCGACTGTTGGAGGCTCAAGGGACGATGGAGGATCGAACCGTCCAATCTCGCGTTCTCGAAGAGTATCCGTTGATCTTGGGATCGGGTGATGGCCACTTCAAGAGCCCACCAGCTGGCCTCATCTGGCTTGACCTCCAGTATATCCCCACCGACGCGCCGTCGCAAGTTGTTGGCCACACCCGCGACGACGAACCACAAACCAAGGGCAACGTCCACTGCCAGAACGTCATTCGGGACACGATCGACTCACCCGGCGGGGAATGCGTCTTCGTTGAGTCACCAGCTGGTTTGCGTGCCCTGCTCAGAGAGAGCGATGGTGGCGTAGCGATCCGACAGTTGGAGTGAACTGTTTGGGGCACGATTGCTGCGGACGAAGACTTTTGTTTTAATTATGTCACGATAAACTCTCGAACCGCTATTTCTCGCAGTGCTGTGTGCACAATCGCGCACAGTTCTGGGATCGGATATATAAAAGAGAGTTAGCAAGGAAGAATCGGCAATTAAACAATTTGAGAAAATCGACAAAGGGGGTTACTGTTCCGGCCATCGAACAGACTTGGGGTGCCGTCTGGTGATTTGCTTCATCAGACGGCGAACTAAGGCATGATTGTACGAAGGGGCTACAGCTACTTCAAATGTTTGCCACGAACTCTATCCCCTACAACATTCAATGGGGTCTTGGATACTACACAGGATCTCCGTGTTTGAAACCTTCCGCCACCGGTCGTGGGGGCTCACACTCGCAATTGCTCACGATACACGTTGAGTAACTCCTGAGCGAGGTCGTCCATCGATGCCTCAACATAGCCGTCGGCTCCGAAAATGTCTGCCATCGCCGTCTCTTCAGCAGATTCTCCGACAAACAGTCCGATCACCTTGATATTCTTCGATCGGATCTTCTGGACTACCTCTCGTGCATCTTTGACCGGGCATCCAGTCAAGGAGGAGGCTCCGTCACCGTAGACGCTATTCGGTGCGCCGTCGGTGACGACCAGCAACAGCTTCTCGCGGGCGGGAACATCTTCGATGAGTTGGCTCGTGATATCGACACCATCGGCCGTCGGCGTTCCCCCACCGGTGTCGAAGGCATCGAGTTGAGACCACTCGAAGAGTTCGTCGTGATCGCAAACGACACCGATCCCAGTAGAGTCTCGTCTCACCTCGTACCCGCCACGGGAGTTGCTGGTCTGCGTCCAACATGTGGCGAGGAAATCGTCACCGACCATACTTGCCGCCTCAGCGATGGCAGCTAGTGCCAGTTTCACCTGCTTTTCGGTCATTGAACCGGACATATCGGCCGAGACCGCCACGATACGGCCGCCCCGGGCGATGGTCTGGGAGCGATCGTACAGTTTGTCTCGGGAGGTGTCTCCGGCCGCTCGTTGGACGACGTTGTCCATATTCAGTTCGTTGCCGACCCGCGATGGAACCGGCATATCACGGGTGGTGATCTTGCGGAACGTCCGGCGGTGATCCTCGCGGAGTGTCCGCCAAGCGTCGGACTTGCTGAGATTCGTCGAGTGTAGGTGTTGATCCTCTGAGAGTGTGTTATCAGTCTCCTGTGCCGTCACCCGTCGCTTGCGAAGTTCGGTCAACAGATCATCGTCGACCTCGGTTGCCTGTTTGATCCGTTTGTACCGAGAGATATCCTTGCTACTGACAGACCGGTGATTGATCTCCTCGGGAACGTCCCACCACGAGGCAACGTTGTCGTTGCGAGCCAGCGTCTCCATCGTCGATAGCTCCGCAGAAACCTCTCCGTCCGTGGCACTTTCGGAGTGTCCCGTCCCGTCACCCGGGTAGGCTCCCGTTGGTTCTATCGACGATCCATTGGGAGTCGATAGATGCCCAGTTGATCCGCTCCCGTCCACCGCCGACCCCTCTCTCGTATCTATCGCTGCTGTTCCACCTGCGCCCACAGTGGAGGATTCGTCTGTGTTGTCCGCGTTATCGGTGGACGGGTTCGAATCACCAGCGGCGGAATTCGTGTCGTCGTCGGTCGCCGCTTGGTCGTCGGCCGTCTCCGCGTCGATGTCTTCGTCACCCATGTCGTGCTCCTGTGGACTGTGAGCTTCTGGCACGCAGTCCTCACAGACTGGCCCGCGGATCGGTGCGATGATCGTGGGTGGTAACTCATCACAGACCTCACAGGTGTCGGGCAGCTGGACGTCTTTGTCGGAGAGATACTCCTTGGCAATCGCCATGACTTCGTGTGCGAGTTCAGCCCGTCGGGGCTGGCTGTCTTCCCGACGCACCTCTTTGATGTGTGGCCGTACCCGTGCGAGGAACTCACGGATCCAGTCTTCACAGCCCGTGATTCCCTTGGCGTGGCCGCAAAACGCCACCTGACGAACGCCCTCTAACATGACCTTCGGCGTCGTCTCGATGCTGTCTATCGGCGGCCAGAGGTCGTCGTCGCGGTACAGCTTCTCGATGACGAACGCCTCGGTTGTCTTGAGCCCGGGAAAGCGACGGGTTCGGGTATAGTCGATATACTGATCCTCCAGAATGTTGACGATACCACCGGCAAACTCCGGGTGGGTTGGATATCGCTCCCGGAAAGTGACCTTAGAGGTCAGCTCACTCTCTCTGATGTGTTCGAGTTCGTGTGAAAGGGTGTTGGTGATACAGCGCAGTTCTTCGGGCCCGGACAGTGAGTCGGTGAACTTGTCACCGGGGGCGGGATCGACGACGACCGTCGGCTCTTTCACCGCCTCTCCCTGCAGTGTCTCATCTTTCGGTACGACTCGTGGCGCGGCCCCAAATTCGATCGGGACAGTTTCCTCGTGATACACCTTCGTCATCGATTCGAGTGTGTCTCGAAGTGCTTGGCTTGCGTCCATGTGGATACTCGAAAAGAGAATTGCAGTGCGCGGGCGGTACCCTCAGTGCCCGTACTTTTACTCACCCAACTGCCTCTTCGGGGTCGGCGTCGGTGTCGACGATATCCTCGTCGGCCCACGCTTGGAGTTCGGCGTTTTCGACTACTGCCTCGCTGGGCATGCCCTCAAAGAACGACCGAAACGTGGAGATAACGGTATCACGGCCGGTAATCTCTCGATCCCCGCGCTGGTAGTAGGGATCGACGACGGCCGTCCGGGTCGCCCTCAGTGCTGCATTTTCCAATCCGGCTTGAGCGTATTTGTACGCCGAGGCGGCCAACTCCAACAAGAGTCCGGTGGGAATCCCTCTGGAAAGTTGTTCGCTGGGGTCGTTGGCCAGTCGTCGGACATTGTTTGCGGCCTCAACGAGTCTCGCGGCGAACATGGCACTGACCGGCGTTCGGTCGGCTATCAGTTGTGATTCACGGTCGGGGTGATTCAACCCGAGGAAATCGATCGACCACCGGTTGCCCAGCCGACGTTGTTCGGCCAGATCTAACTCCTCGACGTGGTGGCCCTGCCCGACGTTCATCGTGGAGATCACGACGAGATTTACGGCCTCGCCTTGGACGACTTCACCACCCAGTGCGTCGATGGTGATCTGGGCACGGTCGTCGAGGGCCTCGTAAAGTGCCGATTTGGTCTCCGGGCGCGCTCGGTTTATCTCGTCGAGTAGGAGCACGGTCGGACGTTCTCTGGATGCGAGAATAGCCTTTGTCAGCGGGCCATTGATCCACTGCGTCTCGCCGTCGACAAGGACGAATCGTCCAATGAGGTCTGTCGTATCTGTCGCCCACTTCACCGAGATATCGAAGAACGGGGCTTCCAGCTCCTGTGCCAAGGCTCGCGCCAGATGCGTTTTGCCACACCCTGTCGGGCCAGTCAGGCGGATGTGGGCAGGATTGTCTGCGGTCTCTCGATGGTCGACTTCCGCTTGGATCTCCTCGTATTCACGCTTCGAGGGGATGTATTCGGGGACATCTTCGGGCATCCACTCGCTCCACGCGTAGCCTTTATTCACTGACAGCCCATCCTCAGATCGGTCGTCGACGAAGTCGTAGTGGTAGCTACGGCCCTGTTTGGTTCTCGTCAATGTTCCCTCGTCGCTCATCGCTTTGAGTTCCCGCGCGATGTGTGAACGATCCTTGTTGATAGCATCTGCAATCGCCGTGGCAGTCGAATTCCCGTTTCCGATCGCTTGGATGATGTCGTCTCGTGTAGCCATTATGTGTGGGGTTTCAGTGTCATGATCGAAGCGGTTCATGTGGTCGTCAATCGATGCATCTATACTCAGATGAACTGCGATAGAAACGAACTCTGTGTAGCTACATACCGAACCAGACAGGGTAGTAATGGGCGTACATCAATCCGGTGAGAACTGTATAGTGGGGTTGGCCTTGCAGCTCAAACGGCCCACTACCATCTACCACCAGATCTCATCCTAAGAGCAATATAGGCAATATTAGTAGGGGCTTCAACCACTTATAATTTAAAATCAGGTGACACTCTTCGATATATTCATAACCATATCAGTACGAGCTATAACACAGAACATCAGGTTATGAGAGTTTTAGATTGAGAAATTGGATGATGTAAACACGATGTGTGATACAGTGATATTTTATCAATATAATTTAGATCGGATAATATGAGTTATCAAGGTAATGGAGTTAACGAATTTGGATCAGGTTACAATTGGGAAGACGGTGCATATCCTGATCCACCAGAACCAATCCGAAAAAAGTAGAAAATAAAAACAAAAAAGTAAACCCACCAATCCAACCGGAAAAAGAACTTTATCAGAAAGATACTGATGAAGGTGGGATTAATACTGATACCTTCCAAGGAATTGTTATTACCGTAGTCCCTACACACATCTTAATTGCTGGTGGAGAAGAAGAGAATGATAGGATAGAAATTGGCACAATTTTCCTTGGAAACGGTTCTGACTGGTTTCGGGTTACTTGTTGGGAAGATGCATCAAATGAAATTGAACGGTTTCAAAATAATGATCCGCACACAGTACTCGAGGTTACTGGTGTTATTGCGGAAAATGATGGTGAGATCACCGACGTTCTTGTCTTTGATGATGAAGAAACAAGTCTCTCTGAAATAAATGATGAGATACGATTCGTACCGGAGCCAGCTGAACTGGATACATTGGGAATTGAATCTTTAGTCACTGTTGCGGAGGTCGAAACGATAATTTCACTCACTGATACACATGAATCTAAAAACGGTAGCAAATTCAGGGTAAAACATTTAGCGAGTGAGATAAACGGCGAAAAATTTGTTATTGAACTACATGATTCACATACTAATTATCCAGTAAAAATGGGTGACAAATTACTGATTCTTGTTGGTTGGACTGAAAATTTAGAAGATTTCCGGCACCCTCAGCTTCCAGATCTGGAGTACTCTGGGAAAATATGGGTGCCAAACTACAGTGGGTTGCGTAACCTCCCAAAAAATCCTCTACCATCGTGAGCATCTTCAACTTGAACTGACGTTCTTGTGGAGCAGATTACTAGTGACGATGGCATGGCTCACAATCAATCACCTTCGAGCGGTACAATATGTGATTTATCGTATCGAATATCAGTTCCATATTTGTCTCGTTCGATCTCTGGGTCTGAGATACGATACGGTTCATCGATTGTGAAATCTGTCGGTTCATCCCAGCCGACGAGTTCAATGGTACAATCCTCGCTATCTAGAAACACCTTGTATGGTGCCCGTTCGGTGTGGGGTTCCTCAATCTCGGAGCACCGCCCTTCTAACGGAGGTACTTTTTCCTCGAAAAAGTCATCGGCTCATGAATGAATCGTGAGAATTGGCCATCGGCACCGACAGCATGAAATTCTTCTTCAGCCCGAGTGAGGGCGACATAAAACAGTCGCCGTTGTTCGGGTAAGTGTTCTGCAGGATTCGCAACAACAGGTTCAAAGAGGCCATTGGGCCGATCTTCCGGTGGAATACCATCTGTGGGGCCGTCTGTAGCTGGAGCCAAAATAACGACAGGAGCTTCTGTTCCTTTCGCCGAGTAAATTGATTTCAGTTGAATAACCGGCGGTGCTTCTGGTTCATCCGGCCGCTCATCCTTGTCAGCATATTCGACGAAATGTTCCGAATCGTATGTAATCTCCCGATCCAGCAAATCCTCATACCATTCGGGGATGTGATCTTTCATGTATTTTGGATTCCTGAATGGGAGCCCCCGAGATTTTAGTTCGGAACGTAGTTGCCTGAGATAATTGCTATTTTTGTCGTTCTGCGAAATGACCATAACGTCGCCGTAATCTCGATGATCATCCGAGTGGAGATGTTCCGCTGAAAGTCTCCTACCGCTATCTATATTCAATGCGTCTTCAATCAAGTTCGCAACATACTTCACACCACGTTGTTCGAAAAGACGGAGTTTGTGGGCGATAGGAGACATCTCAATATCTGAGTGCGCAGTGACGGCTTTACTATTCTGAGGGACTGTTGCGTTCTCCATTAGCGTCGCACCAGCCTGAACAATAGCTGGTGGACACCGGAAGTTGACATCGAGTGACGTGTATGTTGTATCTGGATAATCATCTGGAAACCCGGTGAAAATACGAACGTCGCTTCCACGGAACCCGTAGATGCTTTGCCAGTCATCTCCAACGCAAAACAGGTGGGACTCACTTCCATTCTCGACAAGCAGATTAAATAATGTGACCTCAGTTTCAGAAACGTCTTGGAATTCGTCAACTAGAATGTGATCGTATCTGTTTCCAAGTTCCTTCGGGTGTTTTTTGATGACCTCGATTGCATCTGTCAGCATCGCATCGTAGTCGATAGGACCGTTAATATCCTCGGCAACACTTCGATATGCTTCAACTAGTGCTGCCCCAGCTAAGCCAAAGACTGCTACGCGCTTGTTTGAATCTGGTGTTCGTTGTCTAATCTCCTCAGGTGAGAGGTCGAATGTTTGCGCCTTCTCTATAAAGTCAGTGAGATCCTCTATGATCGCTCCGGCTCTCGGTTCGTCGTCGTTGCGTTCAGCTTCGACGGAGATATATTTCTTAATGTGCGTCGCAAACACTTCGAAAGCGTCCGGATTAGGTTCGGTATCCGGCCGCTCATTATTGATGGCTGCTTTGTAGTACTCCTCGGCAAGTTGTTCTTGCATCTCGCCGGGTTCGGTACTCCACTGTTGGGAGTTATACTGTTGTGTAATTCCGTTAGCAAAGGAGTGAATTGTTGAAATCTGGAGAGATTCTTCTCGGACATCATCGACACGGTCAGCAATCCGGCCTTTCATTTCTTCAGCTGCATCACCAGTAAACGTGACGGCAACAATATCTGCGGGTGAAACGCCACGTTCGAGCAGGTAGACAAACCGATGCGTTAGCGTGAGTGTTTTTCCTGTTCCAGCACTGGCATCAACCAAATTCCGTCGGTTATTTCTGATGATCGCTTTCTGTTGGGCAGGTTTGAGCTGCCCGTGAGAAGTCTCGAAGACATGTTCATACTGGTCTCGTTGACGCTTCACGAACGCCGTGTTGTAGTCTGGGAGTTCTTCGGTGAGTTTCTGAAATCGGGCTTTTTGTTCTTCTAACCAATCGATATCATCATCGGGTAAAATCTGAATCTGGAGTTCTCGGGCCGTCTGTTGGAGGTCGTGATGGATAGAATGTGCTAACTCAATCAACTCCTCTTGATCCGACGAAATCATGTACCGATTGCCACCGCTATACGGTTCAAATAAGGTATCGAATTTTTCAATATCAGTCCTCAAATCAGCCTGATGATCATCAAACGCTCGTTTGTTGCGTAGATATTCCCGCGCGCTGACGATATCCCCCTCTATATTCGAGAGATATCTTTGTTCTGCATATGTGAGGTACGCCTCATCGACAGCTCCACGTAGCGAATCAAGCTCAGACTGCACATCACTCACTTGTTGCCAGTAGTTCTCCACATCGAATAAGACAGAGTCACCGTCAAGTCGACGATCAAGCACGCGATTAATTACTTCCCCATAGACCGATTCGATCCGGTCAACCCGACGGGTGAATTCCGTTTCTGTCTCGTCCCGTTGTTCTAGAATCTGCTTACGTTGCTCCACGTACTCCGTGTCAAGGAACCGTTCGAGAAATTGGTCAAACGGCTCGGGTGTGATTTCAAGAAGGAACTCAGGATCTCCCGCCTCTGCTTTATGTTCCTCAAACGCTGGAAACGTTCCTTGATGCCCCTCAGCAAGTGAAGTTTGGCCGCGCCAGTCGTCTGTACCAGTGGTTTCATCGTCATCAACTACTTGATCGTGGGAATCGTGTTCGGCTGTCATTGGTTAATCGAAGTATCAAATGGGAGGAGTTCTGTGTTCTCGCGGGTCGAAACGTAGGCATCCCAAACGCCCTCAGGACTTGGTTCACCTTTTGTGACACGATCTTTCTCAGCTGCAATTTGCTTGTACTCCACGAATGGATCGTTACGAGGGTTGCCACTTTTCATGCGGTCGATATGTCGTTTGAACGATTTCTTTGCTGACTCGCGGCCCACTTTTTCTGATTGTGTTGCTGGGGAAGTAAATCGACACCGAGTACAAGCAAGTCCAAGCTGTTCATTCGTCGTTTCTGATTTTGGAGCCCCGTGTACTGAATTCCATACCTCTGCTTCAGTGTCCTTCCAATCTTGATTGGATTTGAATCCCGCTTCGGAGCCGTGAATGACATCTGATGGCAAAATTTTCTCTTCAAGTTCAGTACCACACCGCGGACAACAGGGGGCAATTGGTGAGATCTCACCACCTGTCCAATACTCAAACTTCCATGCTACTGAGTCAGTAGGAACAATCCCTTTAACTACTGGTTCGCTGAACCAGCGATCACCCAACATTGCGTCGACTGTCTTGATACACCAGACTGCAAAACTAACAAGATTACCAAACACAATCTTACCGTAGCCAACTATTAGAAAAACCAATAGAGCAACAACGATCCAAAATAATGGGTCGGTCACGATGGCTATTGGTGAAACACTGGGGACAGCTGCTGTGAGAACGCGGAAGTACGAATACGCACTTTCCAATGTGGAAAGAAACGATACTAAGAGAAAACCCAGTACCCCGATAGCAATGAGATATTTGAGTGATTGGCGGGACAGTGTCACCATTACTCCTTATCAAATCATTATTCTGTATTTTATTTTTCGTTTCCGAATACAGTCCAATTCAGTTTCTTTATCGACTCCACAATTTCTCATAAACAAATTTACGAGAGATATGGAAATAATATAAATAGACCACTGCTGGAAGCTACTGAAAGATTAACAGGGTGTATTTTTGATCCGGTGTACTCAAACAGGTTCTATGCCCAAATTCTACGCCATCAATCAAAATCAGGTGGGTATATCCAAACGAGTATTGAAGGACAGCCGCAGGTTTTGCAGGTCGCCCCCTCGGCTGAAGTACTCCTCTCGGAGTTAGGCTATGAGTATGATGAGTACGTCCCGAGAGACGTAACCAAGCCACTCATCATCCCAGGTGTTTTAGAAACCAAGCCTCACGGCCATTCGAAGCGAGAATTATTAGATGGAATTCCGAAGCTTGCCGTCGAATACTGTGAACTTGATTCTGACCAGCAAAGCAAACTCCAAACGTTTCTCCGTGATCGGGTGGCCGATCTTACGAGTGCTGATTATGAACTGCTTTCAGAATTTCTCGAAAGTGAGTCTCCATTAGAACAGGTACCCCACCAGCTTGAGTTGTCTCAAAAAGAAAGCGAGATTGCACAGCCAGAGTCGTCGCCGAGTACACCAAAAGAAGACATTAACCTCAATTGCATTCCGTCCGAACTCCGCAACGACGATCAGTGGATCTGTTGGCGGACAGAGATGCGGAATGGCAAGCCTACGAAAGTTCCTGTCTCACCGAATAAAAAGGACTTTGCGAGGTTTGATGATGCATCGACATGGACTAGCTTCGAAATAGCTGTCAAAAACGTAAATGTCGGTGGCCAAGGTATTCGTGAGCACCCGAAAAATGCGGCATCGCTTTTGCCTAAGCGGCGTAGCCTTCTGCTGTGTTACTCTCTGTGTCCTGTGGTGATTGGGTCTCTTCGCACTCGTTGTACTGTTCGGCCCGTTCAGCCTGTCTTCTGAGCGCACGTCCTGCAGGGGTGTCTTGTCGCATCGCCTGTCGCCGACAGCGTTCTTGTGTGTACCAGCGGGATTTCTCCTCGTCGGTCATTTTGTCCCAATCTGAAGGGAAATCGTAATCGTGTTTTGCCATTGGCCTACTTTCCAATTTGATCTCGATAGTCTTAATATTTATTTTGCATTATTGTTTACCATTGGTCGCATGAATCGCTTTCTAAGTTATATCTGTATATAATCGCACGCTGGAGCAACGGGCTGTCGATTTTAAATCCTGGGTTAACTCGGAGATGATACTCCGCTTCGAGTGTGAAGAGGGTGGATCGAAGCCTGCGTTGCAAGCGCGCTGGCTACGAGTGAGAGGGTCAGCCCAATCTTTCAGTGCTGTCCGTGTTTCCGTCGGTCTTCCAACCCGCCGTTGACGAACTGACGATAGGACACTCACACGGTCAAAACCGCTATCCCTTCCCGTGACTTGGATATCTTGTGCTTGGCTATCCGTGTATGAACCGAACGTTGCGGCAGCGAGATGATCCAGTCCGGTGTAACCGCGATATGCGAAAGGCGACATGGGAATCGAAGGGTCTCGCCTATGCCTCAGAACTCACTCTCCAGAATCTCACTGATCTCCTGACGATTCTCCAGTGGAATCGAGACCACGACATCCAGTTTTATCGATGCACTTCAACACTCGTCCCGTGGAACTCCCAGTTTGAACTGGAGGAACTCCCAGACTATGATGCGATCAAAGCGGTTGCTGAGCAATGCGGGGATCTCATTGCGGACGCTGGAATGCGACTGACCTTCCACCCGGATTACTGGTGTAAACTTGCAAGCGAGTCTGAGGAAACCGTCGAGCGGTCGCTCACAGCGATTGAGTATCACGCAGACTGGCTTGACTTACTCGGCGTTGATCGCTCACCGTACTTCGGTATCAATGTCCATATTGGTGCCACGTACGGTAATAAAGCGGCGACGGCTGATCGATTTTGCGAGGCCGTGAAGTCCCTCTCAGAGGGCGCACGGGCGCGGCTCACCGTCGAAAACGATGACAAACCCGGGCTGTGGAGTGTGAGTGAACTTGCAGACATGGTACGTGTTGATGTCCCTGTTGTCTTCGATTATCATCACCACAGCTTCACTGATCGCGGGCTGAGTTACAGAGAGGGCTTCGATGTCGCCGCAGATACTTGGGACGGTGTGCGCCCTGCGGTTCACTACTCGGAACCACACTCGCTTCATGATGGTACCGCACGCCCTCAAGAGCATGCTGAATACGTTGCTGATCTTCCTCAGTGGCTGCACCAACAGGCTGATGTGATGATTGAAGCCGATGGCAAAGAGCGTGCACTCCTCCAATTTAGATCGGACTCACAACGCTCATCTTAGCGCAGCGAGTATGAGGATACAACTGGATTACAAGACCATGACCACCGACGATGATTCGACGGCGGACACAACGCGACGTGTTCGAACGGTTCCCCGGGATGTTGATCCGGAAAAGTTCCCACAGGCGTTGGCGGCACGGATTGGCGACCGTGAGCTCTGGATTGCCAACGGTGGTGCTATCGAATCGAATCATCTCTCAGCGATGGATCTCGATCCCGAGTACGTCGTGAGCGTCAACAAAAACGAAACGTGGGCGACGACCGATCATCATCCGCTGAAAGACGGGTACGTCAACGACCAAGCGGAGTTTTCAGCTGCTGTGGAGACAACACGCGAACACATCCGAGCTGACGGAACGGTCATCGTGAACTGTGCGGCTGGCATCTCTCGGAGTTCGACCGTGATTGCCACTGCTCTTGCCGCCGAAGAGGATCGTTCGTTTGCGGCCGCCGTCGACGAGATCAACGAAACCCGGCCGCGAGCACGCCCCCATCCGAAACTCAAACTCAACGCCTACGCATATCTTGTTAACATCGAGAACCGCACCGAAGCACGCCGACAGTTGCGGAGCCTCGCTGACAGCACGCCGCTCAGAACGCAGGACGGCGATATTATCGAGGAGTTGCTCTCGACAGAATCGACGTGAGCTCCGTATGCTGTGGGGTGTTCTTCAGGTGTCGGTTGAATGGGTGGGTACTGGCGTCGTCCTGTTCAAGTAAATCCCAGTACGTATCGGCTATCTGTGGTTCTACAGCACCCGGATCAATTGGATGAGTCGGTGGGCTCGTCGAGTGCTTGGCGAAACGCTGTGAGGATCAACTCAGCACACTGCAGCCGAGAGGGTGTCAACTCCATTCCAACACGCTCCTCGATATATTCCGCATCCCACTCTGTGATCTCTGATACGGAGGCACCGATCATCTTCGTAGATAGCAACGAGGCAGCGGCCTGTGATAGGGTGCATCCGTCACCGGTGAAACGAACGGTCTCAACGGTGGATTCGTCGTCGCTAAGGGTTGCCTGAATTCTGACCCGGTCTCCTTCAGGGTGAGTTGGGCCGACACACTGTGGGTTCGTCATCTCCGCCTCAATATCGGGTTCCGGCAACTTGCCGTAATTCCGTGGGTTTCGGGAGTGATCCCCGAGCAACTCCTGGACGAACTTCTTGTCCATGCTGCGTCTCAGTGCTCACAGAAAGAAAAATGACTGGTGGGCTCCGACATACCTTTGATTGAAGTTGTCACAGTAGACTGCCTGGGCGGAAGCTGTTCCGGCTCAATTTCTCACGGTAGACGGTATTTGAGCAACACTCACACCCAAACGATGTTCGAGTTGTGTTGGGTGAGATATTCCGGATCGATACTCTCCTCGCCTAATTGCATTTGCTCACCAGCCTGCTCAATGATCGTTTGCTGGAGCAGCTGGCTGTCAGTCTCAAATTCCGGGTTGACACGGAGACGATACTCCTCATCGAGTGTGAAGAGGTTGCGGTCGAAGGCAGCGTGGTGGGTTTTGCTCAGTGGCAATACGTTCGCCATGTCCGCTCGGTGTTCGGGGTAGTCGCTCCATGACAAGACGTGGGCGACATCAAGCAATCCGGGATGATCAACTCCCGAGATCGGGCACTCGTGATCATGCCGTGTGAGAACGGTAGCACGAAACTCCAGATCAACAACCCGGGCCTGAGTCGTTGTCTCATAGGTACCACCTTGATAGTCAGCTTCTGGGTCAGGATCGTACGTTCCTGCCCACTGTTCGACGGCGTCGGCGACGAATTGTCGTCCCTCACCGGTGAGAGTATATTGGTCGCCGGTTTGTTCGATGAGGCTCATGCTTCGGAGCCAGTTCACCCGCTGTTTTGCCATATCGGTCTGCTCTGGGCTCCAGTCCAGCTCAGGATGGGTATTGAGTTGTTGGGTGCTGATCTTGGCGAGTGTCATCGGGGCTGCGGAGAGCGCATACAGTAAGCTTCGAAGGCCGACATTCCGGTCGCACATGATCCGTAGGAGAGTCGCGGTGTCTTGGTCATTGAGGTACTCTTCGCCGAGAGTATCGAGCTGCCAGTTTTCATCGGGTTTGTGAAGAAAGCCAACGTTTTCGAGGTATCTCACACGCCGCATAATCGACTCACGGCTGGAGACGTTCTGGAATGTGCCACGATGCCAGCCCACGAGTTCCTCGGTGGTTGGCTGATGGTTATCGACGACGGCTAAGATGGCGTTTAGGGTTTCAACGTACTGGGAACCGCCACCAAACATTGGCACGATGCTACGCAGGCGATCTGGAGGCATGCTTTCGCAATGAGTCACTGTGGTGATGATTCTTTCTGTGAAGTATCGCTTCTAAATTCGCTGAAGTACCAACAAACACTGATCCATTAATGGTATATTTACAACAGGTAAAAGCATCCACCGAACGCTTAACTCATGTCGGAATAGCTACTAACTGAAATGGAACACGTCTGGATAAGCTCAGGAAGCACGACCATCGAAGCGATGGTCAATCCGATTGCTGCCGCCTGTGTCGGCGATGGCATCACCGAACCGTATGTTCCAGATACCGTCTATTTCCTTGATAACCCTGGACTTGATGATGCGATTGACACGGCAAGCGAGTTGACTCAGACGATTCTCCGACAGCACGGGGTTGATGAACCTACCATCGAAGTGGCCACTGTTGAGCACGAAACGGAATTCGACGCTATCGTCGGGCATTATCAAACTGCAATCGAAGCTGCCCAAGAGGACGGTGCAGACGTCGCTGTCGATGTAACCCCGGGCAGAAAATTCATGTCGGTTATCGCGTTCAACGCAGGTACGACATTTGATGTCGATCACATCTTCTATTTCTATCTGAAATCCAGTGAATACTACAGTCGTATTTATCCGAATATCCCAAAGCCAGCGGCTGAACTCTACGATTTCACTGAGGTGCTGGCATGATACTCAATAAGAACGCATTGACGCTGCTGTTGAACGCATACTATGAGCTTGATGAACGGACGCTTCCAATCAGACATCCAGCCGATGAGATTGGCGAATTGCTGACCGTAGAGCCGGTGAGCCCGAAGCTGCTCGATATCTGTCTCCACGGGGGCACTGTCGTACGATGAGGCCTTGGAGGTAATCGAACGGGAGTACGGCTCAAGGGTTCGGAAAGAACTCCCAGATCCGCCAGCGTACCTGAAGACGTTTGTAGCTAGCAAACTGGTCGATATCAGAAACCGAGATGAGGTCGATAAATTCCTCAACCGCTATGGGTATCAAGATCTCCAGGCTGGGCATCCACCGCGGTATGCGGGGATCGATACCAATCTGCTCCCGTGGCGGATGCACGATGTTCTTGAGATCGATCCAGCCCTCTACGGTGATTCAGAGGGCCGCAACCCAGTCAACGGATACACACTTCCTGAGGGTGTCGACGAGGAACTTAGCATCAGTCATCGATACGGTGGCGATGCGATGGATGCTGACCAGTTGGCTACGTCCTTCGGGGATGAGTGTACAGCGTTCGCTGGCCAACCAAATGAGTCCAACCGGG
Source organism: Halonotius sp. GCM10025705 (assembly GCF_042662885.1). Taxonomy (NCBI): domain Archaea; kingdom Methanobacteriati; phylum Methanobacteriota; class Halobacteria; order Halobacteriales; family Haloferacaceae; genus Halonotius; species Halonotius sp. GCM10025705. The sequence continues at coordinate 82,739 of NZ_JBHSZD010000002.1, read as the reverse complement.
AAACCCGACTCGGACTACGGGAGTATCGTCGCCTCCGGGAGACCCGTCCACACGATATTGTAGCGAGTGATCGCGGCGACGATGCGATCATCGAAGGGTGCGTAGAGTATTACGAGGCTGAACCGACGGGTGTGATCCTGTTCTCGAATGATTTCGGGTTCGTCGATGCCGCTCGTGAACAGAAAATCCCAGCTGTCCACGTCGATTTCGATATTGACGTGCCACAGCACCTCACTGGATCGTGGGATCAGATTGCGACCTTGGTGTATATGCTCGCCGTGATTTTCGGCGTTGTGATACTCCCCAAGGCGACGATTTACGGCGTCTGGGAATCGAAACAACCGCGGCACTGGCAACAGGAAGCACTCAAAATTGAGCCCCGCAGCGATAAGCTACACACAATATTGGTACGTGACAAGCCGATTGTTGATGCCCACAACTGACAGAACTTGTGATAAACGTGACTGCCTGTATTACTATCTCACCTACCCCTCAGTGCCTCCTTACCCTTGATTTCCCGCTCCGACGAGCATCGGGATAAGCGGCTTGTGTATCATCTGGCTTTTGTCCTCTTGTTCGCTAAGTAATGCTGCACGATACATTTCGTTCCTTATGGTTGCCTTGTGGAGTTCTGTACTGGTGGCGACAGCGGCACCTGATTCAAACGCATCGTCAGAAGCCGGAATAGGCACAAGATAATCATACTCAACAAATCCTGAATCGAGATGACCGAAAACGATCTCTTGTCCCTCCTGCGTGTACACTGCGGCCAACATAACATCCTCAACCCACTCGGTTGTCGGCGACCCTTCTGGATTTATCGTAAACGCAAACACGAGCGTCGCGTCACTCTGATTCGAAAGTCGAGCCACAGCTTGTTCGGGCTGTTCGCAGTGGCTTCTCTACAATAGTATTCCACGTGGGTGAATCAAATTCTGTTAGTGCTTTGCTAATTCCCTGTGTCAGTGCGGGATTATTGTCTATGAGATGAGTAGTGGCTGCAGGGATGGTAAACTCGCCAGCTAGTTTATCGACTGGAAATGATTCTCCTTCGCCTTTCAGAGAGTCAGGATGAGCGAGAATCATTCGCTCACGGCGGTCTGCTAAATCGACATCCTCTGCCAATGGATAGTTTGCGGCACTCAAATCAGGGTCAACAGCGAATCGGGTGTTCTCAAATGTCGGATCAACCAAGAACTCGGCATCATCAAATGTAACCTTGCCAGTAAACCGAGTATCACTGAAATCTGGATGGCCAGCAAAACTGACGCCATCGAACCAGACACGATCTTCGAATGTGCTAGACTGGAAGATCCCCTTTTCGACGAACTCAGCGTTACTGAAATCGGCTTTCCCTCTGACAGTTGCTGAAAACTGAAAATGCTCAAATGAAGCGTTCGTACAATCATATTCGCCTTCGACCGTTGATCCGTGGAGGAAAAATTGGCCAGTGGCCTTGACAGACCGGAGTTTCAGGTTATCTTCAAATGCGGCGTCGCGGAGATGCGACATGCCATGGAAGGTTGCCTGACTGAAGTCACTCATTGCATTGATCCTCGAATGGGTGAACCACACCTCGGTCTCAAACGTGGCTTCAGTGTATGAGATACTCCCTCTGGGAACTCTCAGCGTGCCGAAATCTGCTTTACCCTCAAAGTGTGATCCATCAAACCGAAGACTATCACCGCCAACAGAGACGTCCTTGAAATTCAGTTCATCACCAAACGACGCATCAGTAGCTGTTAGGTCGCCAGAGATCGCTGCGTGGCTCCAATCGGTATCCTCACCAACAGTGAGATTACGCAGTTCAACATCACCCTCGATATCTGCGGCAATACAATCAAATCCAGCATCAATACTCACATCTGTTGCATCAAAATCGCCGCCCACAGAGACATTTGTGGCGTCAATGTTCCAATCAAATGTTGCCTCAGTGAGTAGCAAGTCATCTCCAACCGTTGCTCGCGCCATGAGCAGGTTGGATGCAAACGACGCACCGTTGAAATAGAGGTTGTCCTCAACAGTGAGATCTCGGCCATCAACGTATCCTGCATTCATCTCTATTCCGACGAGTGATTCTTTAATCGTCGTGCCGTGACACGAGATCCGGCCGTTGATATCGGCACCAGCTACACTGACTACTGACTGAAAGGTAGCATTGTCTGCTTGTAGTGATCCAGAGACTGCAGCTCGGTCAAGCAGCAGTGGTACCTCAATGGTTGCGTCGGTCAGTATCAGATCACCGTCAATATGCACGCCTCGCAGATCAATCGGTGCACCGCTGGCTGTGCTAACAGTTTCACCAGCAAGATCAATCGTTTCTAAACTACCACCGGCAAATGTCGGGGCTACGGTTTCGTCACTGAGCGTCTCTCGGAAGCGGTCTGTGAGCCGATCACTAGGATATTCTGTCTCCGGGTGGTGGAACAAGCACCGACTCTCGTCTACATCAACTGCTTCGTGCGGACACCCATTGTACTCAATCTCCGGTAGATCAATTTTATCATCAATTAGCAGATCGTTAGGTGGTTCGTATGCGTATTTACATTGGGCTGGTGACGTATCCGTCATACAATGACATTCGTTTGAGATGTAATATAAGTAGTGCAGCAGACGGCCAAAGATGGGTGAGTGGCAGGGTTCGTTGCATATCCAGCGGATACGGAGTGGTTCCAACTGGCCGGAAGTTATCTGTGTTTTCCAGAGTAATAGGGTTCTATGAATGACTTAGAGCGAGCTATTTCCGTGGCACTGGATGCACACGAAGGTGATACAGACAAAGCAGGCACGACCTACATTCGCCATCCGCTACGTCTGATGGAAGAGATGGACACAGAGAACGAACGAATCGCAGCTGTGCTTCATGATGTCGTGGAAGACGGTGAGTATACGCTGGAAGATATTGAGACAAAGTTTGGAGAGAATATCCGCGATGCCGTCGATGCGCTTACCAAACGTGGTGACGAATCGTACATGGAGTTTGTTGAGCGATCAGCGGCCCATCCGATCGCACGGAAGGTGAAACTCGCTGATATTGAGGATAATATGGACTTAACGCGATTACACAGCGTTGAGCAGTCAGTCCTGAAAAGCAGGAGATATACCACGAAGCGTGGCTCAAACTGCAGAACAGTGAGGCGAACGAACAACCGATGCGGTAGCAAGTCTGCCGTTGTTCGTGAGTCAGTTGTCGACCGTGCTGAGACTGTCCAGCCGGTTGATTAGTTCGGATCTTGTCGCATTTCCCGCTCTGATCGCATCGTCTGGCGTGCGATGCCGATCAGAAACGGTTTGTAATGCCTGCTTGGGCGTATAATCATGAGCATACACCAGCCACCCTGCGAGGGCTTGCCCGGTGCGGCCAATCCCAGCCTTGCAGTGGACGACAACTGATTCATCAACCGCCACGGAGTCCTCAATAAACGGAAGAAGATCATCAGTGAACGTAGCCTCTGGAATGAGTGTATGGTCTTTAACGGGCGCGTGTAGAACCTGATCAGTCCCGAACGCCTCACGGTATCGTTCAATAAGGTTGTCGTGGTCTGCAACCTGTCCGTCCGATAATAGACAACACACCCGTTCGATATCTCTCTCTTGCATGAAACTGATCCATGCGTCGATCGTTGATGCCCCAAAATCCCATTCAGGCTCACAGGCACCGTAGACGTACTCTTCATCGGGCGCTGCGGTCTCGAATCGACATGTTGGCATGCTCATTGGTATATCTTCGAGTGTATTAGTGATGATTCTCTAACCAGCGATTCCAGGTTGCTCGATCACGCATCGAATGCTGGTGGCCTCAACGATAAGCCACGGCTCTCGTGTCGCTACGAACTCTCATCCTGTCGGCGGCGATCTTCGTCTGTATACCCGTCTGTCTCACCAGTCTGGCGGTACTCTCTGACTCGATCAGATGTGGATTCGTACGCTGCTTTGGTTCCTTCACCGGAGTGAGCCATATTGAGGGAATTCTGCTTGTCGATGCCGACCCCTTCGGCGGTAAGTGCGGCATCCTGATTGGCCCCGATGAACAGGAACTCCCAATCGTGTTCGTCCTGCTTGGTTTCGATGTGCTTCCGCACAGTCTCCTGTGGGGTCTCCGAGGCGTTTTCTTTACCGTCAGTCAACACGACGACGATGACGTTGTCAGGCCGGTCGTCTGCGTCGATACTGCTGAGGAAGGCCGTCGTATCGTCGATGGCTGTGACGATGGCGTCAAAGAGTGCTGTCTTGCCACCGGGCGTGTACGTCTCTGCGGTCAGTTTCTCTGCACCTTCGATCGCCATGCCTCGGTAGCTGATCTCAACTGTGGTGTTGAAGTCGATCAGTGAGACCGTTGCCGACCCGTCTTCTTCTTGCTGTTCTTCGAGAAAGGTGTTGAACCCGCCGATGGTATCCTCTCGGATAGCAGACATTGACCCCGAGGAATCGAGAACAAACGTGATGTGTGTGTTCATGATTTTCTCCTCACTAACCAATAGTTGATTCACACTCAAAAATATTTGGCCTATGATTATAACACAAATTATGTATCCCACTCAAAGACGCTATGCGATATGAATCAATCAAAAAATGGATTACAGTGGTATCCTAAGGGCGGGATATGGACGATCCTCGAATGGAGCTTCCACCGCCGGAAGAACTCGGTGAGTGGCTCCGTGCGACGCGTTCTAAACATGGCGTCACCCAGACGGAACTCGCAGACCGATTGGACGTAAGCCCAAGCCAGATCAGTAGGATCGAGAGTCGGCAAGGCGGCGCAAGATATGAAACGCTCTACCGGGTTCAACAGGAATTACTGACGCTAATTGATTCTGAGTCAACCACCTATGTCAGGGATGTCTTAGCACAAAAACACGATTTCCGTCCTCCAGCCTACGAATTAGTCTCTGTTGCCCCGAATGACAGCGTAGAGAAAGCCATTGAGCAGATGGAAGATTTAAATATTTCACAACTTCCGGTGATCGATCAGAGTGGCCAATCCGTGGGTAGATTAACTGAACGCTACCTGCTTGAGGTGACTGACCTGACTACTGATGTACGACAACATATGCGGACGCCATTCCCTGAAATTCCGGCTGATGCGCCAGCCACTCTGGCCTGTGACCTGTTAGATACAAATGAAGCGGTGTTAATTACCCCAGGCCAGACCAATCTCTCTAAAACAGAAGAGAATCCCTACGTAGGTATTCTAACACCAGCAGATTTCGCCCGAATTGAGCAGCTCTGAGCTATCCACACGCAAAAATAAAAGATACTTGATCAATAAATCCATAGTATGGGATTGGGGCATGTGATAAAAAAATTAGAAGTTGGCCAGGAGATAACAGTTTCAACCGAAGAAGCAGAATATCACGGTACAGTAGACAATCACGGATATGATGAGCGAAAAGAAGACCCAGTAGATCCGTGGTATGACCCGGGAGGAGCCTCTGCACGTGTAAATCTCGATCAGGATACCGTTGAAAGGTTGAATCTGGATACAACGACTCTGAAAGTGACTTGCGGTCAATTTGAAGACTTCCCTAAATGGAAGACTCCTGTCGCTACGCTGTATCAAGACGGCAAGAAGAAAGACGAAATAGGCGAGGTAACGGATATTCAGGTGGTTGAAAATTGAAGGATTAGAAGATAATTCGTTCAAAACAGAGTCGAATTGATCTTATCTTTCCTCAGAATTACATTTTATTTATCATTCCAAAATTCATCGTCATCAATACGATTGCATAACTTCTCAATCCATTGATTGATATCGTCCACATCCTCACGTCCATCAGTCTTGAACCCGGCGTGGGCATACTGATTGCGAGCTTTTCTGATTTGATCCCATAGAGCCTGAACAGCATCCACATCATGGGTGAATTGCTCGTGCTTGTCTCCCGGGCTGGTGCGATCCGGGCTCTGTTGTCGTGTTCAAGCCAATCCTCGGTTAGTCCGGCATCGTACAAAAACCGATTTATCATGAGTTCACGTGCGCATTCAATCGCTATCCAGTAGCGGTCATTATCCACATAGTACTGCACTATATGTGCCTGCCGACGCAGTTCCTTCTCGTCCAATGTCAATTCAGATTTATCACTAACGTCTTGGTCGTATCAAACCCATTGAGCAACCGTTCCAAGGAGTTCAGAACCATCCCTTCTGGCCCAACAAATGCCTCCTCATCGAGTCCAGAAATTGATTCAAGTGTCACGTTGGCTTTCAAACCCGCTTCCAGAGGAAACCCAGCATCGATAGCTTGTTGAGCGGCCCCAAATTGGCCCACTGCCTTTGAAAAATTTTGACCCTCTGGATGCGATTCATTATCTGTCCAAATCTCCTCTTTCCGTTCTTCAAGTAATACCCGAATCCCTCGATAAGTCCCATTTTGATCTGCCATCTCAAATGCATCGTACCACTCTATCATCGTTCGCAGATATGTCATATCAATAACCGGCGATGATTCATGATCACTACTGCCCGCAAAGCGACTGTAATAGATTTTTTTCAATGCCGCATTTTCGTAGAGCGAGGTTAGTTGCATCACCGATAACAAGAACACTATCGGGATTGATCGAAATGAATGAGAGATATCTAAGATGATTGAATCTTCACGAAAACGGCTGCTTCGCGTCGTATCCACAATTCTCTGGAGAATTTTATTTACGTCTTCTTGCTCTTCGATCAAGCCTATATCAATGAGTTCGAAATCAACGCCTGCTGCGGAGAAAGCCTCGCTTAGCCGATGATCATTTTTTTCACCAGCCTCGGGTGTCCTGAAGATGAGTGCTTGCCCTATATCGCATAGTTTGGTTAACGCAGTAGGTGAGACATCGGCCTTGGCCTTCTCTCCATCCAACTCATAGACGACTTCGTCGTAATTGGAGGTGCCAATGCTTCCGATAAGCAGGTCACCGGGGTTGCCCATAGAGATTATATTAGCAGCAGTATCATAATTATAACCTTTCCTCAACCGGTGTGGGGTTAGGTGAGGTGAGCTTTACTTTCACCTCGGTAGGCTCACCATTATCAGTCTCCCACCTGTTGGTGCACCCACAATTCATGACTCGTGTCCTCCACGTTAGCGATACACACCTCGGGAATCGCCAATACGGCGATGATACCCGTCGTGAAGATTTCGCTGACGCTTTTGACGCAGCAATCGACCTCGCCATTGATGAACAGGTAGACGCCGTTATCCACACTGGCGATTTATTTGATGACCCACAACCAGGCGTCCCAGATGTGAACCGCTGTCTCGATACGCTAGCGAAATTGAATGACGCTGGAATCCCTTTCTACGGGATCGTCGGTAATCATGAACGGAAATTAGACGAGCAGTGGCTCGATCTCATCAACCGCTTCGATCTTGTTCATCATCTCGATGAAACATCTGTCCTCGTAAACGACGATGTCGCCCTCTATGGCATCGACGCCATCCGGGCCCCGTCCTGGAAGAGCTACGAGTTCGAATTGAGTGAACCTCCAACTTCAGCCGACGTGACTATCGTCTGCATGCACCATCTCTTCGAAGAACTCGTCCCCCCACAGCAGGCAAACTACGGCTCCAGGAGGTAATCGACCGGCTGAATATCACCCCAACGGCAATCGCACTCGGGGACTATCACGGCTACACAGAGGAGACAGTAGACGGCGTTCAGGCGTTCTATCCTGGTTCGACAGAGCGCTGTTCCACAAGAGAATCAGCACCGAGAGGCGTGCTGATGCTTGAGGTTGAATCTGGCAACCTCACGATCCGTCGGCACACACTTGATACACCAGCGGGCGAAGCACCACGTGAGTTCCTCCAAGTTCCAGTGCAGTTCGGCGAACAAGATGGTCTCGAATTAGTTGACCAACGTCTGGATGAAGCACTCGGTGCCGACAAGGATCTTGACGAGCAACTCGTCGTCGTCCAACTACATGGAAACAATACGACGGTTTCCCAACGGGATGTCTATGAACTGGTTGACTCCCGGGGTGCAGGCGTCGTCCACGTCCAAGACAAACGCCGCGCAAGCATCGATCATGAATTCGAAGGTGGGGAGACGGATGTTGCAGAGATTCAATCACTCATTGACGAGACAATCAGTGAGTTAGACATCGAACCAACGAGTTCACGAATTGAAGAAGTTATACGGGCGACAGACGCAACCAAGGATTCCCATGTCCGGAACGATGTCGGCGCAATTCTTGAGGAAGAGCGCGACGAACAGTTCGACAGCATCGAAGATGAGCAGCAAACGACGGGTGATGCATAATGCTTCTGCGAGAACTCACCATCGAGAACATCCAGAGCTACACGTACGAGACAATTGACTTCGACGACGGCGAGACACTCATCTACGGAAAGAACGGGGCCGGTAAATCAACGATTTTCCGGAGCGTATTCGGCGCGCTCTTCCCTCAAGGCGGAAAATACGAAATTGGATCGGATTTCAATCTCGCTGACTTTGTCCGTCACGACGAAGATCAAGGTCGTATCGAACTCACGTTCGAGGCCGGTGGACAGGATTACACCATCGAATGGGTCATTAATGCTGATGGTAGCACGGAGTCCTGTGAGCTCCAATCTGAAGCACTCACTGAACCAGTGTCAGGTGTTCGGAACGTAGAGAACACAGTTAGTCGAGATCTCCTTGGGATGAATGCGTCGTCGTTCGTCAGCAGTGTCTACGTCCAGCAAGGAAACATCGCTCGCCTCGTTCACGCTGATGAAGATACCCGGAAAGAGATTCTTGATGGGCTCCTCGGTCTGAGTCGCGTCGATGATTTGATCGACCGCGCAGTCAAGGCGCGCAGAGAAGCAAAGAGCAAACGCAACGAAGCAGAGAACCGCCTATCAGAGGCGCGTGACCGACTCGATTCTTTCTCAAGTAAAGACACGCTTGAATCAGAAATTGCTGATCTGGACGAAGAAATTGACCAGATTGAAGCCGATATCGAGGAGTACGAAGACGACATTGATGATATTGATGAGCAATTAGATGGTTGGCGCGAGCAACTGAAGCAGTTGACGACCTGAAGGAGGAGCGCGAGGAAATAACAGATGAATTAGAAGCAAAACGAGATGAATACGAGTCCCATGGAGAGGAGTTGGAGGAAGCGAAAGAAAACAAAGAGACAGCTGAAGCCAAACAGACGGAAGCGCGTGACCGAATAGCAGAACTCAACGACAGCGTTGCTGCGTACGACGTGTCTTCGATTGAGGACGCTGAGGCGGCACTCGAAGAAATCGAATCCGAGTTGAGCGATGAGCAGGAGAAAAAAGCGGGGATTGATGCTGACCTCCGAAACGCGAAGAAAGAAGTTGACCGACTAGAAGAGGAGAAGAACGATCACAAAACAGACTTAGACGACGCTGAGGACAAATACGAGCAACTCGAAACAAACCTGGAAGAAGAGCGCATAGAGAAGGAACGACTGGAGTCGGAGATTACAGAAGCCGAATCCGAGGCTGAAACCGTAATCGAAGAGGTTCGAGAGCAAGCTGGTGACCTCCCTGTCTCAGAGGATACCACGTTGGAAACGCTCCGTGACGACGAAATCCCGGACGCACGTGACGAGTTGGCAGATAAGCGCGAAAAGCTCGGTAATCAGATTGGACGCCTCCAAACGAAAGAAGAACAGCTGAGTGATCTTGGCGATGAAGGGGTCTGCCCCGTTTGTGGCACGGAACATGAGGGGGACACACATCCGACGGACGGAGCGTTGATCAGGCACTCTCTGATACGGAAACTGATATCGAAAACTTACACGAAAAGCGAGATCAGCTGAGTGAGCAGCGAGATACCCTCTCGGATCTCCGCGAGGAGGTCACCAATGCACTGGCCAAGCAGGACACCGTTGACGAGTTGGAAGATGAGCTAGGAGATGTAGAAGCAGAAATCGAGCGGTTAGAAAGCGAACTTGAGGATCAGGAAACAGCAGTTGAGGAGGCCAAAGAAGAACTCGAATCAACTCAAGAAGAACTAACAGACGCTCAGAACCACGTCTCGATACTTGAGGATGAATTGGAGGACGTAGAGAGTAAAATCGACGAATTAGGGGAAGTCAAAGACGCTGTTGAGGAGGCCTGCAAAAAACACGAGAAAATCGATGATCTGGAAGGAGATATAGAACAGTATGATCAGCGTATCGATCACACACGGGATATGCGCCGTACGCTTCTCGATGATCTTGATGATCTTGAGGAGAAACTCGACGAGATAGATGACGAGCTTGCGGACATCGACATTGAGGAGTTGGAGTCGAACATCGACGAGTACGAAGGGTACCGTGAAACTGCTGTCGAAAATAAGGAAGCCGCTGAGGAAGAACTCGAAAATATCGTGCAGGAACGTGCAGACAAGAAGGCAGCACTCAATGCAGTTGAACAACAGCAGGAGCGCGTCGATACGCTCACTGATCAAAAAGAGTGGGGCGAAACCGTCGTTGAGGATATCAACGACATCATTGCTGGCTATGAGGATGTCAAAGCTCAGCTACGCGAAGAAAACGTCGAACTGCTAAACGCCTACACGAACGAGGTCTTCAACGACCTATACCAGAACCAGAGTTACACTGGCGTTCATATCGAACAAGATTACACGATCAATCTCGTGACAAGTGATGAAGCCTATATAAAGCCCGAAGTCACGAGCGGGGGTGAGAGCACGATTGTCAACCTCGCGTTACGCGCTGGCGTCTATCGTCTCGTTGCCAAGCGCGACAGCTCCGGCGGTGATCGTCTTCCACCGTTTATTCTCGATGAGCCAACGAGCTTCCTTGATGATAACCACGTAGACGAACTCCACTCCGTAATCCAGGCCATCTCCGAGTGGAACGTGCCTCAGATCCTCGTTGTGAGCCACAATGACCAGCTGATCCAGAACGCTGACGCCGCGCTCCACGTAGAGAAAGATCCTGCTGAAGACGCAAGCATGGTTGCCGCCACACACGATGGGCCCACGGGAGGGATAGCCGACGACGATGACTGATCCAAACACGCTCGGTGCGCTCCGGGATGTGTTCAACACTCTCAATGGCCGCGTTGACGATGCCTCGAATGACGAGGATCAACCGGCTGCAGCTCTCTTCGAGTATCTTGACAAACCCGGCGGAGATATCGATACACTGGAATCGCCGAGTATCAAGCACGAACTCGTAGACGAGATTCAGGACTGGGACGACCCCTGGCCTGTGACATACGGCGTCGATGCGAGTACGACACAACCACTTCAATTCAGCAATGGCCTCCTCCTTGGTGCTGCAAATGCAAAACTGGGAATCAGTGGTCAAACCGATCAAGCCGGGTTGGCGAAAGAGAGCACGCTGACAACCGTCGTCTACTTCGAAAACGAAGACTTCGACATTGAGGATCTCCGCCCCGGATATGATAACGTTGAGTCTCACGTTTTTCGTTTCCCAACGATCACATCACGCCAACGGGATCTCGCCGACTGGGTCACTGGGATTGGACGAACCTACGCCGAAGGCCGCCATGCCCGCCGTTTGCTTGGTGATATTGACGACCACTACTCATTGATGGGCCACTGTACCCGAGTCGTGTCCTGCTCTGGACGATGTTTGCCCAAACAGGGGACTCCCGAGAGACACCGCTTGACTTCTGGCCCGATATGATCGAGAATATCATTACGAATTACGTTCGCGTCGTCGAAGGACAGGATCGGGCTAATCTTCCGGTAGCAGGCGTAGTCAAATCGCCGACAAGCACTCAGGTGGTCTCTGCGATTGAAGCGAAAGCACCCGACGAGGTAGAAACACCGATTCGCTGGGGGAACGATAATCTGTTTTTCAGTGAAGCACTGTACAACCCGGATGATTGGTACGGCGACGACGGTGCCGTTATCAGCTATACGACATGGCTCGTCCAACGACAGATGACGCCTGCAAAAGCTGATTCGGCGTTCGTTCCACTGGAAGGCCTTGACGGCGTGAATTTCCGACGCGGTGACGCAGCCGAGTACCAGACAGCGTTCTTCTATGCTCGTATCCCGCTCCAGAATACTGTCGTCCGCGTCGAAGCTCCGGTAATGACGGTGCGGGATGCCGCGAGTCGAAAACGAATTCAGCGGAAAGTCCTCGGAGAGATCGCCGCGACGCGAAGTATTCCCTTCGCAATCGATGCAGCTGACGAAGCTGCGACGATCAGCCGCGAAAACCGTCAGCGACTCCGTCGAGAACTCCAGCACGCAACATCAGTCCGCACCTATAACGAACTCCGCGGCTACAACGACCTCAACAACCAGGAGTAACTCAACATGAGTGATTCAACAGACGACATCGCAGCAAAGTACGGTGACCAAGACGAGACAGAGGAAGAGCCCAGCGACGAATCAATGGCTGAGCCGGTACTCGGTGATGAGAGTCTCGGCCACGTCGCGCTCAAAGATTCGGAACTGTTCATCGGACGCGGCGATACCCAGATCGTCGCATACATCGACCAGCGTGAACGTGACGGTATTCGAGTCGGTAACTACGTTTGTGTCCCTTACCCTGATGCGACCACCGGAGCAAATGAAGACGAAGTATTGCTCGCCGCAATTGATCGCCTCGAATATCAGCCAATCACGGAAGTCAACGACTGGGTGGATGGAGGCGGCTACAGTGACTTCGGTGAGCAGAATCTCGCATACGTCGCCCATCTCAACCCAATTGCTATCGTCGAACACGATCGTATAGAAGATGCACTGACCAGGCAGACTGTTGATCGACCGCCGAAACCCGGCGAGGACGTTCATCTCATTGAGGGGGAAGAAGTCCTCCGCGTTGGGCTCAATATCCCAAGTGAGGGTATCTACATTGGCGACATGGCCGTCAGTGGTGACCTTATCCCCAACGAGGAAAATCCGCTTACATATCTTCTATCCAATCCGAATGCAACAGACGGCACCGCAGACGAGGGCGAACCCGCAATCTTTCGGCACGTACTTGTCGCAGGCAGCACCGGGAAGGGCAAAACGCATTTCTCGAAAAATATTCTCCGGCAGTGCGCCGTCTCAAAACAATATCCAATCGAAGTCCCACCTGAGGAGCAGGAAGCCTTCGGGATTGACGAAGATATCCGCCAGCGCTATCTGAATCTGTTTGTCATTGACCCCGAGGACGAATACGTTGAAATGCGTGATGACAACCCGAACCTCTCTACAGAAAAGGCCAGAGAGCTCAGAAATAAAGGCGTGGCCGTTGGCGGTTTGGATGACGATCTCCAAGCATTCGCACCAGTGACGGCAAATAGTCAGCCGACACTCAATAACATCCGAACTTTCGGCATCCCGTTCTCTGTCGTCGAAAACCGGCCCCAACTCCTACTTTCGTCACGACCACAAGACCCGACGTTCAATGCGATTCGGAACGTTCTCAATGCGTACTTCAACCAATTTGACGACGATGGTGATGAGGAACCAACGTACAACGACTTCGAGAACTGGCTTGAGCTGAATGGCGACGAGATCGTCGATAATGATAATATCCTGGCTGCAGTCGACCGTCGCGTCACCGGCCCGATCTACGACCGTGTCTTCGACCACGGAACCACCAGCCTCGATGAATACACGAGCGACATGTTCAATCGTGGTCAAGTGACTGTCGTTCCGACTGGCCACCTTCGCGGTGAAACCGAGAAATTGGTTCTCTTAGCATTGATGACACACATCGTTGAGAATAAGATCGACACCGGCGTTCAACATCCACAGATCAAGGGGACGCCACTGCTGCTTTGTGTCGATGAAGCTCACGAATATCTTTCTAGCACGGATCGACCCCGTGAACAATATCTTGTCCAGAACTTCCGCCAAGCGGCGAAGCGTGGACGAAAAGACAAGTTTGGACTCTACATGGTCACGCAAAACCCACAGGACATTGACGACGAAATCCTCAAACAGACAAACACACGTATTTATCTCGGTCTCCAGCCGGAGGTAGTCGATCGTATCCGGATTCCTGCTGACTATGAGGATCAGATTGTGACCTTCGACAAAGGCCAAGCCGTAGTTGATGCCCCAGATGTCCGTCCAGTCGAAGTTCAGGGACTAACTGTCTGCTTGACATACCACTCAAATTGAAACGCGTAACACTCACAATCATTATTTCACACGCCGCATAATCGACTCACGGCTGGGGACGTTCTGGAACGTGCCACGATGCCAGCCCACGAGTTCATCGGTGGTTGGCTGATGGTCATTGACGACAGCTAAGATGGCGTTTAGGGTTTGGACGTACTGGGAACCACCACCGAACATCGGGACGATACTACGCAGGCGATCTGGAGGCATGCTTTCGCAATGAGTCACTGTGGTGATGATTCTTGCCCTAGATATGTTCGATGAATAGAGTCGATAGGTATGGTCTGAACAGCCATTCCCCACTTCCAGCTTCATAATATATGCTCTCCACTGAACCTCCCCTCCTCGGCGACTCAATGTGTTAATCTGGGGGTCTTCTCCTCACCACCCTCCAGCACAATGCTTCAAAGTGGAACCTGCAACATCTACAGATTGACGCAGATATGGCTCAACAACCGGTTGAATCGAACTCTGATTGAGTAGACTCATAGCCACTTGTCATGAAAAAGCGATACCTGTTCCCTGACGACGGGTCGTACTGGTATCGATAGATTTCCCAAATTCGACGGTTTCAGACGTTCGAGTTTGTTTTCGTTAGCGATTTGATACACAAGTCGATTACGCAAACCCCACCCTTTCAGCTATTCTTGATTGATTTCGCCGGTGGCACCAATACATATAGAAATCCGAATCCGCCAGTTTAGTTGGTCGCTGTTTTAGAGATGTTGTAGCCGGTACAAGAACTGCATCATTTTCATTTATAAATCCTGAATCAACCGACAGAATGTGGTTGCGTACCGACCGCTGACACTCATTATCTAAATTACTCAGAGAATTGAAGAAAAAGACTACCAGTTACTCACGTACCGGCCATTCGGACTCGGCTACAAGATCTTCATGTCGAAAAGAGGGTGAGAAGCCGTCACCGGTGTCAACTCGGCGAAGACGGTAGTGATGGCTATCAACATCTCGGCCGTTTAATTCCCCAGGTCATTAGGTTCGTCTCCGATAATTTCGCAGACGAGGCCATGATATTATGCATCCATGTCATCGTCGCTCAAATAAATACGAACCTGTTGCCCGACTTCGTATGGGGTGTCAGGAGGCTGGGGGATATTCTCCATACTGGTGCGACAGGTTTCTAATACAAAAAACCTCTTTCGGTTGCGGTTTCAAGTCAGAAACAAAGTATTGCGTAAGGCTTCAACCGGAGGAGTTAGCAGATATCAAGTATTCGTGATCGTGCTCTTCGAGGATCTCCACATCTATATTTTCCAAGGCCTCAGCATCTTCCATCTTATCTCTCGGAATGTACGTGGTGACGGTATTGTCGCTGACGTGTATATCATCTTGCATCACTCCGCTGATTGCTGCTAACTCCTCGACTATCTCCTCAGTACTGGATGCAGGCGAACTCATTTCTTACCATGGATAGTTTTACAATTGGGAAATGGTTTTTGATGTGTGAGAGCACACTTATTCAGGAAATAAACTCAATCAGCGGGAGAGACGAACAAAACTAATCTATCACAACAGAGGATGAGCCTTAGCGGTGCCAGAATTATTTTTATATTTTACATTTCAACTTCGTAGTCTACCACGAGATCGGGCATTCTGTCTGTACCTCCTTGTGTATCGAAGTGTCCAACTGTTAAATCTGGTAAAACAAACATGCGAATTTGACCGTCACCTCCGATAATTGTTGAATCATCTGTCTCATAGACGCGCACATCGCGCGTGTACGTCTCGCCAGTATATGGATCATAGGTTGTTATTACCAGTCTGCCTCCAGACACATCACTGACTTTCTTTGCAGCATCTAAAATTTCTTCAAATGCGGGACGTTCTTCGGATTTATCCAACTGATCTTTCCAATCTGTCTCATTGTCTCTCGCCCGCTCAAACCAACTCCAAGTCATACGTCCACTATTTGTTCTTGCAATAAATATCTACTACAATTGAAATCACTCCGCAACAGGCACTCCTATAAAATCTGTAGTGGTAAATCACGATTCTCAGATAATAGAAGATATATATCTCAGAAATCCTTCTGCGATGTGTTCTATTTTGTACGGTTCTTCGAACGGTACCCTTATCAACCTGAGCTGACTCAGATTGGAACATCCAAACTACCTCTTAATATGACTCAGGTCTACGACGACTCTAATACATATCTCCTCCAACCAGATCTCCAAGGGGGTACCTGAAGGATCTTGATCGCCTTTGTGACCGGATCTGCAAGGCCCCTAATGACCGAGAAACAGTCATTGAGGCAAAGATTAGTGATATCGAGTCAGATCTTTCATCCGAACCTCCCAAACACGACCAAAGTCTGATGAGTGAATATCAAGAACGGGTCAAATATCTCGCCGTCCTTGAGGCACTCCATGACTTGGTAGAAATCGGGTATCACGTTGAGAAGAACCCAGATAAAATCGAAGGCTTCCCCTCGGTTCGGCTATATCCCCCGGACTCAGAGCGGTATTCTGATGATCCGCAAGCCTACAAAGAACACGAAAGGGATATCCTCCAGAAAGAACGTCGAACCCAGTTTGAGGACGAGTCTGTCCGGAAGTTCATCCGGGAAATGGAGACTCCGGATCGGAAAAACGGAAAGCGTGTTGACATAACTGATCTGATAGCCGACGGGGAAGAGCTATATGAAGATCTACAGCGACTGCAAGATCTCGACCGAGAGAAAATCGTCAACGAACTTGATTCCGAGATTCAACCGTATGTCCAACACGCAGAACGTGGGATCGAAGACAAACATACCGGACTGGATCTACATGATATCTGGCGATATTTCCGCTATACATGGTTGACTCCATATAATCAGGTTCCGGGACGTAACATCAATTTCCTTGTCCGCGACGCGGCTCGAGAACATCATCCAGTCATTGGCATTGCCTCACTGGCGAGTTCGATGATGAATCTCAGGGAACGTGACAAGTTTATCGGATGGCGGATTGATGCTGTTGAAGAAGAACTCGAGCAAAAAAGTCGCACTCTAGAATTCGAGGAACAACTCCCAAAAGAGGAGCGAACGCCCGAAAAAGAAACCCAGACCCGGGAAGTTACCGAAACCCTTGAGACCGAAGAAGAGTGGCAAGAACGGGTTCAGCAGTATTGTTCGATGCTCCGGTCATCTGTCGAGACCGCGATTGACGAGAGCATCGGTCAAGTCAGGTTCGATGATTTCATCGCACGATTTGATGATCTCAAAAAAGAAGATTTTCAGACTGCGAGTGATACTGCGTTTAAGCGGCTGAACCAATTAGAAGGCTTGGGAACGTACGTCTTCAAAAAGAAGCCGCCACTCGTGTCTGAGGTAGACAATCCGGATAACTATGAGAATCTCTTCGATCCCGATGAGTTCGATCTGAAGCCGGAGAATCTGGACGACATCGATATCAACGACACCGATCCAGAATCATTGGACGATTGGGAAAAGAAGAGTGAAACGGCGCTCTTCGTGAAGAAACGAGCCCACACCCTCCAGAAGCTACTTCGAGACCGGGAATACTTCTTGGAGAACGACATTGAGGACGACAAAGAGTTCATCGAAGCAGCAATCGAGTCTAAGAGAGGTAACCGTGCGCTTCGAACAGCACTTAAGGAAACGAAGAAGCGGCGGGTTGGTGCGGGGATGATGAACATCCAGGTCTGCGGGGCGATCCCACCTTACAATCATATCCTTGGTGGAAAGTTAGTCGCGATGACGCTAACCGGCCCTGAGGTGATCAACGAGTATCGAGAGAAGTACGAAGGCTACAAATCGAAAATCGCTAGCGCGATGAGTGGGGAACCCGTGATGAAGAACAACGAGTTAGTGTTCTTGGACACGACGGGGCTGTTCAAAGTGGGTAGCGCCCAATACGACCGCGTTCGGGTGCCGGCATCCAACGGCCAGATCGAGTACAAGGAGATTGGAAAGACAAGTGGATATGGTTCTGTTCAGTTCGGCCCAAAAGCTCGACAGCGACTAGCAGCGGTAACCGAGATGCTCGAGAATCGGCAAGCAGTCAAAGGCCGATTTGGGGAGGGAATTGCTCCAAAGATGCGGAAGATTCGGCGAGGATTAGAGAACCTCAATCTCGACGGGGAACTGTTAAAACACGAATCTCCCCGAGTCATCTACAGCATACCATTGGCCAGCGATTTCAGAGAGTTCCTCTTTGGACTAACAGACGACCCCGATTACCTGTGGGAGTTCGAAGATCCTACAGCTGAACAACAGGAGATATACGATCACTGGAAACACCGGTGGGTGAGTAAGCGGATACAGAAAGAATGGGTACTTGACGACATCCGTGCCTTCGACAAGGATGAGGATCTTCGACTCGGGCACGAAGTGGACTTTCCTAACCACTCCCTCTTTGATTTTTGATTTTGTTAGATCAATTTCGTTTCCGTTAATAATATTACCTCGCGAAGGTCGAGGATATACAATCAGAGAATATGGCTACTGAACGGACTCAATCTGGAAAAGAATTCCTTGCGGAGTTAGCCCGTGGAGGCTTTGCTGAGAGCCTAACCCCGCATCAGCGGCGGCAGATTCATATTTCGACTGATCTCGATGAATTCCTCATCAATTCCCTCGAAAAGGGCAAACAGGTAGTTCTCACTGGGAACCCTGGTGACGGCAAAACACAACATATTCTGATGCGCCAGGATCAGTACCCACCGGAAGACTACTACTATCTCCTTGACGCGTCCGAGTATGCCGACTACACGGAGTTACTCGATGAGTGGAGCGAAGCATATACTGATGATAAACCGGGGGTTCTGGCGATCAACGATGGCCCACTGTACGAGATGGCAACATCACACAGTGATGAGTATGACTTCCTGCAGACGGTGAAACGCCAACTCGAAAACCAGATTGTGTACAGCGACTCGGATACGCCCAATATCGATTTCTCTGATCTTGTCGTCGTCGACCTGAATAATCGGGATGTGTTGTCGCCAGGTATTGTGACCCGCGCAGTACGCAATTTTGTTAATAAATTCGCACTTGAAGGGCACGATCACTCTGGCCAATGTCACATCCAGTATAATGCGGAGAAAATGCAAAACGACCGGATTCAGGAGAATCTCATTGACTTCCTTACTGAACTCGGAAATTACGAAGTACACACAACGGTACGGGATCTGCTAAATTTCCTCTGTTACATCCTGACTGCAGGTCTGAAAGAGTGTCAGACCAAATTTGGCGAGGAACTCAAATACTATAACCTGGCGTTTGAAGGGTCGGGGGAGTCTTCGACCTTGCTCGACAGAAATTTGACTCACCTGAGTTGGTGCATCCCTTCGTTGATAGTCGGCTCTGGGCAGTATCAGAACAGGAGGCTGATTTCGCCGATCGAGATGACGCGGCAGAAGTTGTTGAACCACTATACAACCGGAAGAAACGTCAGTTCCTCTTTGAGGATGAACAGCTCGGAATTGATTACGAGAGCCGGCAACTCTTCCAGAACATCGAGTATGATTTCCTCCACCACCGGAACGGAATGTCGAAGAAGGGGACTAAGGAACAGTTGGTGAAGATGTTGAATGGATACTTCCGGCCCAACAGTTCCACTCGATCGGAACTCCAACTCTGGCTTTCGCACAACTACCGATCGAAGAGTTCCCTTGCGCTTGTCTCCCGGACAAATGTCGATAAGTCTGATTTAGAGATTCAAGAACCCAAACTTCACCCCAAAATTGCCGACGCAATCTCGTATACGAATAGTCACACAGCACTGGAGTACGTCGCAAACGAGATCCCAATTCGGCTAAAAGTAACTCGATCACTGTACCAATCGCTTGGCGCATTGGATGCAAATATCCCTTACACACTGCGGAGTCGGGATGTCGAACAACAGATCCTGGAATTCATGGAAGAAGTCGAATACCACGAAACGTACAGCGAAGAGGCAGGCCTTGTCTCAGTGAAGGACACCGAGACTGGCAGGGTTGAAGACGTTGACGTCAACGACGGGGTGTATAGATAATGGCGATGGAACTGAATAAAATAAACGGGGACGCATCAAAATGGGCATTCGGGTTCAAAGCGACGAGCCGATCGATAAAACCCGTCCACGTTGCCCAGGTCTTGTTTAGTCACTCACTCGGCCACGTTCACACCCCGGATGAATTATTCAAGTTTGTCGAAAAGCCGGGGAAGACACCGTCTGAGGAACTACCAGACGAGATCAAGGAAAAGTTCGAGATCGACCCCCGGAAGCGAGACGAGCGACTTGATCAGCTCAGACAGACACTTCGTAAAGTCCTCGCAAACGATAACGCACTCTATGCCTCACAGCGCGGCTCAGCGCCGACATGTACCAGCGACTGGTTCGTCATCAATCCTACTGCTGGCGTCTCTGTCGGACGGTTCCTCCATCATTTAACGACTGAATCAGAGGGCGATATCGAAAAGAAACTCAACTATCAACTGACTGACCACCACGACAGCGTCTCAGTACTCTTCCGGCCACTCGTCAAAGATGCCGAAAAAGACTCAGCAACGGTCAAATCGTGGGAGGGGCCAGACGCTGACGATCCACTCGATGAAGGAAAAACCGGATTTGCGCTTGCAGAAGGGTTCGGAACAATGAGTGAGCATCTCAAGCCCCCAAAGGGCGGCGCAACAAACTATCCACGCGATCTCCGGCGGGTTGTGAAATTTGGTGGGTTCGCCCTGTATCTCTACATGGCGAACCGGCACAACGAGATTCGGGATGAAGAGAACGCTCGAGATAGCCGACTCCCACTCGTGTTCAACTACACGGGGAAAGAAGACGGTCCAGTTGCTGAAGCCAGTCTCGAATGCTACGATGCGGTCGACTCGGCTGTTCAGTCCGCTTCACGACTCGGAATCGAGGCAGAATTGGATAGACGCGGATACCGTGACAAAAGTGAATACGATGAGTCCAGGATCATCGAGAAAATCGAGAATCGGGAGTTGCTTGAATTAAACCGGAAAAGCGACGCCAAACTGGATGAGGATTACGAGACGTTCCGCTATTTGTTCGACGGTGATCCAGCTGAAGATGTCTTCGATCGCCTCGTGAACTCGGTGGATGACGCGATCCATCAGTCTCGATTTAAGACCTACACCCCAGTGGACACGATCCAAACGTTCGGATGGCGGTCGGGGCTACTGAAACCCCGCGGCAACCGGGCAAACGAACGACGGTTCTCGCCGGATCCAGAGGTTCTCGAATCGATTATTCTGTCGTTGTTAGAACCAAGCGAACAGATCTCACTACCGGAGCTCTGTCAGCGGCTTCGGTTGAGATATGGGATCATCGTCGGTGGGACTGAGTCGGATCGGGATCATCTGACAGGGTGGGATATTTCGATTGGAACGAGTGCCGTTGAAAGTGACCCACTATCAAACCGAAACTACGAGGGATTCAAGCAAGCAGTCATCGATCTTGGGTTCGCTCAAGAATACGCTGATGGCGTTACCATCGTCTCTACCACAGCACAATGAGATTACGAGACCTACCTCCTTCGGAGCAGAGTGAAGACCAGGAGTCGAGCCGTGAAGAACAGAGCCGAATCCTCCTCGGAGAGGCATATGGGGTGACTGTTGCCACAACCATCGAAGACAAACAACTTGGAGTGATGGTGGAGTCGCCACCTGAGTTCGAAGCTGAAACGATGGTCGATGCCTTGGATGAGAAATCAAATTTGACGGTCGGGTTGGCGATGGTCGGCCTTTCAGAGATTGACTTCGATTCGCTCTCTGCAACCTGTGCGGAGACATCTATCCGGGCTACTGACGAACTCTCGACAGCGATTAAGTGGCGGAACGGAACGCAAACCGAGTTCGAATGGGATGGGAACATCACGCCCGATAGAATCGTCGTAATGGTTCGAGGTGATCCTCCAAAGCTGGGGTCGCTTCACCGACTCTCGAGTTTGCCGCCGGGCGAAGTTCGGAAAACGATCTGTGCGCTCATGGCAAAGCGTGATGAATACGCCGGTAACCAGCCGTCACAAGCGGTTTGGAGCGCGCTCGAGAGTGATATCGGTGCCAATCTTGATCTTCGAGCGATTGCACGGTACGCAGTTAGTTGCCTGAAATCAACCGATCAGGATTCGATTGATGCCCTTGGGGAAGAATTGGATACATTAGGGCTATTTACGGATTCCCAGTTACTCGAGGATTCATCCGAGGTCGGAGGACGTCTACGAAAGAACGCTGAACTCCTTAACAGAGCAGTTCACGTCACGAACCGTGACCGAAAACGACTGATAAACAGCATCCGAAGATCAAAAGACGATGACCAGACAGAGCAAGCTCAATTCATCGAACGTCTTCGGCGGTTCCAACGGACTAGCAACGATGATCTACTTAGTGAGTTGGAGTTTGATCGTGTCCGTGATGCGTTCAGTACGACCTCCAAGCGAATTCCCGCGACACCTAGTTCAGACGACGATGGTGGGGAAGAAGATGGATCGACCGATGTCGACGACGGCGGCGGCGACGATGGGGGCTCCAGCCGGGGACGGAGCAAGTATATTCGCCGGAACGATGACTCGAGCGTCGGTGTCGAATTGACATTCAATGACCGTGAAGAGGAACTGAGTTCCCTGTCGCGTAATCTCGACGACGAGATCGAGGATGCTGTTGAAAAGAACGAGAAAACGGTTGAGCTTGATTACGGCGACGACAACAAACTAGAGATCGATACAGATTCTGACTTCTACCACTTCCTGAATACGTTCGTCACTGAGGATCGGTTTGGCGGCATTATTCGAGGTGGTGAATCACGCGAACAGGTCATTACCGACTACACGACACTCGATGTGGACTACTTCGAGGTGGATGAAGAGGATGGGAGCTTCCAGAAGCTCCGATCATTCGCCGAACGAAACGAAGACTTCCAGTCCATCGTCGACTCGCTAGATGAGTATATTGAGTCACGGGAGCAACTGATTGATTCACTGCCGTCCCTCGTCCATAGCCCGCTGCTTAAGCTGCTTGGGGATGAGAACCTCCTTGAGGCAGCTGACGAATATCTCGAACACTACCGCACGACACAGAATAAACTCGATAAAAAATATCGCGCGCTGCAGGAAGCAAGTGCCCAGGGGGCACCGCGCTTGCTGGCTGATTTTCTCCTTCTCGATACTGTCGTCCTCGATATGGATAGCGGGCGAGAGCTGGTTCTCTCGCCGCTGCATCCGCTCCACCTCTGGAAGTATGTTGAACTCGCAAAAGAGGCACAGGAGCGGGAATCCGAACTTTCTGATGAGGACAAAGAGTTCCTGCGGGAAACAGTCGAGGAACAGCCGCATGTGCTCTCTAATATCACCGTCGGCGGTGGTCGGCTCCTTCAAGAGGAAACCTACTTCATTCAGTCCGCGGAGGAGGGGACTCTCCCCGTATACACCGAAGCTGATCGAGCAGAACCAGGTGACAACCAGTACCTCTGGGAGTACCTCGTTGAGAAGTTCACTGCCGCGTACCCGCCAGCAGAACGGCATCTGAAAATAACGGTTGTCGACCCGATCAAGCCATATCAGTTGTTGACCTCGATTGTAGACGCAACTGATCGTGGGGTCCTCAGTGGGGCAACCGTCGAGTTCGTCTACATTGACGGGGAACAGAAGAGCATTCTCTCTGAGACGACTGCTAGTGAGGAAGAATCGATAATCAACCTATTCGGGCCGGAAGGAGACGCAAACTCCTTCAATATACTCACGAAGGAGTGCGTCCACTACGAAGCCTTTGTCGACTACCTCACTGATCATCAGCGCCACATCGCTGTTATCAACGACCAGTCGTCGTTCTTCATCGAGGAGTTCGAGCGAGATATGAATACCTCGATCAATCCGCTATACGTCCCCAAGGAATACAAATACGACGCGTTTGAGGATGAGATCAACATCAGTCCATCCACAGAGGGGGAACTGTTCTCCGAGTACCAGAACCTCGTTAACCAGCGGAACAGTACGCGGCAAACGCTGCATAAAGCCGGTGTCCACGAACTGACGATTGAAGAGGATCTCGTCCACCAAATCGAAGATCACTCAATCTGGACCTGTCTTTCGACGCCGTCAATGAACTCCGATCCCTTCTGGGAAGAGGACTTGATATCGAAAGAGCGGCGTGGTGACAGAGACTACGCCATCTATTCGAAAGATCTCGACCTATTTACGCGAACACTACAGCGGATCCTGAACGAATATCCGATTGCACCTGACAAAGCAGATGTCGAACGAGTTGCTTCCCGAATCGCGAATACCGAGCGAAGTGGCCTGCTTCGGTTGATTACCGAAGAAACGATCGGGAGCCAACAGTCACGGAACTCGAAGGGACTCCTCGGGGCAATCATCGCCGTCCACTGGCTGGAGGAAACGTACGAGGAGCCCAAACTGATCTTCTCCATCGACGACCCACGGACACGCAAATGGCTGAATTTCGGCGATATGAGTCGACGGGCAGACTTCATCGTCCTGCAACCGGACGACGAGAACGGGCTCGAGATGGAGATCGTCGAAGTCAAATCGTTGGATGAGCCCAACCAGGCCTTCGAAGTCAATGACGGCGAAGTCTCAGGCGACGCGGTTGAGCAATTAACGAAGACAACGAACACGATCCGCAGTCTGTTTGAAGGCGAAGACAACATCACGACTCCGCCACGTAGAGAAGCACTCCGTGAGCAACTCTACTATGAGTTAATCGGCCGGGATGTTTCTGGAAACAAAAACGAGTGGGTTGAACGCATTAACAACGTCTTCCGAGGCGATGAGCAACTCACCGTAACGTCGCGGATCACGTCCGTTGAGATCAACAATCAGAACGCGAGTGAATCGACGGAGAACTGTGTCACAGACGAAATGAAATCGGTCAAAGTGACTCGCCTCCCGAAAGACACGATCGTCCGCCTCCTGATGAACGGCACTGACGACTTCGAGGAAGAAGTCAATGAAGAGGCTGACGGTGACGGTATCGTCAGGGAAACAACGGAAGACGAGACAGAAGAGGAATCAGGCGATGAACCAGAGACGGCAACTGGTGAAAAACCAGCTTCCGCGATAAGTAATGAAGATGCCGCTGAAGATGAGGGCCAGTCTGCAGATGAATCGACAGTCGAGTTTGGCGATCCCGAAGCGTACGCCGACCAAGTCGAGTCCCTGAAACGCGCACTTCATGACTTCAGCATCGACATCGACGGAATCGACACCGACGAAGTGGAGGTCGGTCCAAACCTCGTCCGGTATAAGATCGAGTTAGCGAGTGGTCAGGGGCAAGGGGCAATCGAGAGTAGTTCTGAAGACATTGCTCGAGAGATGGCACTCGAGCGAGAGCCACACGTTCATCGCCTGCCCGGAACGCAGTACGTCGCCGTCGACGTCCCCCGAGAAGAGACAGCCATTGTCCCAATTGAGAGCTATCTGCCCGATCTCCCAGGCCGCGAAGAGTTGACGGTGAGTGAACTACCGTTCATCGCCGGCGTCGAACCTGCCGGGACGAGCCATGTCGCCTACCTCGATGAGGCGCCACACATGCTCGTCGGCGGGACAACTGGAAGTGGAAAGACCGTCTTCCTGTATTCCATTCTATCCTGTTTCCTCCAGCGGTTCGACACTGATGAGTTACGGCTGGCGATCGTCGATCCGAAGCTGACCAACTTCATGTTCTGCAATCAACTCCCGAACCTAGAACATGATCAGGTGATTACGGAGAGTCAAGACGCCGCTGAGTTGTTCAGTTGGATCACTGAGGAGGAGATCCCCCGCCGAACCAAGCTCTTGGGCGAAAGCGGTAGCATCGACATCAAAGATCATAACGAGCGTGCTGACGAACCGCTTCGGCCACTCGTTGTATTGATCGATGAATACGCAGACCTCATCGACAGCCTCGGCGACGAGAGCAACGAGTTCGAGACAAATGTCCGCCGCATCGCACAGAAAGCTCGTAGCGTCGGTATTCATCTCGTAATCTCCACTCAGCGGCCGAGTGCGAAGATTATCGACACCGATCTGCGGGCGAATCTTGACATGCGAGTGGCCTTCCGACTCCCGTCGGCGTCTGACTCGCAAGTCATCCTAGATGAATCCGGAGCAGAGGATCTTGGCGGGGACGGTGACATGCTGTTCAAAGAAACGGACAACGTCACACGACTGCAGGGAACGTTTGTTGAACCAGATTACCTACGAGATCTGGTAGACGACATCTCGTGACGATTTCTGACCATTTACCGATTCGTCTAGACAACTTCAGGAATCTGCGGCTTCCCGATGTAAGCTTTCTGTTGCAGCACGGTTTTAATCCGATGTTCATTGAGAGCGTCTGAACCGAATTCTGATTTGATACGGCGTCTGGTTTCCGCGCATAGGTTTCACACTCGGTGAATTTGCGGAATATTTCTCTGACAACCGGCTTTTCATCTGCATCAACAGTCAACCATCCATTATCGGTTTCAGTGTATCCCCAGGGTACGCTTGGTGACGAACACGTCCAATTATTTGTCTTATCGATGAACGGGTCAAAAAGAATCCGAATATCAAGTTTCTCGACAACTTCTCTTAGTTGCTCAATTTGGCCCTTAATCTACCTGAGTCGATCTCGTCACCGTCTTCCTCATCGTCACTGTCGCTGTCATCGTCTTCAGTTTGTCCTTCACTACTTACCCGAGCATAGATCATCCCGACCAGTCGGTCGTCTTCATCTCCCATGTCAGGCTCATCGCTATCACCACCGTCGCGGGTATCACCATCTTCGGGATCATCAGATTCGTCAGGGTGCCTGTCTCTGGTTTTTTAATAGATGGTTTGTCTGCGGTTTTATTACCAAAGCAATTCAGTTCCTCTTGATTGCTATTAGATCCATTTTCGCTGTTGATTGAATCTAGTCTAAATTTGATCTGCGGTTTCAACCATTGGCCAAATCTGATAAATATCCTAAGGAGCGGCGGCTCAACACCGATTGTTATCTATCAGAGTCACCTTGCCAATGTATGGTACATGATCACACAACTTATCAAATATATTTTATAATGGATCAATACAAAATTTTATATTAGGCGTTGTTAAGATACCATGTGAGGTATTGATGAACACACAACAGGTTCTGGGTGTGATAGTAAATGGGTGAAATGTCGATCCCATTTGCGCTGGATCCGCATGGTAGAGAGGTTCCGATTAAAGAGGCAATCCGGTTTAAAACAAATTATTATACCTGTCCTGAGTGCGAAAAAATCGTTAACCCTAGAAAAGGTGAAAAACGCCAATACTTCGCTCACAAACAAGGAGAATTAGAGGAGGTAGAGTGCGAACTATCATCTGATCAAGATGTTGAGCGGATGGTTGACGAGCTACGAACCTCTGACGTTGAGCAAGAGGAATCTCAAAACCTCATACGCACCTACGTTGGAGAACAACCAGGAGGAAGTCATCGACTCTTTGGCGTTATTCCCTCAATTGATCGGGATCAACTCCCTCCTGGCACCGATGTTGATGACCTCATTGACCAATGTGAAATCCCATCCACCGTAGGGATCAAACATCCTCCCACCCCCAGAAGCTTTCACCCCTCTGAGCCAGAAGTGATCTTTGAATTGGATCCACAAGCCGATCGCTATCAACTCTCTTTTTCAGGGCCTGGATTGGTGAGTAACTTAGACGGTGAATGGACGACCGGTCTACTCCAAGATGGGGATCTATTTGTCGGCGACCAGACGCGAGCTCGCAGATTTACCTCGAATCGACAGGTGAAAAATGGGGAGTGGGTCTACATTGTTACTGACTCGAACCCACCAGATCACAACCAGGTGGTGTCCGTGCACTCTCTCGGAGAATGGACACTATTGGCGTTCCCAGCGCGACCGGAGACTGAAAACCTACTGGAAGATTACGGAACCGGTCTCCGGGCCGACGATTACGGGTTTGAAGCCGATGTGTTGTTACCAGCTGACGCACACCCAACAGCAGATAAACCAATCATCGCAAGCCCCAGAGCCACGGTTCTGATTGCAGTGACTCCAGCTGAAGAGTTGGATCCTGTTTTTGAGATCGTCTCGATACCAAAACGAGAGGGAGACACTGTAGAGTTAGATCAGACAGGTCCAGGTAACACTCGATTCTACAAAACAACCGTCCCACAGCAGGGTTCGAAACGGATCAGTGTCCACCAGCGCAACTCGAGTAGGCACCGACTTATCCACCTGCATGCAGATGACCAGGACACGGAGTCGATCCCTGATCAATTAGTAGATGCTGAAATTGGGTTGTTATATTCCGATGGTGAGACTGAGACAATTGTCTCACCGATCGGTGATCAAAACTGCTTAAAGATTGAGTCGGAGGTTTCACCGGTGTCGCTCCCATCGGCCATCGAATACCATGGCCCTGCGGGTTTGGAGGTTGAAGTAACGGCTTATTTCCCAGATTCTCACTCCGAGGCACCGTTCATTAGGCGCTCACCAGGATCCCTTGAGAGCGTCCTTCCGAACGTCGGTCATTGGGTGACCCAAGGCTGCAAAGAGGCTGAATTCACCTTTGATGGACTCGGGTCGGTGGCCCTCCAGTTCACACAAAACATGGAGTCAGCGACAGGAGGCGGTGATCAGTGATGACGCTTTCATCTGGGGATCGGTTTTCAGGCGAGTTGAAGATCACGCGAAATGGAACTGGGAGTGTAAGAGTCGGCAATGAAACGATTTCAGTCGGCCCCGTTACGTGTGAAGAAGGTACAGAAGTAGAACTCAAGTATCTTGGAGAGCGGGACTTGGAGAATATGGATGTGAGTTATGCTATCTGTCTCTCTCAAGATGCAATCGACACGAAAGAATACAGTGAGTATCTTGACCAAATCATCGATATTCTCACGCCTGATGGAACACCTCACGTTGGCTCTATCACCTATGTCAGACTCACCGACATTGACTCCGATGGTGTTGGCCATGCAACAGCCGGGGAGTCAGAATTGATTGTCGGCCCAACGACAGCCGATATCGATGATTTCGTTCAAGTCGAGGTCATAACCGATACTCACGCGAAAATATTAGATAAGGGACTCTGGGGTGATGAGTATGAGACCCGCTTCTGGATTCTCTCTGGCCAAATCGATAAACTCCCAATTGCGGTCGAAGAAGAATATACCACAGCGGTAGCCGAATTTGACGACGAGACTCGAATCTGTTACGTAAAGAATATCCCTATCAGAGTCGCGGAATGTGACGCCAAACTTGGACAAAAACTGGACGTTGAGATAACAGGGTTCGAAGCTGGTGCAGCAATTGGCGAGGTTATCGAGGTCTATGATGAGGTCGTGAGGACTAACAATCCAGGCCATTGGGCGCGGATGCAATGGCTCCGAGATGCCGGCTTCGATGATCCACCGCTCCGAACAGTCGCCGCCGACTTCATCGGGCTTCCCGAGGAGTACCTTCCCTCTGACACTGAACGGTTACAGACCGCTTTGATTGGTGAAGCGATCCGATTATGTTTGGCTGATAAGGCTGAAGATAGCACAGAGACGTATCCCCGGGCCCACGTCACTGGAATTCACCATTGGATCACCCACAAATTAGCGGCCATTGTCGGCGATAGTGATGACGAAGATGACGACTGGTTCCGCGAAGTGCTTGATGAAGGAGATGGGCCGACACTTACATTCCAAGGGGACATAATCAAACTCTCCCAAGGGTACTATGCGAGCGGCCCCACTCGAGTAATCCCGGTTTCTGAGGGAACTAATATTCTCGTTTCAGGGCTGCCCAGCGAATACTTTGTGAAAAAAGGCCTGGACGTGGAACTTCGAGGGCTTTCGAGGGCGATCGTCGACGCGACAAAGGCGGATCTCCAAGCGCATGACATTCGAATCCAGTCCCAAGAAGCATATGTCGGACAATCGGTCAGTGAATACAATCGAGCCTACCTCCTTGATTTCATCAAGGGTAGTGAACTGAGTGAGTGGCAGGCAGGCGATGATTGGGAGGCCTTTGTCGGTAGCCGAGGATTCGGAATGGCGTGGGGTGAGGATCCACTGGAAATTACAATCGGTAACGACTTGAGAGTAAGCCTTTGGCGTGAACCAATAGAGTATGGTATGGATGAATACCACTTGCGAGTAATAGAAGACTCCGAGGTTGCAGGCCTCAGGGTTCCCCGTGGACAATTCAAAGCATTTAGTTTGGTGATCGAAGCCGTTGGTGAGATCCCACGAACCGTAGAAATTCTGGAAACGCCTGATAAGGACGCCGTCCAGTTAGCGAGCAGTTTCTCGCCACCACGAGCGCAATACCGGTGGTTGGCAGCGATTGGAGCGGACTTCCGTGGGTTCGAAAACAATCGCATCCACTGGATCATCCCCCAACAACCGTTGACTCCGTCAAAACCGTCTTTGAGCGGCTGCCGGTCGAAATTCGCGACGAACGCACACTTACCACAAATCCATGAAATCAATCAAAGAAGTATCCGAACAAGTTGAACAAGATCTCCAACGCTATATCGAA
Source organism: Halonotius sp. GCM10025705 (assembly GCF_042662885.1). Taxonomy (NCBI): domain Archaea; kingdom Methanobacteriati; phylum Methanobacteriota; class Halobacteria; order Halobacteriales; family Haloferacaceae; genus Halonotius; species Halonotius sp. GCM10025705. The sequence continues at coordinate 52,228 of NZ_JBHSZD010000002.1, read as the reverse complement.
TCCAACTACCACCTCCACCATCCTCGACTACTCAACGAACGGGAGCAATTAATGAACAGTGGTGAAACATCGACTGAGCCATGGGTCGAGGCGACGCCAACCTATGAAACCGGCGAGCAATTTAGCGACTTAGGGCTCCCACAGGAGATCGTCGACCTCCTCAAAGATCTTGAGGACGATGGGCTGGATATCTATGACCCGCCGTACAAACATCAAGCAGATGGGTTGCAATCATTCTTCAACGACGAAAAGGATCTCATCGTTTCGACGGGAACCGGTTCTGGAAAGACGGAGATATTCCTTTATTCTATCTTGGGGCAATTAGCACGAGAAGCACAGCGACATAATACGACTGACCAGCGAGGAGTTCGAACCCTGGTTCTCTATCCGATGAACGCGTTGGTTGCCGACCAACTGGCTCGGATGCGACAGTTGTTCGGTGATGAAAACGGACGGGAAACGCTCGCCGACCGGATGGGACGAACGGTACAGTTCGGCATGTATACTGGGCGCACACCCTACCACGGCGAATTTGATGTCGACAAGAATACGAATCGACTCACACCCGTTATCGATCGCTATCTCAATTTGAAAGAAGACCGTAGGGATTTGTACGATGAACTCGACGATATGGGCCGGATTCCCGCGAAGGATCTCGAAGGATTCAGGAGCAAAGGACAACTCCGTGAAACCCAATTCCGAACCCAACCTGGGGATGCAGAACTATACACGCGGCAGGAAATGCACGGCGAGGAGAACCCACACGGTGGGATCCCAGATGTCCTCATTACGAACTACTCGATGCTTGAGTACATGCTCTTGCGGCCGATTGAGCAACCCTTCTTTGAGGAGACAAAATCGTGGCTCGACGCTGATGATGCAAACGAATTGAATATCGTCTTAGACGAGGCGCATCTCTACCGCGGTGCCCAAGGAGCCGAAGTAGGACTGCTGCTGAGTCGGTTGTTGCAAAAACTAGGGTCTCCCGGGATCGCGTCCGGTATATCCTCACGAGTGCAACGATGGGCGATAATATTGAGGATGCAGCACCGGAGTTTGCTGCCCAACTCACTGCAGGCGAGGAAGACGACTTCGCTGTTATCGAAGGTAGTGAAGTGACGTATCCCGGTGGCTCACAAGCTGCTGAACGGACGGCCCAATTGTTGGAGACGATCGAATATACCTTGGATCCAGCCAAAATCCGCAATCTCGCAGCCGAACGAGACTGGGATCCCTATGAGGGAGATTCACCTGCAGAGCTTCGAAAATACCTCGGACAACAGCTCCCTTCAGACGAGTTGTTTGCGCAAGCGCATGAGTACCTGCAGGAGGCCCCACTCAAGTTATCCGAATTGGCAGACCAGCTGTTCGAAGACGTTGATTCCGAGGTGGCCGCTGAAGCGACCGGCAATTTCCTCTATTTGTGCACAGAGGCACAAACGAGCGACGACCAATCGCTCCTCCCAGCGCGACTGCACATGTTCCTCAAGGGGCTGCCGCGGCAATTCGCCTGTGTCAACCCTGAGTGTACTGAACGGCGTGCCACAGAGGGTGAGAACCTACTAGGCCGGTTCTATACAAGTCCGCAGGAGGAATGTGATTGTGGTGGTCGCGTGTTCGAATTGCTCAGTCACCGGACATGTGGGGCAGCTTATTTGCGTGCGTTCCGACGAGAGAATGCTACCACTGGCCCCACGTTCCTGTGGTCAGAAGAAGGCCAGTCAGATACGTTGGAAGAAGTCCATCTGTGTGTCGAGGAGCCCCGGCAAGAACAACAAGATGTTGCGCCACAACGGAAACTCGATATTTCGACCGGCCACCTTCTAGAAGATCGATTCGTTGACCATGACGCTCCTGAGCGGTATATTGACGTTCGGATTCCGCCAGAGGAGCCACCCTCGGATGGCCTCCCGTACAGTTGGACTCAATGTCCCGTCTGTGGGATCGAAGAACAATGGTACAATGAGCGAACCAAGATAATGGATCTCGAGACGAAGGGAGAAGAGCCCTTTGCCAACATCGTGCGGTCGATGTTCGGGATCCAACCCGCGAACACCGAGAAAGAGGATCTCCCAAACAAGGGGAAAAAAGTGCTCTGTTTTTCAGATGGCCGGCAAAAGGCAGCCCGCTTGGCGAGAGACGTCCAAGCCAACGTGGAGACCGACTCATTCAGGGAGGTCGTTGCGGATATTGTCAGTAGTCACGAGGGCACGATGACGATGGATCGACTTTATCGCGAGTTCGTCATCTATTGTCATGAGAACAATATCGTGTACTTCGACGACAGTGACGAATACTATTCGAGCGAGGGCGTCGAATACGAGGGCTCTCGAACCGTTTTACAGAATACGATCAATAATTTAGCAACGATCAGAGACCGATACGGGTTAGATGATATCACCGAAATCCCGGATCATCCGGCTGCCAAGACGGAACTGTCAAAACGGCCGCGACAGTTTGATTCTGTGCTCCTCAAATCCCTGGGTGACGAATATTTCTCTATCCCAGCCGCGCTCATCGGCTATCTCCGCCCAATCGACGAGAGTATGGAGGCGATCAAAGCCGAGTTGAGTGATATCGATCCAGATCTCCTCGAAGCGGCTGTCATCGAAACACTGTGGCAAGCGTGTCAGGAGCGGGCCTACGACCCAGAAATCAAACCGTTCCAACGAAGCCAGTCAACAACCTATGAATACTTCTCAGAGGCCAATCAGGGTCTTGAGTGGGATGAACTATTGCCTGATAACGTCCTCGAAATCCTGAGTGAGTCGCTCTCTGAGTCGGAGTTACAACAACTGCGGACAGCGTTGCTCAGTGATGATGGGCCATTCGTCTCAGCGGGTGACATGCAGTATATGGTGCACCCATCAAAAACAGTTTTAGAACTACAGTTAGACGACGATTGGTACCGCTGTCAAGGTTGCCATCAGTTTACGGCCGTCTCATTTGATGGCCATTGTCCACGCCCAGATTGTGGGGGCGCTGTTGAAACCGTCGGTAATGACGATCCACATCTCAATGCTAGGAAAAGCTTCTTACGTGAACCCCCTCGCCGGGTCGTCCAAGATGGCAAAGATCCGTTCACCCTCCGGTCTGAGGAACACTCAGCTCAGTTGACCGCCAAGGACAACTCTGAGGCGATGTCCCGATCTGAGGAGTATGAGTTACTCTTCCAGGATATCCTCGTCGGTGGGGAGACTGAGCAACCGATCGATGTTCTCAGTTGTACCACAACCATGGAGGTCGGGATTGATATTGGCAGTCTCACTGGCGTTGCGATGCGGACGGTGCCTCCCGCTCCGGAAAATTACGAACAACGAGCTGGGCGAGCCGGAAGGCGCGGAACCGGGCTGTCGACCATCTTCACATTCGCCGATAACTCCCCACATGAGACACGGTATTTCGAAGAGCCAGGCGATATGATCAGCGATCCGGGCACGGAACCGATCATCTACGCCGGGAACACGAAGATCGCCCAACGGCATGTGAATGCCTCACTCTTGGCTCGCTTTTTCGATGCCTCAGATATCGAATCCGGGGCGAGCGTCTTCGAATCACTTGGCACGGGAGCAGAATTCTTCGCCGGGAGTGGGGAATACACACACTCCGCCTTCGATACCTGGGTTCGGGAGGATGTCTTGACACCCGATTCACCAGTCGCCGCCAAAGTCGGCGCATTGTTACCGGAGGAACTCGGTGAGACACGATCCGACGATTGGCGGACGGACTTCGTCCAAGACGCAGCCGAAGACTTCCTTGATGATCTCACACAGTTACAACAGCACGGCGGATGGGATCCAGATGCTGACGGCGGTGAGGATCTACTGTCAGTGCTGTTGGACAGTGCGTTACTCCCGACCTTTTCGTTCCCGATTGATGTCTGCGATTTCGTCGTGAAGGGCGAAGACAAGCATACCGGTCAGCCGAAAACCCGCTATGAAATGTCTCGGGATATGAAGCAAGCTCTCTCGACATATGTCCCGGGTCGAGAGATCGTCGTCGACAAGAAGACGTTCGACTCATACGGTGTATTCTTCAAATTCGCAGACGATCAAATCAATCGTGCCAGTCACGTCGAGTGGGATGAGTTGCGATATCTCAACTTCTGTCCTGTCTGTGAGACTGTCTTTGATAACGAGGAGACAGATATGGCGGGCGAGGGTGATCCCTGTGCTGTCTGTGGTGAGACGGACATTGTGACGGTTCAAAAGTTCACGCCACCAGCATTTGCACCTGAGGTTAATCAGCAAAATCAACCAGAACAGAGTGGCCGGAATTCTGACGATCGGGTCTATGCAACGCCACCAAAGTACCCACTGACACCAACGTCTGATGACTCACAGCAAGACGACGCCTTGGAAGCGAAGAAATCTGTCGGGCCCTCTACAATCGGGAAGATGAGTGACGAACAGTTGATTGTCGCAAACTTCGGACCAGATGATGAGGGCTTCGATGTTTGTACAGAGTGTGGGGCTGTTGGGACAGACGGACTGAGTAATCCGCACAATCGACCATATCCTAAGGATATTAGACGGATGGATCTCTCTGAATACGATGACCAATGTAGCGGGGATACGGTGACGACAAGTTTCAGCCACTCATTCCCGAGTGACCTCACTGTTCTCCGGATTCCCCTAACGGATCCACTACACTTTGTGCCAGATGCCAATTGGTTCGAGTCGGCCGCCCAATCATTAGCTGAAGCCCTCGTGATGGGTGCCTCAGACGCCTTAGGCATCGAAGATGATGAACTTGAAGGCGGATTCCGAACCCGATCAGCTGATTTGATTGATGATGACAGGGCCAATGGATTAGTTGAAGTGTTCCTCTTCGATACCACGCCGGGTGGGGCTGGCTTCTCGGCAAAGGTCTACGATGAGTTTGATACCGTCATCGACACTGCAAGTCAAATTCTTACTGAGTGTGGGTGTGAATCGGCCTGCCATGAGTGTCTCCGCCGATATGATAATCGACACCTCCATGGGCTGTTGAATCGGTATCTCGGTGGCACGCTGTTAGAGTACGCCAAAGACGGAGCCATTCCAACACTTGAACCTGACCGTACGGACTCTTTGATTGACCGCCTTCGGCAGTCACTCCGGCTTCAGAATCCGGACATTGAGCTCACTTCGGTATCTGGACAGCACAACCGGTGGACGGTGTCCAACGGAAACGAGTCATTGACCTTCGGAGCCCGTAGTTGTCTCCGTGTATCGCAATCAGATCCCGATATGGCCTTTGATGTCTCGGATTACGAGTTGGCCAACGAGTTACCTGAGATTGCAACACGAATCTCTGAAGAACTCAGTTAATCATGGATAACAGCGAGAGTGGCATTGACTGGTCTTACAGCAATGCCATGCGGTATGAGTCGTGTCCACGCTCGCTGTTTTATCATTACTGGCATCACCAGCGACGTGACTCCGAAGAGACAGGTGAGTTATACACTGAAGAAAATGTCTGGTACTCCACTCCAGGAGCTCTGATTGGAACCGCCGTTCATGCAGGTATTAGTAGCCAAGTTAAACGGTGGAGTTGTGGCCAACCGACAAGTCGGACTGAAGCTCACGAAACTGCCAGCAATCGGATCGAATCAGGCGTATTTTCAGAACTTAACGGAGAGACTGTCTCCGAGTCCAGATATCAATCTTTGATTGAGACAGCCACCGATCACCTAGATCGGTTTCTTTCGGTTATGATGCCACAAATACGATCAGGACGCTATATCCTTCACGAGGAGTCCAGTCGATTCACCGTTGCAGATACGGCAGTATGGGTGCGACCTGATCTGTGCCATCGTGATCGTGAGGGAACCTTCGTAGTAACAGACTGGAAAACCCGTCAACCGGACGTTTTCGAGGATCACAGTCTCCAACTACAAACGTATGCACTTTGGGCCAAAACTGAATTTGAACCTGATATTGAGAATTTACGATTACAACTTGGATTCACGGGTACCGGCGAGTTTCGGTCTATGGCGGTAACTGACGATAGCTTAGAAAACACCCGTAACCGGATCAGAACAGATATCGAAGCATGGAGCCATCCCACTAAACAATCCAAATTTCCGACAAAGCCCGAGTCTGAGAAATGCCAATCATGTAGCTATCAGGCGGCTTGTCCAACCGGTCAGGAGTTTTCTTGAGAAGTCAGCATAGAACTTTTGCACACACTACCATCGATGTGTCTTATATCTAATATGTCAACTTTGGTGTGTTTATCCATCATGAGCTACTTAACCGTGTTAGCACGGCACAATTCCACCGATCATCTTGATTACGATTCCCGTGGCGGTGGTGTAGAACTGTTCTCATAGCGTGGTGGTTGGATTACCGACATCGGTTCCTCGATGGTGATTGGCGAGTGTGACAGCCAATCAAAGGCGAAGAACAATGAAGATGTGTGACCATCCATCGTTAGCAAGTATGAGAGCAGTTCTATGATACGGTATATTTGCACCTATTGAATTGTCACCACCGACTAAGGGATGTCAGGACGGCTCTATGAGACACTCTGTGTTCTGCTGACTTCACACTCTACATCTTGCATAGCGATATTCATCCGTGTTGAAACATGGCAACTGAATCGCCAAGTTCGATCGCTAACCAACAAGATCCCCTTATTCAAATCTATTGTTGGTTAGCCGTTCAAAACCTGATTAGTGTAAAAGAAAACAACTCCCGTTAGACAACAGCGGTACAGTGCCACCAAGACTGCCGCGGGCCAACGTCGCGAACCGTCATTTCCGCATCGCCCAACAGCGAGACAATCTCCGGTGGCAACCCATCGGCATCCAACGCGAACTCGATCGTCCACCGACCGGAGGGATCAATCGCTGGCGACACCAGATCTGTCCCAAGCACATCCGGCCGCTCGCCCAGTTGCTGAATCACACGCCGCGCTTGGTTCCGATGTTCGACGGTACAGTTCATCACATGTCCCTCCCAGCGAGGACGGCTTGTCGAACAGTCGTATCGTCGATGGAGCCTGTCAGCGTATCTCGGGCGTTGAACCCGGGTTGTTCACCTGTCGATGCCGAACGCTCAAGTTCGGCGGTTGTTATTGATCGCATGGGTTTGTCTGCTTGACACACCAGCTCGCCTGTCTCAAGCAGGCGGGCGATTTTGACTGTAATCACCCGATGAGAGCCAGGTGTGTCTATCTAATTACTACACACGAACCACAATAAGTTTTTACATACGTGTGTCTTTATTTGCTCATGGGGATTAGTTGATGTCAACAGGTAGGCCGCGAACGTTTCTGAACGAAGAGGTGCTTAGTGCGATCCAAGAGATGGATGAACCAGTTGTCACATTGCGCGACTTGGCTGAAGTCATGGAACCCTCAAAAGAAGCGATCAACCCCCGATTGAAAGAACTGGTTGAGTCTGGTGAATTGGATAAGAAACGGCTGGTGCCAACGCTATTGTCTATTGGGTCTCTTCTGACAACCGCTTAACTAAGTCTACTAAGTAAAGTCACACAGCAGTTGCCACCGTTGATTGGGTACCTCAGTACCTACGATTCATCAACCATTTCGTCCATCGCTTACTGACTTTTGTCGAGATGTTTTTGACCGTCATCACTCAGCCAATAGACTACAGCGTTGGCCCCTACGGTCTTTTCACGGACTAACTCACGTTCAACAAGATCATCTAACCGTTTATTCATTCCAGAGCGATTAATATCAATATCCTCGATTAAGTCTGAAACTGTCGCAGGGCCATAGACTGTGGCAATCCCGCGCAGAATCTCTTCATCGCTGACTTTTGGCGGTCTGCCTGTGGCCATGTGCCTACTACGGGAGGTAACAGAAAAGTCATGTAGATTAAATAAGAACCACGAGTGTATTAAGACATACGTATGTACTTATTTATGTATGGAGCTATTGGTTGTAGCTGAGCGATGCTTCGCGCACACCGACGTTGAGAAACGTCGACCGGTGTAGGCCCGGTCAACGCGCTGGGCATCGCAAAACGACGCCAATGCAAGCAATCATCCAGACCGTCAAAAGAACGGCGGTCACGACGCGAGTGGCAACGCTGTCCAACCACCGATGGCAACCAACGACACCGACTATTATCGGCCACATTTCCGTAGGTATGTCACCCTCTTCACCCCAAACCACTCCCACCTATCCAGCCTTTTTCACCGTGGGCCTGCGGATTCCACCACGTTGTTATCTCCCTATTACGTGCATCCCTGCCGACGATCAACCGGCATTCGAAACACGACCGCTGGCGAGTCACCTGCCCGCGCGGCCATCGCCCCTGGGAACTCACCAACCACCACTGCTGGTGTCAACAGTGCGCTCAACGCCACGACTGCGATCCACCCCACAGCGCACTCCACGATCGCAAAACCGGCCGGTAGATCGATCCCGACGAGATCCAGCTCCACCCCGCCTAACTGGAGGTGCCAGCTAATGGAATCCACACCCCATGATGAGTCACAACGCTCCAATGTCGACCCCACTGTCTGGGGTGATCTCACGAGTTTCAAACGTGATCTCCTCCGGACGCTTGCAGCACTCGATGCTCCGAACGGACTGGCGATCAAGGCCGAACTGAACGCCCACTATCCGAATCTCACCCACGCCCGCGTCTACCAGAATCTCGATCAGCTGGCCGACGAAGGCCTGATCACCAAACGCAGCGTCACCGATCGCGAAAACGCCTACAGCCTCACCGACCACGGCGAGGCCCACCTCCAAGCAGCCGCCCACCGCCTCACCGACGCCCTCCAGGGGGTGAGGGGTCATGACCGACGCCCACCGGACGCTCGTCGACCACGACGACGGCCTCACCGAAGGCCTCACGCTCCTGCCACAGACCGACTCAGCAGCCCGAGAAGCCATCGAAACCTACATCGAGGCCACCAACGACGACGACGTCGCAACCGAACTCCAGACATGGTTAGATCGCTGTCTCGATGACGACCTCCGTACCGACGGTGGGATCGATATCACCGACGTAGCCGCCAGCCGCCGGGATGTGTTGGCGACGATCGCCAAGTTACACGAGGGTCGCCCCCGAAAGGCACCGAGATCGCCGCCCACGCTGGAATCGACACCGCTCACATCTATCACATCTTGAACGTGCTCGAAGATAAGCAGTTAATCGACCGCCAGACTGACCCACGTGACGATCGGGTCAGCCGGACAACACTGACCGACGCAGGCGTGGCAGTCCTCCAGCAGCTCCAGCACCAATACGCAGCGTTGGATCTATCGACCGTCCAGAGTGAGCCATCCACCGACGAATCCGACGACCTCCGTACCGATGGTGGCACCCCTGTGGCCGACTGTCCACCCAACGAACCTGTGTCCACCCCGTCGGCGTCGCCGGTCGTCGACACTAACACCACCACCGTGAGTATCGACGGCGACCCAACCATTCAGATTCGCCCTGACCACGCCGACGTTCCCGTTGCGGCCACCGAGACCGACCGAGTTGTTGAAGCTGTTTTCGATGCCTCGACGGCCGCAGTGACCGTCTTGGCTGCACGGTGTTCTGCAGTCACTGAATCAGCCGCCGACAGCGGTGGTGAAGAGCAATGACGGATGTCGAAAACCTGGAGACCCGGATCGAGGAGTTGGAGGCCCAAACCGATCGCCTCGAAACGGAACTCACCGCCACCAAACAGGAAACCGACGAACTGCAGGCTCGTGTCGATGAGCTGGAAGCCGAAACCCAACGTCTTGAGGCCGACAACGAGGCCCTCCAAGAACGAATCGACGAGCTGGAAGCCCAACCCGAGATTCGGATCGACGATCCAACCGATCCGATTGGCTCACTGCATATTGCGGGAGCTCCAGTCGGCCAAGCGATCACCTCCAAGCCGGGGCAAACAGATCTCGATGCCGAACTGGACGACCTCCGAGCCGAACTCAAAGCCGTCGCCGACGAGCAGCCGACCGAGCCCACCGTCGAGATGGAGACACCCCTCGAACAGGTTGTGGCGATGTCCAACGAGATGGTTGCAACCCAACTGACGGCCAACCAACGCCGGGCGCGGTTTGTCGCGACAGACATCACCGAGTATGCAACGAAGACGCCCGCCGGGTGGGTGTTAACGCCGAAGGATCTCCGGACGGTGTTGAACGCCGCCTTCGATACCGGTCACTCCCAGACGTGTCATCGGGTGCGGGAGATCCTCGCCGACCTTGGAAACGACGAGGTCGAAATCAAAGACAGCCGCGGTGAGCAGAAACTCGTCTTCGGCGAGGCGTTGGTCAAGCGGCTGGTGAAGGTGCAGACAGCTGATCACGACGTTGTGACTCCCACAGAGGTGTAGGGTGTGATGAGCAACACCGCCAAGCGGCACACGCTGTAGGAACCAACCTCCCAAGACGATAACCGCCTCTAGAAAGAGTGGCAACACCGGAGCGACCTTCTGCAGTGAGAGTGTGTGAAGAGAGTTGATCGCACTTCGAGGGTTGTTCGTCGGAACTCCGTGGTCACAACGGTGTGATGAGATTTTGTCAGGTGTATTCTATCAAGAGGCTATCAGGCAGTTATATGAACAAATCTGAGAGCTACGGGAACCACTGAAATGATCCTTTTCCTGTGAACGCAAAAATATAGAGATTGATCGGCCACTGCAGTAACCGCTGGACGGCAGTCGCAATCTTCCCATCGGTATTAGCCTCTTTTCCTGTAAGTAGTTGCCACAAGATCCAGAGCAACCCATAGACCACTCCGACTATCCCGCCAATAGTCAATCCCACTACCTCAGCGACTGACGCATAGAACCCTGCAAATAATCGGTACACTGCTGTCTTTCTGTGTCCCATGTGAATGACCACGTAAGGATGCGTATCAATATATCGGCTGATTGGGGGAGAGTACGTTTCGTCTGTTCTTGTCGTCCATAACCGAACCACTGCCAATGGGTTCTGTCTTCGACTCGTTGTCCACCCTCAATAGGTTGAACATAGTGTCTGTTAGCCTCGAAAATAGACATCTTATCTAACGGATACCCTTTCACAAATGTGCTGTTTGGCAAGAACACTACACCCCAGACCCGTTTACGATCTGTGAGCCTCAACCGTTTTTGAGTCAAGCCTCGCAGGTTTGTGAAGAGGAGTGGGCGAGAGGAGAGTGCCTCTCAAATCCGGTGGATCTTGTGTGGCCGCTGGCGGGTATGGCGGCCAGTTGAGAACATGTAGTAAGATAAGTAAATTTATCGAACACTCTTTGTCTTGAGTGAATTGAGCCTGAAGCCTACTCGATTATCGATGCCTACGGCGTCGTCGATGGAGAGCAAATCTCTTGGAGTGTCATCCAGAGTCTCAGATCTCTTGGATTAGTCTATACTGATCAATCCGGGGTGCTTGGATCGGATGAATTCGAACCCGATGCGGAACAGCTCGAAGAGACAGCGTTGGATGAAGCGGCGGCCCAACGACTCGCAGAGGTGATCCGCACGAACCTTGACATCGAGCCAGATGTATTCCGAACGAATCTCGACATTTTGAATCTCGATCCCTCAACCTTCGAGTTCGAAGAGACGAGTTCCGGTTTTGATATTGATTTCCCGACACCAGAATATAAAACATCGGTGCCAGACTTCCCAGTCCATGACAACATCGAGGTCATCGATGGAAAGACCATCTTCAAAACCAACGACTGGTGGAAAGGAGCGATCTTAGCATCAGGCTATAATTCACCTGACGTATTGGTCTATCTCTGGCAAAAAAACGGGCAGTCTTGGAAACGAAAGCAGAAGTACAAGGTTGCCCCAGATGACTGGGCGGACGAACGAGAGATTATAGATGCGTTAGTTGCGCAGAGTAGCTAACACTCTAAACGTCAGAGAAGGCTGCCCAGTCACCAATACAGTTATACTAAAACATCGTCATAAGGAGGATAATGCCACCGGATCCGTTGCTTGTCGCCTCAGTGGCTGAAACAGTCCGGTCTGCGTTGCGGAATACAGACGATCCAGACGAATTCCGACGTTATCTCCTTGAGCTAAAAGATATCATATATGAGACAGAATTTGAAGGTGATCTCGACGAAAAGCTGTATGAGAATCTAACAGAGCATGTAGAGTGGCTGCGAGAGTTTAACGACGGTTCAATAAGCGACCATCATCGTAGTAGTATTATCGACGATGTTCATCGTGTCGAACGGTTTTGCCAACGGCGAGGACGTAGAAATAGCGACGCTCCTACAGACTCCGTTGAGATGCCTGCGGTGGAAACTGAACCCTCTGACGGCGACGTATCCGATGCCGATACCGCGGAGACAGAGGAACTGTCGGTGGATGAAGTGGATACCATTCGTTCAGATGTGAGACCACCCATAGAGATGGTGCTAAGAAACATGTACGGTGATGAGAATGACTCCTTTATGCATTCAACAACATCTCATCACCCGCTTGTGTTTGCGATCGAGGCGTCTGCTGCAATGGGTGTGTCGGTCACTGATGGATGGTCTCGAATAGAGTTGCTGAATGAGGGACTAAATACGTTCAAATATAAATTAGAAACCGTATCATCTATTCTAAACATTGCTGTTGAGATTAGTGTGCTATCATTTGGAAGCACCGTAATACCTGAACAAGAATTTGTTTCGGTGGATGAGTGGAAACTAAGAGAACCACTCCCAAATGGTGCCACAGCGTTAGGAAAGGCAATTGAAGAAAGTATCAAATTAGGCATCAATAGACGAGAGTATTACGAATCTAATAATATTACTCATGCTACCCCTGTTATTTTTGTTATTACAAGTGGATATCCCACTGATATGTGTGAGGGCGATAAGACATGGCAGAAAGTAACCAATCTAATTACGGACGGAACACAGAACTCCGAGTTCGAATTGGTCTTGTTCGGAATCGGGGATAGAGCTAATATTGACGTATTGGAGCAATTGGTTATTAATGCAGACATTCCCCGAACGACGGTCATAAGCTTAGATAGTGATATGATAACAAGTATCAGTCGATCACATCGGGTTAGAAGTCGGGTCTGCTTGGAAGAGGTGTGCAACAACCCCAAGCAGACAGTGAATTAGAAGAACAGCATCTGATTAATTTTGTCGTTAACCGGCTTGAGGATACACTTCCGCTTGACCTCGGTGAAGAGGTAGAAGTAACGCCAGCAGAGCTTTACAAGGTTCTCGTCGGCGCATGCGCCGACGGAACCTCAATCACACATATCTGCGAGACCACTGATGACTCACCGCACGATAACACTGTTCGTGAGTATTTCACCGATCAGTTTGACCTCGAAACACTCGAACTCGCGGGAAACACGCTCCTTCAGCGGGAGCTCATCGAGGTTCTTCCGAATCGACCGGTGGAGGTCGTCGCCGACCTCCACCTCGATCCCTACTACGGGAACGAAGACGAGACAGCCCATCTCTACTCCTCTGAGGCCAAACGAGGAACAACTACCTTCCACGCGTACGCAACACTCTACGCACGTGTCCGCAACAAGCGGTACACGCTCGCTCTGCGAAAAGTAACCGACGGTGAGACGACCAGTGATATCCTCACAGAGTTCCTCACCCTCCTTGACGGCCTTGACCTCGGCGTCAAGGCCGTCTACCTTGACCGTGGTTTCTACAACAGCGACTGTATTGACCTCCTCTCAGCGTACAACTACGCTTACGTCATGCCAATCGTAAAATGGGGCGATGAAATCAAAGAAGAACTCAACAACGGCTGGAGTCGAATCATCCAGCACAGCATTGCTGACAGCGTGACCTTTCCGATATTCATCGACTGCGTCTACCAACAAGGCAGATACGACGAGCATGGCGTGGCGCGTCACGGCTACGCCGTCGACGCGCCGTTCATCGACACGCCTGCCGAAGCACGCAGACACTACAGCAAACGCTTCGGGATTGAAGCCAGCTACCGACTTGCTCAGGAGAGCCTCGCTCTGACTAGTTCTCGGGACGCTGGCCTTCGCTATCTGTTGTTTGTGACGAGTCTCCTCCTACAGAACGTCTGGCGTTACGTGCACTGGGAATTTGTGGCGACGACCCGCCGTGGCGGGCGTCGCCTCTGGAAATGGCCCTTCGTTGAGTTCTGTGAAATGCTCACCCGAGCCGTCTGGGCAGCGTTCAACGTCCGAAGGGCAGTCCCAGCCAACAAACCTCCAGACGATCGGTTCAAGCGATAACTTCGGTAGCTGAAAGAGCGTTGACCAGTGGCAACGCCGTCGCGTCGGCGGCAGATCGCCGCCGACAGCGACTACACAAGTGACCAGTTTCTCTGAACCGTCCAGTGGACGAATTGAATCGGTGTCTATCCGGTTGATATCCTCGTCAGCCGAGCTCTCATTAGTGCAATGTGATCGACTGAGTATTGATCGTTATTTGATGAGATTCGTTCCTAACTAAACAGCGTCTTCTCAAGGAATCCATTAGTATTCGAAATCGATACGAGTCTGTGATTCTGCTAGCCTGCTCTTTTCTGTATCTTTCGACGGCGGGATCCGCAAGTGGGTCATCGGGGAGTAACAGCTTAGTAAACACTCATCGTCGGAAGATGCAATACGAACCGAAAAGCAATCACGGCTAGTTTTGGGTGCAGTCTGGACACACGAAGATTTGACTGTGAGGATCTCGATCAATCCACTGTTTCCGGGTTCCGCAGTCGCTGCAGTAAGCGCTCTCATCTTGTCGAGACTCACTGCAGACACAGCTCTGTCCAGGCAGGTCTTCCATAGTGTATCAGAGGCAATCAGTGAACAAAAAACTCGTCAGACTAGACGATCCGGCCCGACGGGTTAGAAGTCTCGAGGGGGATGCCATTAGAATCGACTAGTTACAATGCTCTGACGAAGTAGGTTGTTAGTAGTTGTACTCGGATTTTGTTGAAGAGGTGAGAAAGATTCTCCAGCCGATCGTAGTCGCCGTCTTGGAACTATAATATGATGGACTTGGATTGCAAAATTGCCTGATTGCACCCACCAACAATGTAACTAGATTTCTAAGAATGATCCGTTCCATCAACTGACCCATGTGAGTCGACATCATAGGTCACCGTAACTCGCTCGGCGATTGTGATGGTGTCAGGGTGGAAATTGAACCCTGGTGCATGCTTCAGTGATTCCATCGGATCCTCATCGTCATCGGCCGGGGGTCGACGAACATGCGATACCCCGACTATGTCAAGGCCTTCTGAATCAGCGATGGCTTCAGCGATAGTTCGAGCCTCACTCATAGCATTTCTGACTGCCTGGGATTTGAGCGTCTGTCGTTTGTTATCTGACACTGCAAATTTGGCAGTTGGAATCGTACCATCAACTTCGGAGATAACAGCAACGAGCTTCGATGCGTCTTCTGCAGAACATTCGACACTCAATCGTTCAGTCGCTTGATATTCTCCGTCGTTCAAATTTGAGTCGAATGTATCAGACGAATCTGTGAGTATTGATTTTTCGGTCTCAAGATGGTGAATGTCTACATACGTCTCAGAGATATGCTCGCGAATCCGGGTGGCTTTATCAAATGCGTTCTGTCGTGCGGTGTTGGTTTCCTCTGCAATCGATGTTGCTTCAACCGTCAGCTGAACAGATTCAGGAGCGGTCTCAACACTACCAGTCGCTTCAGTTGTAATCGTTGACTCGGCCATATCATAAGGGCCAAGCGAAACCAATAGTAAGTGTTGGTTCCAGCGGCTTTCTGAGGATTTACTCGGAAATAACTAAGAAGGAACCGATGCCAGCATAGCGAAGAGATCAGGCAATCCACCTTTCAACGAACGATCACGCCCGCCCCCGATTTTCCCCTTCGATGAACGTCCCCTCACTGCAGTTGGGGCACTCCTCATCAACTAGTTCAACCAGCGTCTGGACGCGTGAGCTCCCACAGTCCGGACACTGTCGCCCATCGCGTTCGATATCCACATTGAATTTGGTGACACAGTCCCGACAGACACAATGGGAAATGTATCCTACCCGCTCATCACGTTTCTCGTCGGAGTAATCTTCGCCGATGACTCGTCTCACCATCAGTTCTTCAGTTGGATGGGAGCAGGTAACGCGCTCATAGCCAGCCACGTCAACAGAGTCCGTGGGCGTTCCACACCCGACACAGAAATCTTCGATTTCGTTGACCCGTTCGCCACACTCAGCACAGATTTTCGCCCGCACATACATGTAGCTCCCCCAGCCAGTTGGCATCGAAAACTCACAGGTGTCGCAGTGATGTTCATGGATCAGTGGCATACCGGTGATGTCTCATCCACGAAATTTAATTCGTTGGGGTGAGTGATCATACCAGACATGACTCCGTCGTCTTCGTGGCCAACCTATCAGGCGACTGCTTCTCGGAGTGGCTACCACCCCACCCAGCAGCCACCAGCGGAGCCACTCTCGTGTGCATGGACTTTTGATACGACGTCAGTAGGTGATGATGAGTGGGGAATTCAGGGCATCGGGAGTGGATCACCCGTCGTCGGTGATGGGATAGTGTATTTCACGAACGATGCCGGCGTTATATTTGCATTGGATACCGAAACCGGATCCCAACGGTGGGTATATACTGACGATGAGAACGTTCATACTACCACATCTCCTACACTTACCGGAGAGACTCTTTTCGTCGGTATCGATGATACGCTGTATGCATTGGATCCCGAGACAGGAGCACAAAAATGGTCAGTGACGATCGATGGGGAGTCTATTCACGGATCGCCCACGGTCATCGATGATTTTGTCGTGATTAGCGGGGGTAACGTGTATGGAATCAACCAGATGAGTGGAGATATTGCATGGGTTACTGAAACAAGTGGAGAGACGACCACCTCACCAGCCGCTCTCGGGGAAACAGTCTATATTGTCGACGACACCGAGTTGCAGGCCATTGATGTACAGGACGGATCGGAAATCTGGACTACTAATGTGGATTGTGAGTTTGCCACGACGCCTGTTGTCGATGAGACGACGGTTTTTGTTGGTGGAGAAGATGGGTCACTTGCTGCTATCGATGCCAACGGAGGGGAGACAAGGTGGACTAAAGAAATCTGTAATGAAATAGAAGCCGCGCCTGCAGTAGCGAACGGAGTTGTGGTTGTCGGGAACGCCGGATTGTGGGATGAACATAATGCCCTTCACGCGTTAGATGCTCAAGACGGCTCAATTAAATGGTCATTCGGAGACACACGATTTTCTATTCAGTCAGCTTCCGGTTGTGGTAGGTGAAACAGTGATCAGTGGCTATGGGGGGCGATTATATGCGCTTGATATATCTTCAGGAGACGAACAGTGGTCAGTCAAATTGCGTGGGGATTCACTCTCTGCCCCGGCTATCGCCAATGAGACAATTTTTGTTGAGAGTAATAAGCAGTATTTGTACGCACTCACAACTGAAAATAAGACATAAACGGGCTCTGCATGGCCCAATTCAATAGGTCGGGCGAAAATGACTAAATACTGATAGGAAATGGTATTCGGCACTGTCTATTTCAGTGAGTTTGAGCAATGAGCAGGCCGTAGTGAGTGGTGATCATGATACTCGCAGACCTGCTCAGAGAGACGATAAATATACCAGAGCAAGAGGTTTGGGAGAATGAACGCACCCCGACACCCGTGCGGGTGTTCGGGGTGCGGCTCCATTCAATGGGATTGTCGCTTCGGGAGGTCGTCGCTGTCTTGGATTTACTTGGAATCGATCGCTCTCATGGAGCGGTGTGGAACTGGACGCACGATCTCGCCGAAACGCAATCAGACCCGCCGACGGTGGAACCGTCGCGGGTCGCTGTCGATGAGAAACAAATTGAGGTCGATGGTGAAGCAAAATGGCTGTACGCAGCCATCGATACAGACTCAAAATGTATCCTCGACATCGACTTGTACAGCCGCCGCGGGACTGACCCCGCGGCGGCGTTCCTTCATTGACTTACTGAAGAGCATGAGGTCGACAATACTGAATTTCTCGTCGACGGCATGGGCTACTTGACTGCTTTAGCTCGGCACAATCTGAGCGGTCATCTCGACTACAATGACCGCAACTATATCGAGAAATGGTTCCAAACGGTGGCGATGCGAATCGACCGCTTTCACTCGATCTGGATGGGGAGTTCAGCCAGCGCACGCCGCTGGCTGAACCGGTTCAAATACCATTACAATCGGCAGCGACCTAATCAAGCTCTCGACGGACGAACTCCTGCTGAGGAGGTGCTCAACTAAACAGTGCCCTGACAAAGGTTTTGATATATCATTGTCAGTGATGCAGAAGTCCTAATGAAATGGCTAGAAAAATCTGATACATCCGTACTTACCTATGAGATTCTGCTACCTGTCCATACCATTGATGAAGAAATCACCGGGGGCGGTTTTGTAAACTAGATCGCTATGGGTTTCGGCTCAGTTTTATTAGGAACCCAGTGTGATCTGTGTGTTGTAGACCTCTGCGACGGCGTCGGCGTGGATATCGTCAAGGATAGCGACTAGCTTTGGGTTCTCAACGACGAGTTCAGTGAAGCGAGAGATTAGCGTGGGCACATTACGCTGTCTCTCGCATCAACGCCGTCATTCTGGTGACCTAACCAGACGCAGTCAAGTAATTAACCACGGCCGTTTCATAGACCTGTTGAGTTGGAACTTCGCAATTGAGCAACTCTATCAGGAGTTGTGGTGACTCAATGACGCCAATACAATCCTGACACCCTTGAGAGGTCATACGTACTTATCTTATGGCTGCCTTATATTTCTACCACCTGTGAGAAAACCATCCAAATTCAAATTCGACTTGGGAGACTCGTTCACAGTTCAAGGACGAGAATATACGGTCGTTAACCACCAGTACTGCTATACGGCGCAGGATTTTGTGTACGGGGTGATCGATGAAACTACGAATACATACTCTAGAATGGCAAGAGTGATCGTTGATGTGTTAACGAACATCAAAAGAGATTATCTCGTGCGATCCTGAATCGCTATGTGATACATT
This sequence comes from Halonotius sp. GCM10025705, assembly GCF_042662885.1. Classification (NCBI taxonomy): domain Archaea; kingdom Methanobacteriati; phylum Methanobacteriota; class Halobacteria; order Halobacteriales; family Haloferacaceae; genus Halonotius; species Halonotius sp. GCM10025705. Next base: position 33,315 of record NZ_JBHSZD010000002.1, on the reverse strand, counting down.
TGGGTTTGTCTTATTTAAGCAGTCCGTCAAACTGATATCTCGTTGGGCGTCACTGAAAAGCAGGAGACGAGTTGAGATCTTCAGTGAATAGTCGACCGCGTTTGAAATCTGTGTATGCGTCTTCGAATTGACTTCGAGACAGCACCATCTCGTCGACATCGTCATCACGCATCCCGATCGTTACTGCCCGCTCACAGATAGCTGCAATCTCAGCGCCAGTGACAGTCTCCGTCATCTCGGCGAACCATTCTGGGGTTACATCCTCGGTAAGTGGAATATCACGCGTATGAGTTTCAAAAATATCCTCCTGTACGCTGGTTTTGGGGCGATCGATCTCTAGATGGTAGTCAAACCGGCCCGGACGTAACAGGGCCGGATCGAGTGATTTCGGCCGGTTCGTGGCAGCAATCACCATCACTTGATTAAGTTGCTCAACCCCATCGAGTTCAGTCAAGAGCGTATTGACAGTCGTGTCCTCGCCTAGGTTACCTCGTTCACCGCCCAATAAATCGAACTCGTCGAAGAATAGAATCGTCGGTGCGTTCCGTTGTGCACGGTAAAATAGGCCGGGGATCTTCTGCTGGGCATTTCGCTTGAGCAATGAGGAGTTGACTGGGATGAACGTATAGTCTAACTCGTTTGCGAGAGCCCGAACCAACATCGTCTTGCCGGTTCCCGGTGGGCCATGCAAAAGGATTCCACTGCCGAATTCCACACCCATTTTGGCACCGATATCTTCGTGTGTCAATGCTTGTTCGACTTGTTCGAGGAGTCGTCGCTTTGCTTCCTCGTGGCCGCCAACATCGTCGAAAGTGACTTCGGGCACATCCACATTGGTCAGTGTTTCCTCGTCGACGAGTTTTTCAACACGTTCCGTATTGACTTGCTTAATAACAGATACGATGTCGGATTCGTCCAGCGGCGGGGCAGTCCCGGCAGTGGTCGTTGCGGTGGCTGCGAGTCGTCGCATGAGCCGCTGGAGGTCTTTGGTACCGAACTGATCGGTCTCTCTGGCGAGTCGCTTGATATCGTACTCTTCAGGTGTAAGTCCCGATATATCCCCACCCACCGTTTCCAGTCGGTTTCTGATGATTGCTTCCCGTCTGGATATCTCCGGTCGCTCAATTTCGACCACGACATCCATGTGTGGGAGATATTCCTGAAGGTGCCCGTGTAGTTGATGATCCGCCATCGAACTCAACACGACGATATCTGAGCCATCCTCACGGAGGGTATCAAGTTGTTGTCCGAGTGTTCTGATCACGTCGTCTGAGAACATGCCATCTAAGCAATCCAGAAGAATCGTGACCGGCTGATTGGAGACACACTCCTCGAAGAGCGAGGTGATCATTTCTGGCCCCGGCGGCCGATACTCGTGGAGCGACGTTATCTGGATAAACTCGTACCCGTGTTTGCCCAACTCGCCGGCCGTAGCTCGTAGGAACCGTCGCTTTCCAGCCCCATCTGGTCCGAAGATGGTGGCACTGATTGGGCGGAATTGGTTTGGAAGGGTCGTATCGGCGGTTTGGAGAATCGTTTCTTGCAGCTCAACTTTCTGTGGTTCGAGACCGCAGATATCTTCGAAATCGATCGCTGGGGGGATTGTGGTTCGAACTCGCGTGCTGGATCGAAGTCGTCTTCCATTGGGATCAGTAGCTCAGGCTGACGTGAAAATACCTGCTGTTGACAGAAGAATTTTCTCTGATGCCTCGTTGCGGCGTAGTTGACATCCTCCTCCGCGTGAACGCGGAGGAATCCCGACGGCGGTTGGGATATTAGAGTAGTAGTTCGGAGTGAGAGAGACGAGAAGCCAACTGTGAGCACTGACAACGATGTCAGCCATCAACATGCTAACCAACAAATAGCGGGATTCAGGCCTAACTGTAGGTTCAGATGTGGTCTGACTAGTTCCTCGGCTCAACTGGATACAGCTGCCGTAGCTTGATACGAGCGTCACCGGTGGTAAATTGCCAGTCGATAGGTCGATCAACCGCATTGTGTCGCCCTTTCCACGCAGCGACCTCCGCTCGGAGTGTCGCTGCGTCATAGATACGCTGGTCAAGACACTGCCGTTTGAGCACACCAATCTTGATTTCGGCCATGTTCAGCCAACTTCCTCGCTTCGGCGTGTAGTGGAACTCGAATCGATCAAGATACGCTTTCGCTTGCTCCGGTGGGAAGAAATCGTAGAAGGCAGCCGGTTTGTGCGTATTAGGCTGATCCATCACAACCCGGATGCGATCAGCATCCGGGTAGTGAACATCTGCCAGTTCAACCATCTTGTCGATCCATTCGGTCGTTCGCCGTCGGTCTGTCACCTCGACAGCCACCCAGCCGGTCAACGGTTCAGTAGTGATGTGTAGCCGCTGTTTCCCGTTAGGTTCGTAGCGATGATCGACCCGAGCGACCGCTCCCGGTTCGGCCGGGAGCGGATCGCGTTCATGCCTACGAAGTGCCTTGCTTGACTCGTCAAAACAAGTGACTGGGCGGGTTTCGTCATATGGCTCGTGGTAAAGAGCAAGCACGTCCTCCATGCAGTAAACGAAGTCAGCGTCTTGGTCAGGCGTTATTTCCCAGCAGCGGAGAGATGCGGTTTTAGGGCGTTTTTTACACGCTGTCGGACAGTTTCGTGAGAGATCGACTCAAGTCGATCTCGTCGAGCATCACGAGTTCATCAGCGAGGAGATGGAGCGTCCAGCGAGAGTGTCCTTTTGGTGGCTCGCTGCAGGCAAGTTTGATCAGTCGCGCTTCGGCATCGCCATCGAGTTTGGTCTCGTATTCGCGGTCGGGCTTGCGGCGATGAATCGCCGCGAGCCCTCTGTCACAGTAGTTTTTGCGTGCGTTGTGCGGTGTTCCGATAGAACAGCCGACGTGCTCACAGATTGCCGCATCTGTGAGCCCCTCGTCAGCCTTCAGGAGAATACGCGCTCGCGTGATATCTTCGGCTTTGTGCCCACCAGTCGAGATGAACCATTCGAGCGTTCTCCGTTCTTCATCAGAGAGATTAACAACGTGCTGCTTTCATCCCATTCCTGCAGATACGGTCTCAGAGAACTTAAGCTATCGAGTCTAAGTCTGAAGCCACACTCAGCGTGCTGAAACTCTGTTTGCACTTGGCTTGATATGTCCATTTCGCAGAATGAGCAATCACCGTCAAAATCCACTGATCGCTGCTGGAGAGGGCTGTTCATGCCCACTTCAGTCCGTCAGCAGCGGGAATAGTATTTGTGGGTAAGAGACAGAGATGGAGAGCGTATCGGTTACAATGGGTGGTCAGAATCAGTGCTATTTAAATCGCTCGATACAGCTGTTTTCGTCAACAGTTCGGTTGATTATTGTAAGTGTTGATGCTGAACACTTTACAAAGAAGAGGTAGAATGTAAATAACCTGTATACGATCAGTTGTGTTCTACTGAATGTTGACAATATACTTACTACATTCTGGGCACTTGTACCCGTAGTCCATACTATCAACGTTGTGCCCATCTTTACAGGTAAATGAATTAGATTTCGATGTTATAAAATCAATTATGTAATCACCACAATCACACTTGTATCCGTATTTCAGGTTATCGGGAGTGAAGATATGCCCCGATTCACACTGCATATACTCTGGATCACCGGATCGCCTGAAATCAATTATGTAATCACCACAATCACACTTGTATCCGTATTTCAGATTATCGGGAGTGAAGATATGTCCTGATTCACACTGCATATACTCTGGATCACCGGATCGCCTGAAATCAATTATGTAATCACCACAATCACACTTGTATCCGTATTTCAGATTATCGGGAGTGAAGATATGTCCTGATTCACACTGCATATACTCTGGATCACCGGATCGCCTGAAATCAATTATGTAATCACCACAATCACACTTGTATCCGTATTTCAGATTATCGGGAGTGAAGATATGTCCTGATTCACACTGCATATACTCTGGATCACCGGATCGCCTGAAATCAATTATGTAATCACCACAATCACACTTGTATCCGTATTTCAGATTATCGGGAGTGAAGATATGCCCCGATTCACACTGCATATACTCTGGACCGTTTTGAACAGATTCAATAGCTAAGTCACCACAGTCACATTTGTAGTCATAATTAAGATTATCTGGAGTGAAAAAATGGCCAGATTCACATTTAAGATACTCAACTGCCGGTGAGGGCGAGAGTGACGTATCATTACACGACGGACATTCATCATCTGTATTAACGTAGTGACCTTGAGAACACTGATGGATCGACATATGTTATAATTCTGAATTGCCAACTTAATATTTGCTATCGGTACTTCTGTGGTTTATTCTGATATCCATGTTAGGAGCAAATAATGACAGAGTTCTGAATGAAACCTCTATATTCAGCATTCCGCCCATTTCCATATCACACTTCAGACAGTTGTTTCATCAAATTTGGCAAGAGCCCTTTTTTAGATAGAAATGTTGATTTAAAACCGTATCTCGAAACCGCTGGAGAGCTACGCACAATACACCCAGAACGTTGCAGCACTTGAGCGCGCGCGACCAAGAGATCAACGTCCATCCGGGACAGGATATCGAATACGTGGTCGTTGACGACGAAAAATCGTCGCGCGAACGAGTCACCCTCGCCCACGAGACGACTGACACCTACGATCCCGACTATTATGAGACACAATTGGTTCGTGCTGTCGAGAGCATTCTCTCACCGGTGGGATGGAACCGAGGCGATATACAGCGGGCTCTTCGTGAAACAGAAAACAGCAGCCTCGATGGGTTCAAAGAGAAAATCTAGTATTTCTTATACATCTGCACCAGCGATAGAGAGGGATTAGCCCATAGTCGTGTTGGGCTTTAGGAAAAAGACTAGGGCCAAGAATTAGATTTGTAGTAACTCGGTGATACTTACACTACACAATTACCGTATGCGATCCAACTCACTTGGCGGCGATCTCGATTGCAACGCATCGCCGACTCAATTATCAGTTCTTTTCGAGAGCTCAGTGACACCGATACCGGCCAGATTCAGGACGGGTATCCAACCTCCCCAGCATTTGTATACAGCCATCCGTCGTCGATCCGTACATCTGGATGAAACACACCTCTATTCTGCACGGCCCAAAATCCAGCTATCCATCCTTCAGACTCCAGTTTCATCGAGTCTGCCGTATGCCACCCATCGGGCACTCCCCAGTGTTCGAAATCGTTTATAGCGGTTGACAGTACTACAAGACAATGATTTCTGCTCTGTTGAATAGCGGTCTCTGAGCCACAGTGAGACAGCACCTATCTTGAGATAACTATCGTCAGCCGCTAACAAGCCGATTCAGATTTCGATCCCCTCGGCCAGCACTGCTATTCAACAGGGCAATGATTTCAACGACTGTATCGAAAACTGGTTGCCACAATCCGGATTAAGCTACTGCGGTAGTGTAATGAGTGATAGCTTTCTCCTCGTCATCGATCGTTTCGACGGTTGCCTGAGGTTTATCGAAGGAATCGAGAACCGCCCTGGGTGCGAAATAGTCCTTTTCAATTTGTCCAAAATACGAAAACGAAACCGTCTGTATCTCATGTTCTGTGTGTTCCTCGACGAAGCTCAGCATATATTCTGAGAGAACCTTGATTTGATCGTCTCCGGGCCTCGGGAGTTGTTCCTCTGGAGTCCCGTGGTCTCTGATCAGCTCTGCCCATTCCTCCTCGGATCTATCGGTCGGGGCCATACGGAAGATGGTGCACGGAGTGGAATAATCGATTCGGAGGCAAATTCTGGAATCCTAGCACCTCTCTGTCAGGAATGAAATATAGTAGGATGGTTTCAGTTCGACGGGCTCGTGTGGCAACATCAGTCAAATAATATAGGATGGGCCAATGAAATTTGATACTCGTGGGTAAAATCGAGTTCGAAGGAGATGATGAGGTTCGGACAGTAGAAGGCACGTGTCTGTACAGGCAGGATACCGAATCGTGGTGTGTCGAGGAAGACTGTGGAAATATAATTTTGATTCCTCGTGAACGGGTCATCAAAGTGGTGCAATTCGCCCACGAGGGGGATGGAATCGCCGTCGACACGGACGAGTAATATCTGGCCGGAGTGGAAATCGAGTTCAAAGACACCGATAGGCGGTTCGAAAGACGACACCGCACCGGTACTCGGTCAGTCTTCGAGTCGATCTCTACCACAGAATCAAAAGAATCCAACACGAAAACGAACGTCAGTACCTCGAGCCATGGATTCGATCAGGTACGAAACACCCGACGGCAAAGTTTGGATCACGACCGATGACCAGGGGTGCTCTCGATTTCTCACGACCGGGAGACCCGTCATTACGAAATCAGGTATGGTGATCGCATCGATGGTCAGGCCCAGCCCGTGAAGATGGTGAGCATTCCCGAATCTCGCGTGTACGAGGCGATTTTGTAATCTTCCTAAGTTGAAGAGGCCACCAATAAGATGCTGGGTCGACACGATGGTGACAATGGATGACCGTTCTGTCCGGATGTACAACCCCACCCATCGGTTCGACGTGGCCACCGAGACAGTCCAGACGACTGAACCCACAATCGAGCGATCACTACAGTTTCACCGGGGGATTCACGAAATAGCAATTTGGGACGACGCGCTGTATGTGGCCCAGGGTCATAGTATAACGGTGTCTGATTTGCAAACAACCAACGAGAAACGCTGGCGATTCGACACGGATGGGGTGGTGTACTCTTCCCCGGCTGTGGTCGATGGATCAGTATTCGTCGGTAGTGCCGACGGGCACCTCTACGTGCTGGATGCAGCCACTGGCGACCGACGGTGGTGTTTCGAAACCGATGGTCGAGTCGGCTCCTCGCCGGCTGTGGTCGATGGGACTGTCTATGTCGGGAGTTTCGATCACCATCTCTACGCGCTCGATGCGACGACCGGCCACGAACAGTGGGCCGTCGAGACCAGTGGATTCGTGGACTCCTCGCCAGCAGTGATGGGTGAAACCGTATATGTCGGCAGCGCAGACGGTCACGCCTACGCCCTGAATGCAGTAACTGGCGATAGCATGTGGAATTTCAAAACTGAAGGTGTCGTTGAGTCGTCGCCGACGGTGTCAAATGGCACCGTCTTCATCGGGAGTGGCGACGGGTATGTCTACGCACTGGATGCTACATCTGGGAGTGAAGAGTGGCGCTTCGATACGGGTGCGGCAGTGAGGTCTTCACCGGCGGTGGTGGGTGATACCGTGTTCGTCGAGAATCAGGATGACCATCTCTATGCAATCGGGGCTACCACGGTTACTGAGCAGTGGAGCTTCAAAATCTCCTCGAATACAGATGGATTTGTGGAATCTTCGCCAGTCGTCGTCAATGACACAGTCATCGTCAACGGCATCGATGGGAGTGTCTATGCGATAGCTGCAGACACCGGTGATGAGTGTTGGACATTTGATACCGGAGAGTGGGTTCAGGCGTCTCCGGTGATCGTAGATGGGATCCTCTACATCGGGGATGAACACGGAGCCGTTTCCGCTCTCGATGTTTCCAAGCTATAGATCCGTTGATGTCACACCCACTAACTGTTTAATTACTACATACGGGTGCGAACGCTACTGGTACTTTGATAATATTTTCCGCGCTTCTTCCTTGGAGGCTACATCCATTTGGGGAACTATTCGACGTTCCAAGCCTCCGTCAACACTGAATTTTTGAACACTGACGAAATCATGCTCACCGTAGTCTTTGTACTGAAGAAACAGCGTCCCGTCACGATGCCGCCGCCAATAATGAGTCCCGGCCTCCCACGTATCACTGTCCCAATCGTCTATCGAGACAGCGGATGCAGCCGATTTTGTACTCCCGACCCCAAACACGGCAGCCCCGATAAGGGAGAGTAATTTCCTGCGGGCGGTGGTTCCACTCTGGAAAATGGACTTCATACTGTTAGATCAAATAGGGTGTGAGATTATAAGCGTTGGTCTCGGACGTGAGTTGCTGAAACCAACGGAGGGCACGGATGCGTACAGCGGTAGCAGGGCAAAAGCCTACCCGATCCGGGTGATTTTCCACAGTAGCTCTCTATGGAACGGATCGGCCTCTCACGTCCGATGATAATATACGGTCAGCATAGAACAAGTAACTATGACTTCCCTCGGCGACGATACGGATCTAACGAAGTCGGATCTGACACCGCACGCCGACCTCGGCGGGGCGAATCTGTCTGGGTTCAATTTGAGAGGAATCGATCTTACCGGGGCGGATTTATCGAATGCAGACCTCTCCGAATGTGATCTCAGTGGCGGACAGTTCGATAGGGTCGATTTCTCCGGGGCGAAATTGGTGGAATCTACATTGGGTGGTGGCAGTTTCGTGAACGCGACGTTCGTGAATGCCGATTTGACCCGGATAGATGCATACCACGATGTCGAAACGACTGACTTCTACGGGGCCGATTTTACCACCAGTTCACTGCAGAATGCAAATTTGATCCATTCCTCCTTGATCAATATCGATGCGGAGGCTGCAGACTTCTCGGGGTCCTGTCTGTCGTTTACGGATTGCAGAGGGGCAAACTTCCTCAACGCTGATTTGTCGAACATCAAGTGTCTCCACGGTACCCTGAGCAACGCAACGCTCCGAGAGGTGACTATGGCAAACTCGTACATGGCTTATTCCACCTTCGATCACTCAGATCTCTCGGCGGCCGATTGTATGGACTGTGACCTGAGAGGAGCGACCTGTCGCATGCCGACCTAATGGAAACCGATCTCTCTGAATCTGACCTTTCGGAAACCACCCTCGGCCACGTGACTCTGGATGGAGCCAAGTTGACAGATGCATATTTCTCTGGCTGTGACTTCGAACATGCCACGATGGAAGACGAGAGTGTCGATACGGAGGTCATAGAGCGCTCTGGTGGTCGATTGGACTAACGACGATCATACATTGTACTAGCGCCTTGACGAATCGTTCACCGATACCGGTAGTACCCAAGTATAATTGCTAATTATCTCTTATACATCTGCACCACCGATAAAGAGGAATTAGCCCATAGTCGTGTTGGGCTTTAGGGAAAAGGGCTACCGCCAAGGGTCTGCTTTCAGGAGAGGCTCTTGCCTAATTTGGTGAAACAATCATCCGATGTTTGATATGGGAATATCTGAGTGATGAATATAGAGGATGAGTACAGCACAACGCCTTCCTCTGCTTCGGTAGGTCTCAGCTGTGTCACCTGATCAACAGACGGGCGTATTGGGCGACGCAGCATCAATCAAATCTCATGGTAAGGTTGAATCCTACCCACCAGTCACAAAGATTATACGGCGTTTCTCGTATCTTGAGCTGTCTAATGGATGTTGAAAAGCCCCGTCTTGTGTCGTTCGCAGTCTTGGTGGCTCTCCTTCTTGTTGCTCTCCCATTTTATCCCGGAACTTTCAGTCCAGGACACGACCCAAATTCGTATAAGTACAAACATCAGATCGAAGAAGGGCCTACAGAGAATGTTACCGGCAATTTGGATCTTGGTGGGGAGACCGACGTGGAACATATCACGTATGAATACGAGGAACTGTCCCCAATAGCACAAGTGTTGTTCGAGCGGACTCTGAACGCCGAATCGCTGACGCACACTCCAGTCGTGTGTGAAGAATATGTGCTTGTTTGTGACAGCTACTACAAACACGACCTCCCGTCAGAATTCAAATACGGTGCAGCATGGGAAGAAGACGAACTTTACTACTCGATTATCGAGTTCAACGGCAGTCAATACCTCCTTCAAACTGGCGTCTTATCACCCGGTGCTGGGGAGAACTTTCTCATTGCGATTTTGGCGTTTTTCTTCCGTGCTCTGACGCTTCTCCTCGGTGGAGCGATTATTACTGCCACAGTTATTCGGCTCTCAGACCGTTGGACGGATGGTGACGGGAGTAGATACTCTGCCCTTGTCGGTGCAGGAGCGATTTTTGCCGTCCTCGGCTTCCTTACGCCGTATCTCGAGATGTATAGTGGGATCGATTTTACCTCGGTTCTATTGGCAAGCGGAGCCATAGCCGCAATCGGTTATATCTTTGTCCGGTATATATTGCGGACTCGTCACTGAAATTGCCTATGGTGGCTGTCGCCACATAAATTTCAGCGAGAGTCTGTACGAATAACAACACCGGTAAAGATGGGTCGGCGATGACGACAAATCCCTCGTAGGGAGCATCGTGGACTGATCTCGCCTTGTACCACATTCGCGCTTTCTATTTATGACCCGAATTGTGAGGGTATTCTAAGATGAATTTGAGCCGGCGACCGATGCAGAGCATATACTTCTCGAAGTTATTTTTCTGGATTTGGGAGTCCTGTTTATATTTCCTCCAGTCATACCGCTCACATGGAAGGTGAAATGCATCGAAAGCTTGTCCAAGAGTTCTCTGATATAGCGACGATTATCGATTCAGACGGGACGATTACGTATGTGAGCCCCTCGGTCACCCGGATGCTCGGATATGAGCCTGCGGAACTAGTCGGGGAGGTCGGCTACGAATATCAACATCCGGACGACCGTGATAGTGTTGCCGACGCCATTGAGACGATCCAGACGAATCCCGACGACACCCAGATAATCGAGACACGGTTTCGTCGTGCCGATGGCTCGTGGTGTTGGATCGAGGCGACACTACAAAACCGGCTTGACGATCCAGATTTCAATGGAATCCTCGTGAATAGCCGTGACATCTCCAAGCGAAAACGACAGGAACACCAACATCAGGAGCTTGCCAAAGAGTACAAAACACTTCTAGAGAATGTCGATGATAGTATTTTCTTCATAAACGTCGAGTCAGTAGATACGGAGTACGTGTTCCGGTTCGAGCGTTTGAACCGAGCCTACGAGGAACAAACCGAGATTTCGACCGAGGAAGTCCGAGGAAAGACCCCAACCGATGTGTTTGGTGAGGATCTCGGGTCAAACCTCCAAGCAAACTATCATCGGTGTGCCCAAGTTCAGGAACCGATCTCATATGAGGAAGAGGTTCCAGTCGAGACGGGCGCACGATTTTGGGAAACGGTTCTCACACCGGTTCTTACCAACGGCGAAGTGACCCAGATTATCGGTATCACACGGAATATCACCGAGCGGGTCAAACAGGAGCGACAGCTCCAGAGACAGAAGGAGCAACTTGACGAGTTCGCAAGCGTCGTATCCCACGATCTGCGGAATCCACTCGGTGTCGCACAAGGCCGGGCAGAACTACTCGCAACCGAATGCGACAGCGATCATCTCCCTCCCATCATCAGATCACTTGACCGGATGGAAGAAATTATCGCTGATACGCTTACACTTGCCAGACAGGGTCAAGTTGTCTCAGATCAAGAGCCGATAGACGTAGTCAATTTAGTCGGGAAGTGCTGGAAGAACGTACAGTCAGATGAGGCCACCATCGAGATTGAAGACAACGTCGTGATCACCGGTGATCCGGGTCGACTCCAACACATATTCGAGAACCTCTTTCGGAACGCGATTGAACACGGCGGGACGGACGTAACTATCCGAGTCGGCCAAATCGACACACACGGAATTTACGTTGAAGACACTGGTTCAGGGATTCCTGAAGACGCCCGTGAGGCAGTGTTTGATGCTGGGCATACCTCGACAAGTGGCGGAACCGGGTTTGGGTTGACAATCGTCAAACGGATCGCAGAGGCCCACGGCTGGGAGGTGAAGATTGTCGAGGGGATTGATGGCGGAGCACGATTTGAGTTCACTGGTGTCGATATTGATCAGTGACAGATACGCGCTGTGCATCTTGCACTGGCCATCTTGATAGAATCGTGATAGACCTGTTTCGCTGTCTTCGGCAAGAGCCTCAGGAGAATCCGTGCCCGCGTAATGTCCTCAGTTTTGTGCTCACCGGTCGAAATGAATCACTCAAGCGTCCTTCGCTCCTCATCAGAGAGATCAACAACGTGCTGCTCCCGGCTCATTCCTGTAGATACGTTCCCAGAGAGCTTAAACTAGACAGTCTCAGTCGATCACATCGGGTTAGAAGTCGGGTCTGCTTGGAAGAGGTGTGCAACAACCCCAAGCAGACAGTGAATTAGAAGAACAGCATCTGATTAATTTTGTCGTTAACCGGCTTGAGGATACACTTCCGCTTGACCTCGGTGAAGAGGTAGAAGTAACGCCAGCAGAGCTTTACAAGGTTCTCGTCGGCGCATGCGCCGACGGAACCTCAATCACACATATCTGCGAGACCACTGATGACTCACCGCACGATAACACTGTTCGTGAGTATTTCACCGATCAGTTTGACCTCGAAACACTCGAACTCGCGGGAAACACGCTCCTTCAGCGGGAGCTCATCGAGGTTCTTCCGAATCGACCGGTGGAGGTCGTCGCCGACCTCCACCTCGATCCCTACTACGGGAACGAAGACGAGACAGCCCATCTCTACTCCTCTGAGGCCAAACGAGGAACAACTACCTTCCACGCGTACGCAACACTCTACGCACGTGTCCGCAACAAGCGGTACACGCTCGCTCTGCGAAAAGTAACCGACGGTGAGACGACCAGTGATATCCTCACAGAGTTCCTCACCCTCCTTGACGGCCTTGACCTCGGCGTCAAGGCCGTCTACCTTGACCGTGGTTTCTACAACAGCGACTGTATTGACCTCCTCTCAGCGTACAACTACGCTTACGTCATGCCAATCGTAAAATGGGGCGATGAAATCAAAGAAGAACTCAACAACGGCTGGAGTCGAATCATCCAGCACAGCATTGCTGACAGCGTGACCTTTCCGATATTCATCGACTGCGTCTACCAACAAGGCAGATACGACGAGCATGGCGTGGCGCGTCACGGCTACGCCGTCGACGCGCCGTTCATCGACACGCCTGCCGAAGCACGCAGACACTACAGCAAACGCTTCGGGATTGAAGCCAGCTACCGACTTGCTCAGGAGAGCCTCGCTCTGACTAGTTCTCGGGACGCTGGCCTTCGCTATCTGTTGTTTGTGACGAGTCTCCTCCTACAGAACGTCTGGCGTTACGTGCACTGGGAATTTGTGGCGACGACCCGCCGTGGCGGGCGTCGCCTCTGGAAATGGCCCTTCGTTGAGTTCTGTGAAATGCTCACCCGAGCCGTCTGGGCAGCGTTCAACGTCCGAAGGGCAGTCCCAGCCAACAAACCTCCAGACGATCGGTTCAAGCGATAACTTCGGTAGCTGAAAGAGCGTTGACCAGTGGCAACGCCGTCGCGTCGGCGGCAGATCGCCGCCGACAGCGACTACACAAGTGACCAGTTTCTCTGAACCGTCCAGTGGACGAATTGAATCGGTGTCTATCCGGTTGATATCCTCGTCAGCTCCGAGCTCTCATTAGTGCAATGTGATCGACTGAGTCTAAGTCTGAAGTGCCCTGTTGAATAGCAGTGCTGGCCGAGGGGATCGAAATCTGAATCGGCTTGTTAGCGGCTGACGATAGTTATCTCAAGATAGGTGCTGTCTCACTGTGGCTCAGAGACCGCTATTCAACAGAGCAGTCTGAAGCTACACTGAGCCCGAGCCGATTACAAAGTAGTTTTCAAATGGTAAATTACACATACGCTATGGCTAAGGAGAGACAAAATTTACTGATACCGAACCGACGAGGAATGATTAAATCAATTGGTACCATTGGGATCGTAGGAGCCGTCGGAAATGGGACAGTCAGTGCCCAATCAGGGGCACAACAAATCTCGGATTGGAATGATCTCCATGCGATACGAGATGATCTCAATGGAGAATATGTATTGACTACCGATCTTGACGAGAGCACTGCCGGATACGAGGAGTATATCGGTGATTCGGAACCTGGGTTCGAACCAATTGGGAAAACTCATACAGAGTTCACCGGGACATTCGACGGCCAAGGAAACGAAATTCGAGACTTAGTAATCAAAAAACCAGATAGCGAACTCGTCGGTCTATTCGGGTTAGCTGGTGATGGGGCGGTTGTAAAAAATATCACACTTTTCGGTGTTGAAGTCACTGGCGATTACGATGTCGGAGCTCTCATCGGTGGTGGCAATGGTACTATTAAGACCTCAGCAGTAACCGGTACTGTTTCTGGAAGGCGCAATGTCGGTGGTATTGTTGGCAGAAATAGGAAGGCCACAATAAGAGACTCAGCAGCTGGTGTCACGATCACTGGCGAATCGAATGTCGGCGGACTTGTTGGCAAAAACGATAATAAAATCAGAAATTCGTGGGCTACTGGTGAGGTCACTGGCGATTCAAGTGTTGGTGGTCTTGTTGGACTCCACAGTTATACCGGTTTCACGCCGGGGACGATAATTGAGTCGTGGGCTAGTGGAGACGTTGAGGGAGACAGTACTGTTGGTGGGCTTGTCGGTGGGAGCTTCCATAATGATTTGGAAGGTGAAATAATGACGTCCGCAGCCAGCGGTACTGTCACTGGTGAATCTGAGGTTGGAGGTCTTATTGGTTCAACTAGTGCCAGTACAATAATTACAAATTCCGTGGCTCTTGGTCAGGTTACTGGTACGGAAGATGTGGGCGGCTTTGCTGGATATAACAAAAATACAATAAGCAACTCCTTCTCGTGTGGTGCAGTCACCGGAGACCAACAGATTGGCGGGTTTCTTGGGAGTAATTCTGGGGAGGTAACAGATAGCTACTGGGACTTGGCCGGTAGCGATCAATCTGAAAGTATTGGTCGACAGAATGGCGACAGCAACAACATCACCGGATTGTCAACAGTAGAAATGCAGGGGAAAGTGGCCGAGAAAAATATGTCGGCACTTGATTTTGACGGGACATGGAAAGCCGTTAAAAACCCGGCTGACTATCCCGTTTTATCCTCACTAACGGATAATAGAGATATTCAACACCTACAACAACAATCATATAGGGACGATGTACCAACCGAACAGCAATCAGCAGGAGAAACTGAATCTTCCGAACAAGATTCAGAGGAACTTAACGAGTCAGGAACACAGGAATCTGTAACAGAAAACGAATCCACCCAACAGGAGGCAACTGATGATACTTCCAGCGACTCAACGCCAGGATTCGGAATAACAGGTAGTATAGTTGCCTTCGGTGGTGCTGGGTACATGATCAAACGTCGTCTAACTGGAGATCAGGTTGACGAATAAATTCCCTGTACGTAGCGATACGTGAGTTCTCTGTATCAATCTATCCGACTATCTGGATTCCCGAAGAGATTCTGTGCGAGATACGCGCGAACTATTCAGCAGTTGGCGAACCAACTCATACAGTAGTTGACAGACACCGACTGACCGATAGGGAGCCTGGATTCAGCAAACTGAATTACGCTCTTGTGAAGTACCTTGTTGGTGGAGAACTGTCTTGCGATTCATGGAGTACTGAAATCACATTTGGCTGAGTCAGATTGAGTTTGTCACCAGCTGAAGACGGGTTTCTAGTCCATTAGAACGAGTCTCGCCAATGCTACCAACAATCTGCTTCCCAAAAGCGAATTCTAAAATACTTTACCTGACATGGGGTGGAATAGAATCCGTCTCTGGGCCTGAGGCAAGATGTTTCAAATGAGATATTCTTGAAGCGCTTGCCAAACAGAGGCTTGATCCTGAGCCCAAACTACCCAGTGGAACAAGTTTTACTATTTTGACTTTACAAAACGGCCCCTATACTTTAGGCAAAAACATTTTAACCTGTCATATAATTATTCTGCCTATGTGACGATTAGAAGGTCAACTGACACTTGAGGGAGAGTGGCAAGCGTTGGATAAGTTGGCCAAAGAAAAGGTACGGCAGGCTTGGCGGGGTTATGATCGGCGCATTGACGAACCACCATTAGATGGCAGTAACACGTCACGTACCGCAGATGGAAATGACCTTCTTGCGGAAATATCGACCTCAAAGATTGAGGGCGATGAGATCTATCCACTCTTTGGAGATGATAATCCACTCCGATTGCGGAGATTGAGGACGATGCGATCTATCCATATTCGTTGGGCGAAGATGATAATTCACTCCCGATTGCGAAGATCCGAGACGGCATCGTAACTCCTTGGGAATTCGATTGTTGAATAACAACTTTTTCAGCGGCCCTTGGGGTCGGGATGTTGGAATAGTCCAATACATACGTCCAAGACGATAGATCGGTTTTAGCCTCCCAATAATCAAAATCTTGGTTTCATCGCTGCTGGATACGCACTGTGAATGTCGGAAAAATAATATAGAGAGTGCCGACAGAGCAGACTTTCCAGCCTAACGACAACACTAAGATGATCGACACTCATCAGCCCGATATGTCGGATGACGAGTCTGTTTTCAGCACCCTTCGAAAAACGATCATCGGAAAATCAGCAGACGAACAAGCAGAAGCGTTGAAACAAACCGCTATGGAAGACCCTGCATCGATTGACGAGGGAGATATTAACGCGTTGATTGAGCTCTTATCTGAGGTAGACCCTGATGTCGTCACCG
Organism: Halonotius sp. GCM10025705; assembly: GCF_042662885.1. NCBI lineage: Archaea > Methanobacteriati > Methanobacteriota > Halobacteria > Halobacteriales > Haloferacaceae > Halonotius > Halonotius sp. GCM10025705. Next base: position 16,884 of record NZ_JBHSZD010000002.1, on the reverse strand, counting down.
ACGCACTGCATGCGCTCTCAGCAGTCGCAAGTGACCAACCAGACCTGGTCACCAAAGCAACACCTAACATCGTTGGTGACCTCGCAAACCGACCCCCAACCGAGTGGAGTGACACACCCATTCGTGACATGTCCGACGAGTTCATGCAGGATCTCACTCGTGGAGAGATACTATTAGAGCTCGCTAAAGACGATCCAGCCTATCTAGATCCAGTCGTCGATGACCTTGTCAAGAAATTCGAGAAGTCAGACGCGCTTGAACCCGCGTCGTACCTCGCTTTGGCACACGTCGTAGCCGATCAATCCGGTCAGACTGGCCTCTCACGAGACCCATTTGTCGACTGGGTTTCCTCCGAACTGACTCATCTCGTCAGTAATGAGGATGAGGTATTCAATATACAGTTAGCCGAGACGACGCTGTTCGTCAATCTTCTCGGCGAGCTCGGTGGAGATAAAGCGCGGGAGACGCTTCAACAAGTCAGGAACGAAAGTGACGACGAAGAAGTCAGACGCGTTGCTACCGAAGCTATCGGGGATCTTGCCTAATCTGGTTCAGAGTGCAACCGAACGTAGCCATCGCGAATCGAACCCGAAAACAGATCTATTGCACTCGTCTCTTACCCAAGACAGCGAAACGGCAGTATACGTCTCTAACATTGGGGAATCTCGGTCTGTGCAAGATACGCGCGTTCCATCTTGCACTACTCATCCTGATAGAAATACGATAAACTTGTTTCACCAACTTCGGCAAGAGCCATATGAATTAAGCAGGGTTTGGGTCAGCACCAAGATATAACATGTTAGACATCAGCTAATGATGTAAATGGACACCGAGAAGTATATTGAATCAGTCAAAGAACAACTCAAAGCCTACGACTTCGAGAAAGTCGATATCGTTGAGCAGTCCGGATACATCTGTTTTCGTAGGGTGAGAAGTCGGTTACTAAGAGAACAAGAAGAGCTTGTATTTATCACCGAATTAGAATCGAATGACGTGGATGATTTCAAAGCTCACTTTGATGACGTGATAGATTCTGGGCAGGCAGTATTCTCTAAAGATCAAACACTCGCCAAGCGGCAGTGGTATTTCGTCGCAGTGACGCGATCGGCTTCAAGAGCGTTACGTGTCGCGACGAAACGTGGCTCGAAAAAGTTCTCAATCGGAGACTCATTTGGTGGGTTCTTTTTGCCTGTATTGATCGATCTTGAAGAGTCGAGACTCAAATCCGGAAGCGTATCGATGAAGCACAAAGTGACTCACCTGACTGAAATGAAGGACAACGCAGATGATTATTTCGTAATTTGATCACCCCTTGTTTGTGGATTTGAGTTACGAATCCCAATCCGGCTCCTCAAACAGAGATTTAGTGTCTTCCTCAGACCCTTCCAGTGGCTTGTCATCGCTATCTTTCCGAAGATTCTGTTCACTAGTAGTAGAGTCTGAAGACATTAATGAACCTCGTCCTTCCCCAAGAGTTTCAGCGGAATAGAGTGCGGAACCATTTTGCAACTCAAGGATATCTTCGGGGAGAATCCCGTTCTGATGGAGCGACTCCGGTGAGAAAGAGTCAATCCCGCAACTATCCTGAGGGTCGTGGGAGGTGTTGATCCAGCTCGTCTCAGAGGGATAATCTTGGGTGAGCGGCTGCGAAGACGCACTGTCATCGAACAGCGATTCTTTGAATCGATCGAATATTCGCTCAAAAAGTCGAGCGATATCGTCCCGAATCATCGACGCTGCGGCTGTCACCGATTCCTGTTTTCTGAGTCGGTTGAGATACGATGTCAAATGCTGCTCCGGGGGCTTCCAACAAAAGACATGTGCACCAACCAATGCCCAAGCTGCTCCAGTTAACGCCGTCCCCGCCAATGTGAGATGCTCGTTGGCCCCAGTGGAATCGGCACTTACCCAACCCAGCGCAAAGTTGTGATCGGTGAACGGTTTCAACAACTGAAGCGCAGTGCCTCCGGTACCCTTTGTTGGAACGTCGCCCAGAATGTGTCCGAAGATACCGGTTCCAACGGCATTGATGACCCAATCGGATAATGATTCTAATGCGTCAATCACTGCTGCAGTGTGATCGGATAAATCAAGTCTAGTGGTCAGCCACTGGCCGAAGTGGCTGGCACTGTGTCGTAACAAATGTGCCGTCGTCATTGCCTTCCCAAGCAGGGGCAATGAGTGTAGTTCACGGTGATGTTCTAATCGTTGATGTAGTGGGCGTCCATCGGCAGGATCCGAGAGAACCTCCAGTTCGGCAGTATCAAAATACCCAGAGACTGTGGCACTGAGCCCGGTGAATCCGATACCTGCCGCCACCATTGGAAGTCTCCGCGATATCAATTCGGATCTCTGTGGCGGTTCAGCTGTTGGATCGAATTCGGAAACCGTTCGTGACCGAATCCAACTGGCAACGACACAGGAGCTCGTACCGGCTACGATCGCTGTGTGTGCCTTCGACTGCATACACATTGCAACGATGAGGACTGTGATAAATTTGTGCTGAGGTTATAATTGAGGTTGGTGTCGTATTCGCGCGTTGCATCTTGCACGACACGTTCTGCCAGAATCCAGATTTCTTTGTTTCGCTGTCTTCGGTAAGAGCCATAGGGGTCAATATTAATTATAGCCGGTGAACTGGTTAGAACTATCAAAGATGTTCGGCAAAGAGGAGGTATGGGATAATTGGGTAGCGCAGACCATTCTCTCTGATATCCAGTCAGCAGGAACTCCAGATCCCGTCCCGATGATTGACCACTCAAGAAGTGAGTTAGCGATGACCGACGAGTACGACTCTTACCGCCTAGGACGAGGACGTGGAGAATATTTGTATCTCTTGTACACTCTAAACGAACCCGTTGAATCCCCATCTGATATTATTCCAGTATATATTGGTGAATCCAGCAAGGTTACCAGTCGGCTGTTAGATCACTTTAGGAGGCTTCGAGATGCGCTTCCCATCTCGGAGTGGGAAGATGATGGTTCATGGGGGAGTTACGGAAAGTATGATCATATTGCGACCGTTTATGACCGCACTGACTCCCCACTATACGCATGGGTAATTGATGTCGATGAACTAGAGACTGGGCCATATGGATTACCAACGTACCGACACGAACTTGAAGGAAAATTAGTCGGGCTTGTGCATTCACTCCCCCGGTTCGATCAGGTCTTCGCCAATCGAGATTTTGTCCCGAATCGGGTCGTTCATGAGATGGGAAAAGTCGGCCCTGGTGGGTGAGCGATAGTCACAATACCTCGAACGAAGAAGCACAACAGATCGCAGAGGCACCTGTGAGAGAACCAAGTGCGGACTCTAAGATCGGACTCTGGCACGAATGGGTTGAGAACACAATCTTACAGGATATCAACAGCTCAGCAGAGGCAGATCCGATCGAACTGTTCGAAACGAATGAAAACCTCGTTGTCGAGACCAAAATAAGCGGTGATACAACGATTCTGAGACGTAGCGAAGGGATTGATCGAAGAATTCGGCATGAGGGAAAGAAATGCGTGGATGAAGATGGGGTCAAAAGAGGGGCAAGCGGATTGATATATGTACTCTACCAGCTCACATCGGATGCTAAAGAGCCGTCACCGGAGGATATCATTCCACGATATATTGGAAAAGCAGAAGCATACGGGAAGAAAAACGAATTAAGCGCGAACTTTGAGGAGATTGCAAAGGACTATTCATCGACAAGGAGCTTTGCACGTTGGGGTGACGGTAACGCTTGGCACATAGGAGAGCTTTCACGAACGGTATATGGCAAGGACTCGAAGAAACTCAGTTGGGCAGCGAACTTTTCGAACAAGGAACGACACGACTTACAGATCAAACATATCTCTGGATCAAAGCGTGGGATCCGAAGACCAATCCAGGGCCATATGGCTATCCAGCATACCTCGCGGAGATTGAGCCGCTGCTGGTTGGACTCGCATATGAGGCGTATCCTGAACAGTTGCTCAATCATAACGAAGTTCCGAGCGAGGCTCCTGCGAACAGTCGAGAGTTTGCGTTTACTTCTGCTGATCCGAATCACCGAACAATCCAAGATTATCTAGAGTGATGGCAGAACCTCCTCAGAGCTTGCCCTCAAGTCAGTTTAGCCTCGATTCGATTGCCAGAGGATAGGATAAGTCTTCGACACGATCCTCGCCAGAAAATCCTTAGCCTTGGTTGATCCTTTGTCGTTAACCACTTTGCATTTTGGTCAGAACTCTTCGAGAGATGACTGATGATCGGCATCTGTTTCGCCAACAGATTCTGATGAATCCTTGTTGGAAGGGTCAGTTTCATTCTGATTGTCGTCGATTTTACTAGTTGCCCATTCTGCAAACGACATCCCAGCGGGTTTTGACTCAGGATCGATCGGAACACCGCCCTTAGAAATTAACTTCTCATTGCCTGGGGCATCGTCTTGATGGGTGCAAACGAATAGCTCTGAAAACTCATTTGAGAGGTTCTCTGTTGCACCTTCCCATGTACCACCGGTCTCATCTCCACTCCGAATGACGAATGTATATTTCCCATACCCGTGTATGAGTTTATTTCGGCCCATAGCCCCTCCAATACTCCAGGAAGCATCAGGTCTATACATCGAAGCAAGTGTGAGATCCCCATTGAGTACCGACTCTCGCAGGTTGTTGTTTGAAAGTGCGTTCTTGATTCCTTCAGCGGGGAATTCAATAACCGGCCCCGCAGCATTCAACCCTGCTTCCTCAGCAGCACTGTCAACCCCTTTCGCTCCTCCTGAGACAACAGCAAATCCATCTTTCAGTGCCATATCAGCAAGATCTCTCGTATATTCTAGGTCAGCGTCAGTTGCCTCACGTGAGCCAACAAATCCCGCAGCCTCCGGCTGGAAATTCTCAGCATCTCCGGCAACATAGAGGAACGGCGGAGCTTTTCGTCCGAGTGTCTCGGTTAATTGAGAGGGAAATGAGTGCTCAAATTCTGTTGTCACCCATATCCCGCTTTGATTCAAGTCCTCGAGCTCCAACGCCAATCGAGATGCATTTGACAGCCGCTCTGTGACCCATTCACGACTAATCTTATCTGAGAAGGGCGTCGCTGGCAACTCACTGGTGTCAAGCGAAAGAAGCTCACCAATTGAGTCTAGTGAGGATTCATTGACAGCCCTAGTAAAGTCATGCCACTGTGTGGGCCCGAGTGTATCATCACTCGTCTCATCGACAGCGGCTCCCAGATGTGATGTGAGCAGCAATGTAACATTGCTCTCGTCCGATAAGGTAGGTTGTTCCATCGATCTATCCTCTCCGTTTAGCTAATGCGAATGGGTATACTGAACCGCTCCCCGACTTACTAAGTTGTCGACCAACTTCCGTAAGCGTCCACCGCGAAGCCACAATATCATCGATCAGTAAGACTGGGCCGGATCTCACGTCGTCAGTAATCTCGAATGCTCCTCGGACGTTGTCACATTTCTCAGCTGATCCACTCAGCTCTTTTTGTGGGACTGTATCATCCACTTTCTGTATACAATCAACAATCTTCAACCCTAAATCATCAGCTAACCGGCTTGCATAATCAGCTACAAGCCCCTCATTCGATTCTGAGGGGACATATGTAATCCACGTTGGGGCTGGGGATGGATCCCACTTGTTTTCGATCATATCTACTGCGCCGGTTACGAGTGATTCTTCAAACTGACCAGTCTCGTATTTGCCTTCTCTGACAGCAGTTCCCCAACCAGGCTCCTCATAGACGGATAGACTCCGCCCAGTTTCGAGTTGGTTTTCGGGAGGTATTTTTTCACGACCCCCGCTCTCCAAGTATCGATACACTCGATTGCTAATGGTCTCTATTCCACTGCTCTGATAGTGTTTTACAGCTTCATCAATCAGACTCTGATCTGTGACTGTTTGTGGATAGAAGTTACCAGTACAGTTTGCACACCTCCCACAGGGGTCGCTCATCTGGCCATCAAGCTGTTGATCAATAAACAGCGTCAGGCATTGATCTGTTCGCATGAACTCCTGAATTCGTTCCAATTCTGTATACCGTTGCTCAGTGATTCGATTATACTTGTCCTCATCATACGTCCATGGATTCGCGGTTCGGAAATATCCCTCATCAGTTCGTTCAAGCGCACCATCTACTTCGAGCATTTGGACGCACCGATATACTTGAGATGCATCAGATTCTATCCGGAGATCCCATTTGGAGAGCGGCTCTTCTGCATCGCTGATCGCCTCAAGAACAGCCTCGAAGTTACTGGCGGATGGGAACGAGGATTCAATGAAGTACTCAGCTGTCTCATCATCGTCAGAGCCTGAAAGAACGACAGCATCCGCCGTGTCTAGATCCCGTCCAGCACGTCCGATCTCCTGATAGTATCGAATGAGATTCTGTGGCCGTTGGAAATGAATAACATACTTCAAATCGGGTTTGTCAAAACCCATTCCGAGAGCGTTAGTCGCCACTAATGCATCAACATCGTTGTTGAGTAACATTTGCTCTCGTTCTTGTCGTTTGTCAGTATCGAGACGCCCATGGTAGGAGTTAACATTGTATCCCTTTTTCGACAACCACTCCGTAACCCGGGTTACATCATCGATAGTCAAACAGTATACAATTCCTGCACGGTCACCCTCTGGGAGATTCTCCGCCAGCCATGCTAACCGTTTTTGCCGGTCACCCATATTGATCGCCTGGATACGTAAGGAGTCTCGAACCAAATTACCCCGAATTGGTTCTAATCCCGGTAACTGAGTCGTAATATCATCGACGACGCGATCATTCGCCGTTGCAGTAGTCGCTGCCACAGGAACATTAGATGGGAGGCGGTCAAGGATTCTTGTGACGCGTTGATAATCAGGGCGGAAGTCATGACCCCAATCAGAAATGCAGTGAGCTTCATCGACAACTAACATACCAAATCCATCGTCCATCTGACTCAGTACCTGGTCTCGGAACTCCTGATTCCCCAGGCGTTCTGGAGAAACTAATACTAAATCGCAGTCACCCTCGATGATATCCTCATATATTTGCTCCCAGTTATCCTCATTTCGTGAATTGATTGTCCGAGCTGACAATCCAAGTTCTTCTTCAGCATTCTTGATCTGATCTCGCATCAATGACAGCAATGGACTGATTATTAGCGTTGGGCCTCCGCCGTCGTTCCGGATTGCTTTGGTAGCGATAAAGTAGACTGTGCTTTTGCCCCATCCTGTCCGTTGGACGAGAAGCAATTGGTCTCTCTCATTGGCCAGTTTGTCAATCGCTTCCCATTGTTGAGGTCTAAATTCTGCTTGATGACCAACACTTTGGGCAAGTAGCTCATTGGCTCGGTTTCGGGTAATCCGTTTGTCAGTGATTTCTGTGCTGTATGTCTTGATTAGATAGTCAGTCAATTCAGAAGTATCTGCGTCTAAACTCTCGTATCTTTCATCTCGGGCTGCCTGCTGAAGCTCCTTTACTCGGTCAACTGAAAATTGAGTTTCGCTTGCGATCCGTTCTGGAACAGCGGTTTGAAGATCATCGATTTGAGTGATGCCAGATTCTACCAGCTGTCGCCCACTCAATGGCCCTACACCCTCAAGAGCAAATATGCCCTGCTCACGGAGCATATCTGCAAGATACTGACAGTACCACTCTCTTGCTTCCTCAGGTGAACAGCCAGCGAATTCAATCTGTCTGAGTGTATCTTGGATATGACCCTGATCTAGCCCGCTAATTGCTGCTAATTTTTCAATTGCTGGAGGATCCCCGAAGGTCGGATCGGAATTATCTACACCGTCGTCCGAAGGATTCTCTGAAGTTTGTGTCTCTGAGTGATCCTCTGGGTCGTCATCGTCTGTATCTGCAATGTCTGCAGCATTGTCCTGAATAGTATCTACATTTCCTTCCCCGATTTGCGGGACTTCAATAAGCTCATCCGCATCTGCTCTTGCAATAGCACTTGGCGTCTTGTAGCCGTGATCAACGAGGTGATATGCGGCTCGACGTTGTAGCCCGTCGATATCAAGTAACGATAGATTCGTATGGAGGTCAGTTACGATTTGCCGGGCCTCTGAACGTGGAACGCCTGTTGCACCTACAACTTTCAGTGTTTTTTCCACTGACTCAATATCACAACCAGATTGCGATGCGATTTGCTCTGCGGTGTTCTCATCGGATTGCAATTCTTTTGCATGACCTCTCATTACCTCCGCTGCACTTTTTGAGATTTCAGTAACAGCAGAAAGCTCAGAAACCGGGGTCGTAGCTAAGTCTGTGATCGTGGTATACCCTGCCTCTTGGAAGCGAGCAGCACGTACTACCCCTACCGCATCAACTGAAAGAATTGATGAAGTACTATCTGAATCATATTTTTTTCGTAGAACGGTAAATATAGTAGAGAGTGAAATGTCCCTTTTATCTAATTTTGACACGTCACGCCCAATAGAGGATGTAGTCGCCCCGGTTTTTTCAGAGACTAACTCAATCACCTCCTCTGAAGAATCAAACTCGGTGTCGATTTCGGAGTCATTGTTCTTGAGCGTATCTCTGTGATCTTCAACACCGTGAGACTGAAGATAACTTCTAATACTCCCGTATTCCTGTCTGATCGCTTCTCGTCCCTGTTTATTTAATCTTGAGAAATTGAAAGGTTTGTTACGTGTGTGACCAGCGTACCCATGAACACTTTCGCCCTCAATAGCCACGTCGAATGGTGATTGCAAATACAGACAGTAGTCCCACCGATCGAGGGCTTTTGTGTCAATGTCGTTGTTTGAGAATGCTCGTTCCAGGGACTCGACTACGTTTGGATTCTGCTCTATGGCAGTAATCTCGGCAGCATACTCATACTTTCCATTATCAGTGTAAAATAGAACAAAGTCACCAGCTCCCATGTTTCTATATTTCTCTGCCTTTTGCTCAGGGATTCCCCAGACATGGAATGGATCACTTGCGTTGTCGGCTGTGACATCTATATCAATCTTTCCAGTGATTCCAGTAAGCACAGTCTCTTCAAAATATTGAGCTAAAATAGGGTTATCACAGGGAGCAAAATAGAGTCTTGAATCTGCTGTCTGAGAGTCTGGATCGGTTGCACCGCCTTCCGTTTCTGGGGACGTAGAGGGGCCTTCTGTAGAGGACGTTTCACGGGATTCGGTGGGTAGGTTATTGGATAATTCCACGGGGGCTCGGATGTGAGAGTTTCTACGCAAAGCGGCTGATCTTCTGTTGACTTTGATCGTTCATCCCAGATCTTACTCACCGATGTCTGTTCCTGTAACCACTTCTCCAAGCTGTTCTTCGAGAGAGGCTCAGAGCCTTTGGGGCCTGCCAACTGCATCAATACAGTTCGGTCAGCTGCTTCAATACCGTTTTTTAGCAGTTGAAGATCTTCAGCACTAGGGCTTTCAATACGGTACAACACAAATGGACGATGCGGGATTGAGACCTGCTCAGTTGTTGATGGCTCAATAATCCGGATTGAACAAGGATACTCTGGTGGCTCTTCAAGTGCCCACTTTCGTAGTAGGTATTCAATTGGCCCAGCTTGGAACACTTGACAGTCAGAGACCTCGGTTGGGGCATGTGATTGACGATGTCGGCGATCGCCAGCCATAATCGCCTCAAATGGAACTGAAGAAGCTGACTGTATGTCGTCAACACTCAACCCTGTATCAGACACCGGTGGAGCAATTGTACCGGGCACTGCAAGGACTGCCGACTCCACGTTATGGGGCATTGGATCGAGTGTACGAATCTCAGACAGCACATTTTTAGAGTCAACCGGAGAAGTTCCATAGATCGCCACATCACCGATTACAACAGGTGAACTGGACAATGGTTTCACCAGGCCATCCGCAGTCAATTCATCTACCAACGCAAATTCATTATCGCGTGGCGACCCCGCTAATAAAAGTGGAATGTCATTGTTACGCAATTCATTGAGTGACTCGCGCAGGGCCCGAATATCCTTTTTTGCCGGGCTTTGCGTTGCAAATAGTTGTCCGGTTAAGACAATCGAGTCAACGTCCTGTTGAATAGCGGTCTCAATCGCCGCATCGAGTGCCCGCTGAAATTCTTGTTTCCGCCTCGCTGTGATATTCGATGAGGCGTAATTCACCGGCCCTACATGCATCAAGCTCGTGTCTTGATTCGAGGTGAAATTATGACCGGTATTGGAATAGTCATCTGCGGCGTCTGGTATATCGATTTGTTCTGCGGTCGTTTTGTTCGCCCCATTTAATTCGATCGTAGAAGACCATTTCTTCACTAACGCACCCTCCAGCCGATACCAATTTCCGACCTTCCAATCAGTATCTACAGCTGGACACTCATCCCAGATGCTCAACTTGAGTTGCGTTTCGTCTGTGGTAGATACAGTAAATTTGTACGCACGGTTGTCTCCTTCAGATCGAAGGATTTCGTCTATTCTGACCTCTATTGAGATCAAGTCATTATGTTCATGCGTGCCAAAATCTACCATTGATGTGGATTTTAATGTAATTGGTATATAATATTTTTGAAGAGAGCGAATGATTTCTCGTTTCGTGGTTTCGATCAGGTTGGAGTGACACACGCGGAAGCTGCGACACCTGTGAAGACCTACCGGTATCGCGGGGAATGACTTTAGATGCGAAGATATAGACTATGAGACTTCTCTATTGTGATTCAAGATTTCATACGCAAATAGTGTGCGAAATTCGGTTTGCTCTTCCCACTTTTCGAGCAAAATTCAACAGAACAGAGATATCAACGATCGAGTGGCCCATCCCGTTGATACGTGTTGAGGCGACCACTCCGATCAACAGAAATCTGTCTGTCGTCCTCCAGCTGCCGAAGTTTGTTGTAGATTCGGTGGTCGGGGAAGTCGAGTTCCGTACGGAGGTCTTCGATTGTTTTTGGCGTCTCCAATGAGACAAGCAATGCATTCTCAAGACAGTAGGAAACAAGCTCTCGTTTGATTGGCGCGACAATATCATACCGCTCCGCAAGGATATCAAGCGTATCCAGTACCGCAAAGGAAAACAATTGCTTCGTGAGTCGCTCCTGTGTTTTGATCTCCTCGAAGATCCCGTCCCAATCAAGCGACGCTTGCTTAGCAATCAATGCAACATCTTCGAGATCGCCTTCCCGCTCTGTGATCGATTTGAACAGAAAGATATCCGTTAACGAGAGCAGATGAACGGTGAGATTCCCATACGTGAGTGACTCATCACACCGCTGTATCATCGCCTCGGTCAGCTGGAGTTGGCCTGCGACCGCCTCGACAAAAATATCCCATCGTGGAAACCCCTCCTTCTCAAGAACGATGTTCGGATCGAGTTGGGCGTATGCTGTCTCCAACGCTCCTCGTTCCTCGTAGCCTAACTCCTGTAGTGTCTCAGCCGTCGTCAGAAACGTCTGTTTGTCCTCAACGACAAGGTCGACATCCTTTGTTGCGTCTTTCAGACCCCGCAAGATGAGGTTGCCACCGCCGAGGAGATACACATCAACACTCGTTGCAAGGCTCTCGCCAAGTTCTTCGAGGCCCCGCTGGAGACTATCTTCCGGATGCTGCCCGCGGGGGTAGACGCCGTAGTCATTGGCAAGATCAATGAATTCCGCCCACGGAAGAAATAGATCGGCGTCGTGAACCGCTCGCTGGTCAACATAGGCCAACAGATCCGCCCACTGCTCGACACACTCCCACTTGTTGGCCAGCCGCCAGCACTCACTGGTATCAAGCGTCCCGCGGTGGGTGAGATAGAAGACGCCAGCCATCGCCATCTGTTTCTTGGTTTCTGCAACAGCCACTGCATGGATCAAGACCGCCTCAAGATCGAGTTGCCGATCTCCCTCATAGTGGTAGGTTGTCGCGGAGTGAAACTCAACACCGTAGCGAGTGAACGCAGAGAACGCAGTCGGTGTCCCATCGTCATCGTCATTTCTCGTTTCGATGAGTCGGGCTCCGTTTGCTTGATACACTGTTTCAAACGGGTTGCCTCGCGTTCTGGCCCTGAGAAATGAGCGCAGTGTCTCATCAGTAATAGCATACCCGTTATCGGTGTTGGCGATCGCGCCGGTTTCTTGGATCTCGTTTAGATGTTCATAAAGCGTCGATTTTGCAAAGCCCGCTTGTTGTAACTCGCCGATGGTTTTCGGATCCGAAAGGAGTGCACTGAGAACATCTTCTTTCGTTCCTGTCAGCACTTTACTGAGTGCATATCTATCGATCAAGTCAGCACAGAGCGTTGCTTCATACGTATCGGCCAGCTGTACGCCATTATCCCGTTCTACGAGATGCTCGTCAGCTAGGTCGCTCACGACCTCCGAAGTCCAATTCTGACTCTTGTCGATCGCATCAGCTAACTCGCCGACAGCGTACGATCGGTCGCGTAGACACTCGATGATTTGTATTGCTGTCCGTCTCATATATTCCAATTTGACCGATTTATTTATAAATATATCGCTTAGATTGGAATAAAATTTATACTAAACTCCAAATACAGTATGCCCGATGTTGTATCCGCTTCAATTTCGTACCTGGCATCTTCATTGTCACCGGAACCGGTTATTAGTAGAACCTACTAACGTGTTACTGTCAGTTTGAATATAGTCAAGCCAATCTACTACAACTGAGCGATACAGTTTGAACCACCAATTAGCCGCCCAATTTATTGCACTCGGGGTACAACAACTGCGTATGTCAAGTGACTCAGACCCACGCGTGGAGGCGGAATCCACGATCAACGACAGTTATGGAACGACGATCCCAGCACCAATTCGGCACGCACTCGATGACGCGCTTGAGCCGGGAGATACAGTTCGGTGGGTTATCTCAGATGGAGAACTTTCGCTTGAGATCGTCCACGAAGAATACGGTGCGTTCGAAGACGCCGACCCGTTCGACGGGCCGGCATGGGAGAGCGAAGCTGCGGCTGAGAGTGCTTGGAGCGAGTAATGCAGGCAGTCTGTATTGATTCAAATATTGTTCTCGCCGCGCGAAATGCGAATGCGGAGCGTCACGACACCGCTGCGGCGATATTCAGCGGGATCGATACCGGGGAGTTGCCCCGTGCGAGACTGGTAAACTACGTTGTCCCCGAAATTCTCCATCCACTCCAGAAACGTATCAGCAAGGGCTGCATCCGAGACTCTTGATCGCCTGCAATCGAGTCGCGGGTTCGAATTTGTCTACGGCTCGAAAGCCGTTAATCTATACGGCGAACAGTTGTTCCGGATATATGAGGCGTCATCAGGGCCAGAATGGGTCGATTCGATCCTCGCTGCGTACATGCAGAGTGAAGACATCGAATACATCTACTCGTTTGACGATGATTTCGACGTGTTTGATGATGTGACCCGACTCACGACGGCGACAAACCCATTCAAGCCAGATTGAGAGTTCTGTGAAGCAAAGTCAGTTACTCGCCGCCGTCTGGGATCGATTTATCAGCTCGGTGGAGTAAACGCGGAAGCCACGGGCCACCGTGCCCGTGGTACTTCAATTGCTCCACTCTTCGGGCGTGATCCCGACTGACTTCATTGCATCAGTTGGTTCTTGTGTGTCACTCGTTGAGACATCCATTGATTTCTCCTCGTAAAAGTCTTCAACAGCCTCTTTCATTTTCTCTCTAGCGGCCGGTTCTTCGGCGAAGGACTCTATTATGAGATCAAGTTTTGCTTCCAACTGGACGATCCGAATGGTAGTTTCCCAATTTGATAATCCGGCCGTCAATATCATATTGTGGGCCTTGCTTTTTGAAACATCCAAATTGGTAGCTAATTCCTCAATTTGATCGTACCTATCTTGAGGGATATATGACGTGAATTTTTTTCTTTTCTCGGTATCCATAGCTCTAATTATTTGCTATCGCCTTGCGGCTTAGTCATTCGCTTTTATTTCAGATAGCACATTATAACAACCACCAATTAGATTTGGCTGCAAATCTTTTTGTTTATATTATGTCGAGACTCGAACGGATAACAGATGACGATACGAAGCTGAGAGAGGAGCAGCAAGGTAGAGAAAATCCCTGGTCACCGGCTACATAGAGCTTTACGAAGTGAGATGCCCACACAACCGCGAAATCAACCCACAACTGAGCCGGACTAAAATTCTGGAACGCTTCGGTGGGAATAGTTGTAATCGGCCGATCACTCAAGATTTTCACGAACAGCTACCGCCACTCGTTGTCGGCCCGCTGCAGTAAGACGGTACATATTACGGCTAGATACAGTTTTGACTTCAACAAACCCCGTATCTGTGGCCAAATTATTGAGACGGTCACGGACAGCTTGCACCGTTCCAAGAGCAACGTTTGATTGTATTTCAGCAGCTAATACGGATCGATCTTCAGAGATGAGGATCTCGAATAGTAATCGCGTATCGGACACCTGCCGCTTTGGCCCAGGTGATCCCATACCTAGTAATTTCTATCTATCTTCTTAGCCGGTTCGGTACTAATACTTTTGATACCAAAACTATTAGTGGCGGCCATCATATGGTGTTACATAACGACGCTACTGGACGAAATAGCGAGGTATCAACATCGACGACTGAGAGTGAGCCTCGACACGCGTTGGTGGCGTCGTCTCACAACGCCAATGCTAGCACCCACATTGGCCGCCACAAGAACAGCGGTCACAGCCGGAATGGAATTGCCTTCCAAGCAACGCTGTTGGCAGCCACACCTGATTGACCAGCAGCCCAACTGCGTGGGCGATAAAATCAACAGCTGCCACCACTTGGAGCAGTGTGATCACTATCCCTGGAGGCACCCATCGGATCGGCCGCTTCTGGGAGGCCTCTCACTGACAGCTGCTCCGACGACGCCTACAGCGAGCCACAACGCTGTTCTGGCAACAGTCGCCGACCAGCAGATAGATCGCACACTCAGGGGTGCCGAGATCACAGCGAACCGTAGTGTGGGTGAGACCGGTATCGTTCACCCTCTCGACGTACATAGAGATCGCGGGGATAACTCCCAGCGTGCTGATTCCACGGACGATCGGAACCGTCAGATTGTCCGTGCTGAAGACGGCTCGAAAAGTTGCCACCACCGACACGCTCAGAACGGAGAATTCGACGCAAAGAACGCGGTAGTACGGGACACTTTCAGTATCGATCTGGCTCCCAGCTACTGGCTCATCAAGAGGGTAGAATCATGAGTGACTCCTCGGCGTGCTCTGTTGTTTCTAACCCAGAAGTAAGATTAGAAGACGTCCGATGGCACGATAGATCAAACACCTGCGACGGACGTGGGCGGGAAACTGCATCCAGCAGAGGATACAATGCTGAACGCCTCGCGCATGTCGTCATGAATCAGCTAGGGTTCAGATCAGTTTCCTTCGAATCGTGGTATGATGATTATGTGTTGTCAACCGATAACATGTCATACGAAGTTGAAGTTAAATCCTGCATAGACAGGTATGAGACGGCTTCTGGTGAGGAGGGAGGATATGGACAGTTCCGAATTTGGAAGCCACACCACGACCGCATCCTTGAAGAGCATGAAAAACTGGCCGAACACGGCCAAGGAGGGCTTTACTTCTTCGTTGTTTACACCGTTGAACATAGCATTGAAAAAGAAATAGGGAAACTTGTGGCCCCGGTTGAGATGGTCGACGACGTACTCAACACGTGGCTGGTTAGTGATCATGTGACGATGGGATCAAAGAAGAATCGTCAGATATCGTGGCGATTGCTCTTAAAGAAGCTGGTGTCTCACGAGAGCGATTTGAGAACGAGCCCATCATCAATCTTCTCGATGAGTGATTCCGAACTCTCTCCGGTTGCGTTCGATATCGAGACCTCCGGATTCGAAGACGATGCGGTGATCACAGCCGCTGGCTTTAGTCACACACTCGGCGAATCACTCGTGCTCAATACTGCCGGACGAGATGATATTGATCGGAAACTGCTTGTCGGCACACTCGACGAATGTTCGAGCGGGACAGTCCAGTTGGATATCGTCGCTGACGAACGAGAGTTACTAGACACAGTAGCCTCGTTTGCGACCGAGCAGCTAGATGGCGACCGCCACTATCTCACCGCTTTCAACGGCGAGACGTGGAATGGTGGCTTCGATCTCCCGTTCTGTCGCACACGGTTCCTCCAGCACGATATGTCGTGGCCGTTCGGCGACCTTGCCTACGCAGATATGATGCAGATCGTGGATCGCTTCGATACAAAGTGTCACAGCGACCTTGTTGGCGTCTACGATGCTTTGCTTACCGATGAAACGTGTGCCCCATTCGAAGATAGCGAAGAAGCTGTGGCCGCCTTTGAGGCGTCTGAGTGGCTGCCACTCCTCAAACACAACCTTGCCGATGTTCAACGGACTCGTGAGCTCGCACGATTGGCAGGCCGGTTCGTCCCTAAGTCCGACTTCTCGATGAAGAATCTCCAACCGCCCAACCACTAGTGAAATTTGTTAGTATTAGCTACTAACTTGTTCAGTATGGATACTCAAGAGATCCTGGGCGAGCCGACGCTTACTCCCATTGTAGACGAAGATCACGGCCTTCCCAACTGCCACCGGTGCACTGTCACCGACCTCAAACCCAGCATCTCGGCAGCCAGGGAGTTGGATCTGATAGCCGTTTCCTGCAATTTCAACCGTCGCAACCTCTCCTCGATGGATTGAACTACTATCGCGAGCAGCAGCAGCGACTAATTCTGCTCGATGGGAGACAGCCACATTCTCACTGTCAATGAGCAATAGCAGATCATCAAACCCGTATACGTAGACTTCGGCACGTCGAGTAGCTGTTCCTTCGCTATCTTCAACGGCTAGCCCTGCCTTGCGTGCCTCTTTCGTGATCTGGAGAGCCAACCCGCCGGCTGATTTCTTGATGCTGTTCGCCATTGTTAGTAGCCAATACCAACTCAAGCATCATATTTGGAATGGAGTCAGGTACTGGCTTTCGGCCACTCT